>JAVZUI010000090.1:0-5075 GCA_038879095.1 Pyrobaculum sp. | reverse complement strand
TAGTGCGGGGGGTGGGATTTGAACCCACGCAGGCCTACGCCACAGGGACCTAAACCCTGCCCCTTTGACCTGGCTCGGGCACCCCCGCTCTTTTTTAACTAAAGCGCAAATTTAAAAAGTTTAAGCCGACTTACGCCTAAAGAGGCGGGGCGCATATGAGGAGCGGCAGAGCTTCTGTGTTTATGGGAGTTTAAGGCGGATTGTTGCTGTGGATGAGTTAAAGGTGGAGCGCTGGGAGGAACGGCAGGTGGTAGTACGGGGGGCATGGCGAAGAGTAAGACTGCCCCCGGGAGGAAGGCGGCGTCGGCAGATGGCTGTGGCTTTGCCGCGCTGTATAGCACAGGTCTTATTGGCGGCGCCTCTGGCGGCGTTTAGATCGAGTTCTTGGGGGGCTTTGCTATATGGGGGGTAGGAAGTTGAGGAGGATTATCGCGGCAATTATGGCGACTGATATGGCTACTGCCGCCTTTGGGGTGAGCTTGATCCTCTCTAATTCGCCCTCCTCGCTGAACTTGATCAGCCCCGCGGCGACGAAGGGGTTTAGCCCCTCGTACTTTCTTCGTCGTGCCATGTCTCTGTGTTTGTGGCTGTTTATATTTTTTCAGCCCATGCGAGTGTCGTCATGTTCTGGCTATTGGGGTGTCATCACTTTAATACTTGTGGTTTGGGGGGTTTTATGTATTGGTCGGCTGTTTTGGCTGGCTTTGTTGGGGGGTTTCTTGGGCCTTTGATTGGGGTCGGCGGCGGGATAATCATAGTCCCTGTTCTAAACCTCTCTGGGGTTGTTTTTCAGGCGGCGGCTGCCGCCTCTCTTTTTTCTATTGTGGTGACGTCTTTGACGGCTGTGGCTAACTACCGGAGGAGGATAGACTTTTCGCTTTTGGCTAGGTACATGGCTTTGTCTGCCGCCGCGGCAGCTGTAAGCGCCTTCTTGTCTGTGAGCTACTCTGGGCGGTGGGTTAAGGTTGCCTACGGCGTGTACCTAGTTTCAATTGGCTTCTTGATGTTGAAAAACGTGAGGCCCACTAGGAGGTCGGCCTGGGCGGGCTATCTGCTTGTGTTGGTGGGGGGCCTCGCCTCGTCTCTTTTCGGCATCGGCGGCGGCACTATTTTTGTCCCGGCGCTGGTACTTCTCCTCGGGATGGACGCCAAGACCGCCGCGGCGATGAGCATGGGCCTCATACTGCCCACGGTGCTGGTCGCCACCGCTACCTACGCGGCGTTGGGGGCGTTGGACCTGTACCTAGCAGTGGCTATCGCGGCTGGTAGCTTCGCCGGCTCGTTTTTGTCAAGTAGGTACGTGATGCCTAGGCTTAGGTCTGAGTCTGTGAAAAAGTTGTTTACTGCGTACGTCTTCGCGGTGGGGGCTTATTACCTATGGAGTAGTCTTTCCCTGTCCCTGCCGTAGGTTTTCCAAGGCCGTCTTTACCCACTGGAACCAGTCGGCGTAGTTCTGGTCTCTTCCGGGGGTGAAGGGCTCGTAAACAACATACGTCGTGTCGTTTCTGTACACCACCACGTATATCGGCGGCGTGGGGACGTAGTTTGTCCCCTGGTAGCGGTAGGCGGCCGCCACGTAGTTTGCAAGGCTTAGGGCTTGGTCTACCCTGGGCGAAGACGCCGTCTCGTTTTTCACAACTCCCTGTAGGTATTCCTGCAACGTCAACCTCCCCTCGTACAACAGCGCCAGATAGGCCCTAGTGGCGTTGTCGTCGGCCCAGGGGGTTAGGTACACCGTGTAGCCCGATGCCGCGTCTAGTAGCTGTCTAAGCGTTGTCAACAGCTCTGCGCGGTTTGGAGCGCCCAAGGCGTCTTTGTACCCTACTATCACTACGCCCTGGGGGCCTGAGCCGGCTCTAATCCCTATCTTCGACGCGTTGGCCATTATGGCCTGTCTCGCCGCCTGGTCCTCCCAGTACGGCTTGAATAGGGGCTCTTTTGAGTAGATGTTTGCGGCGAGGGTTGAGAATAACAACGCCGCAGTTACGCCGAATGCCGCCGCGAATACTGCCCAATTGTTCATCGCCGTATTGTTAAGCCCCTTTTTTAAACTTGTCGTCAGATTTATAAACTAAAGCCTTTATGCGCACAACGTGGGGCTTTCCTTCTGGCTTAGGGGCAACGTGGGGGCGATGGTTATTTCCTGGTTTCTCTTCGCCATCTCCGGGTCGCTTACTATGCCGTACATGTCTAAGTACCTCCACCTCCTGGGGGCTTCTGACTTTGAGATTGGGCTTGTCAGATCGCTAGGCGCCTTGGCGGTCATGTTGACCATCTTGCCAGGCGGCGTTTTGACAGACGTAGTAGGTAGGAAGACTTCTATTGTGGTGGGGACTTGGGGCATCGCCGTGGTGCAGTTTCTATACGCCGCGGTGCAGGACTGGAGGCAGTTCGCAGTGGTGTACGTGGTGGACTGGGCGCTTCACTTCTACCAGCCCGCCTTGACCGCCATCCTCCTAGACTCTCTGCCGCCTGAGAAGAGGGGCGGGGGGATGATGCTCACGGCGGTGTTGCCGCAGGTGCCTTGGCTGTTTCTCCCCCCTGTGGGGGGCTACCTGCTAGACCACCTAGGGATTTGGGGGATGAGGCTGTCGTTTATTCTGTCCGGCGCCATATCTGTGGCGGTGGCCGTCTTCCGCATGAGGGCGCTTCAAGAGACAATTACGGTGGCTAGGTTAGATGAGAGGAGGCTGTTTCGCCAACTTGTCCTCTCCTACGCCTTTTGGAGGGGGCTGAGGGGCCTGTCTCTGTTTATGATATACGTGATGGTGCTGGGCTTTTTGACCAGCCTCGCCTCGACCTCTCTCCAGACCTTCGGGGTGTTGTACGCCACGCTGGTGGTGGGGCTTGACAACACGTCGTGGGGGGTCGTCAACAGCGCCACCACAGCCGTGGGCATCTTCTTCGGCCTGGTCTTAATGCCAGTCATCGACAAGGCGCCGCGCGTCACCGCCCTCTTCTCGGGGCTTATGCTCATGGCCGTGGGCTACTTAATGCTGGGGGTCTGGGGCAACGTCGTGGCCCTTGTGACCGCGGCGATTATCACAGGCATAGGGGCTGAGGTGGTCATGTCCATAAGGAGGGCCTTAGTCGGCGACCTCATAACCCCGGAGAACAGAGGCAGAGTCATGGGAGCCACTCTGGCCTTGGAATACCTAGGCACAATTGTAGGCGGCGTCGTGGCGGCGTATATGTACTCCCACTCCCCCGCGGCGGCCTTCGCCTTCTCGGGATTTGTGATGCTCCTCGCGGCGGCTCCGCTGATTAAACAGGCGCTGGAGGCGCGTTAGCCCTTGACTATTAAGACGTCTATCGGCGACTCCTGTACCACTCTGGAAGACACGCTTCCCATCAAAATCCTCCTAATAGTGCTGAGCCCCCTGGCGCCGAGTATTATCAACGACGCGTTCACCTCCCGGGCAAATTTTATAATCTCGTGGGCGGGGTCACCCTCGAGCACCCTCCCCTCCGCCCCAGGCCCCACGGCCGAGAGAGCCTCTTTAATCAACTGCTCCGCCTTTTCTTTAAGACTGGCGATTACAGACGGCGACGAGAACATGTCGGAAAGAGACAGCACAGCTGTGTCAATTACATGTACAACGTATATTTTAGAACCAAACTTCTCGGCGATTTTTCTCGCCTTTTCAAGCGCCTTCTTCGCCTGCGGAGACCCGTCATACCCAACCACTACCGTGTCCATACGAAAAACTGTATAGTTTATATTAATCTCCGGCGGGGACGTGCTCCTCCGGCTTTCCAAACTCCACGAGACTTCTCAACACGGCGTCTTCAGACACCAAGTCTCTAATTGAAATAACGCCGTAGAGCCTGCCGCCTTTTGTAACCACGACGTGCCTAATGTTGTGCTGTCTCATTATCTCAGCCACCCTCCACACGGGCTCCTCCCCCTCAACCGTTATGACGGGGGAGGTCATGATCTCTTTTACAGGAGAGTCGAGGTCTAGGTTCCTAGCCACAGCCCTCACTATGTCGCGTTCAGACACCACGCCAACTACGGCGTCTGGCTGATTCTTGTCTACAATCACCACAAGCCCAATCCTCTTCTCAGCCATTAGACGCGCCACATCTCTAATTTTTACATCGGCGTGAGAAGTTATAGGCGGCCTCCTTGCCACAATTTCCGCTTTCATGACTACTACTTCTTAGCAGTTTTTAAAAATTTCGTCAATTATGTATAATGACGGATAAGAAATGTAAACAAGTAGCCCGGCCGGGATTCGAACCCGGGCCACGGGGTCCAGAGCCCCGCATCCCTGGCCGGGTTATGTAGTCGTGACCCGTTGGCCGCTAGACGACCGGGCTCTGCACCTATGTATTGCCGAGGTTTAAATTTTTTCACGCCTTGTTGTGTGGTGAGCGGCGGGAGAAAATGTTATATACATTTCTCATCTCTCTATTTAATGGAGAGGTATGTCTCTATATCTCTTAACACTGCTTATCTAGTGGATGCGGTGTATAGGAGGATTTTGGGGGAGTTGAGGTCTGCTGGGTTGTCAAAGGACGCAGTTGTGGTGGACCAAGGCGTTATTAAAATTAGCTACAGGCCTGGGCTTGAGGAGCTGTTGTGGAGGGCTTTGAAGGCGTTGCCTGCCTCTGTGGTGGCGAGTATAGATTTTAAATAGGGGGCGTAGTTTTTTGTGCCTGTACTGAGCAAGCCCTGTATTTTCCAGGGGTCGTGTCCGGGGGACTTGGGGGTTACGGAGGTCTTGTGGCTTGGGAGGCAACTTTGTGTCTCTAAGGCCTCTAACATAATCAAGGTATTTGGCTCGTTGGAGACTGCGCTTAGTTATATCAACGCCGCGGCGGTTAAGTGCGACGCTCAGAGGCGTTGCCTCTGGCGCGTCTACTGGGCAGTCCAGTACCTCGGCTTCTACTTATCCACGGGTGCGGGTAAGTATCTGCGGCGGAGTATCTACATGTTGAAGAAGTCGCTGAAGTGTCTCTCTGCTCTGGCTTCCGACAAGCCTGTGGGCTGGGTGTTGTGTCTAGACGAGTGTTGTGCTTATATAAACAACGCCAGGGTGTGGGTTAGGTGGGTTGAGAGGAGGCTGGCG
>JAVZUI010000089.1:0-5227 GCA_038879095.1 Pyrobaculum sp. | reverse complement strand
ATAGGAGGTGCCTTTGGAATACCATTCTTTAATATGCCTTATCCTTTCCTTTTAGAGACTTTCAAACTAAGCATAGTGTCCTCATTATTTGCATCAATTTATTTACTTGAACAAACAAAATGGAGGTATCTTGCACTGTTGTTAAGCTTTTTAATAGAACCTGAAGTTTTGATTTTATTGCTTATTATTTATATAATAGCATCAAAAAACAAAGAAATAGCTAATCTAACGATTTTGGGGGTTACAATATTCGTATACACAATATTACATAGAGAAGTGATACAAAACTTAAATTTAGCATATAATATTATAATTAAAGAAGAATTATTATTATTAATACCGATTTTAGTTATTCCAATTAAGTATGTAATTAATCGATTGAAAATATTAGATAGAATATCTCAATTTTTCATTAATAAAATAATACTTTATTTAATGTCCTTAATATTATTTATTCTACTAATGCAGTTAACTATACACGGCTTTTCATACCAGAAAATTCTACTTATATCAAACTTAGCAACTTTATTAATACAAATTGATTTATATAGCAAATATGTTAAAATACATAAAAATGAATTATTAGCTAATTTTATAACACTAATATTATTTTTAGAAATTTTTAGTGTAATTGGAATACTTGGGACTTTTACGGAAATCGCTAACAGACTTAACGCTTTTGTTTTTCAATTTTTTATTATTTATGTTTTAAAACATAAACCTAAAATTCAATATAATATCTCTCTTCTGTATTATTTATTATCATTTTTATTTTACTTGTCGCTTTCAGTACCATGGTTTTACATAAACTATCCAGGCGCTTTTGTTAATTACGATTATGCCTTCGAAATCGGCAAGAATATTGATATGAATACGCTTCTCATTGCCCCATACAATGTAACAATTTCATTTCTCTCAACTTTAAAATCTGCAATATATATTTTCCCGTGTTTTGAATGTAATATTAATTTATCTTCCTTTTCTTCGTCTCTGGAACGTCACGATCTTAGCTTCAAAATACATGATGGCCACTTACTAATTATAAATTTAACTAATTATAATAGAGTAGTTTTTGAGATAAACGATAAGTATCGTCTTGTTATAAACGGTAAAATTATTGATCCATCAATATTATCATTTCATTATTACGCTTGTAATAATTCACGAATTACTGTTGAAATTCTTTCCTCTACTGATGCTTTAATTAGGTATTTTGTCTTCAACGAAACTGGTATTTATTATATAGTAAAAAATTCGTATACATTTACTTGTAATAACTATATTCTATTAATTATGTCTCATCAATTTTGTATTAAGTGTGGACTTGATTCATATCCAAGAGTTGTTTTAATGATTCCTCGTAGTTCTTCTTTTATTCGCTAATCTTAAAGTATATGGTTACTGATATGATCACAACGTCTTAAAATATTAAATAGCGACCACATTATGCACCCCATTATGTACGCCGTTATATTGGCCGGGGGCTACGCCACTAGGCTTAGGCCGACTTCTCTCTCGTTTTCTAAGCATTTGGTCCCTCTTGCCAATAGGCCTGTGTTGGGCTGGGTTCTTTCGCAAATCGCTGAGGCTGGGGTTAGGGAGGTTTTTCTCGTGGTGGGCCCTCACAATAGGGAGCAAATTGCCGAGTACGTGGGGGACGGGTCTAAATTCGGCGTCTCCGTGGAGTATATAGTGCAAGAGAGGCCTCTTGGCCTCGCCCACGCCGTCTCTCTCGCCGAGGGCTTCGTGGACGGCCCCTTCCTGGTATACCTCGGCGACAACTTAGTGCAGGAGGGCGTGGCCCGCTACGTGAGGCGTTTTGAGGAATCGGGCGGAGACGCCTTGGTGGTGCTCAAAGAGGTGGAGGATCCCACTCGCTTTGGAGTCGCCGTTTTCGACGGGGGCGGCAGGCTTGTTGGCTTTGTGGAGAAGCCTAGGCAGCCTCCGTCGCGCCTTGCTCTCGTCGGCCTCTACTTCTTCACCCCCCTAGTCTTCCAGTACATTAAGCGCCTCAAGCCCTCTTGGCGCGGCGAGTACGAGATAACAGACGCCTTAGACCTAATGCTGAGAGAGGGGCGCCGCGTGGATTACGTAGTGCACGAGGGGTGGTGGCTTGACATAGGCAAAAAAGACGACGTTCTGGCCGCGAACGCGTTGTTACTAGACGAATACGCCAAGCGCGACGTTAGAGGCGTTGTCGAGGACAGCCGGTTGGAGGGCCGCGTTGTCGTGGAGGAGGGGGCCGTCGTTAAGAACAGCGTAGTGAGGGGGCCTGCCGTGGTGGGGAGGGGGGCCGTGGTCGAGGGCTCTTTCATCGGCCCCTTCACGAGCGTGGGGGATCGCTGCGTGGTTAAGAACAGCGTTGTGGAATACAGCGTGTTGATGGAGGGTTGCTCCGTTGAGAACGTGCCGAGGCTTGAGGAGTCTATCGTGGGGAGGCACGCCAGAATCGCGGCGAGAGACGGCAGGGCGGTAAGGCTACACATCTCGGACTACTCTGTGGTGGAGTTATAAACCCCTGGCTTTACTACTCCATGCGCCTCTTGGCTATAGGCGCGGCGGGCTTTGTAGGCAGCAACTGCGTGAGGCGTTGGGCGGCGAGGGGGGTCGACGTAGTGGTCTACGACCTCTTTACCTACGCGGGGAGGCCCGAGAACCTCCTGGAGGTGAGGGATAAAATAGTTGTCGTAAGGGGGGACGTGGCTGATCAGCCCTCTCTCCTCAAGGCCGTGGATGACTACAAGCCGGACCTCGTGGTGAACTTCGCCGCTGAGTCCCACGTAGATCGCTCTATCAACGAGCCGGCTCGTTTCATCAAGACTAACTACCTCGGCGTCTACTCCCTTCTGGAGGTGGCCAGGGTTAGGCGCCTACCTGTAGTCCACATTTCCACTGACGAGGTCTACGGCGATATGTACGGGAGGCCTCCTGCCGCCGAGGACTCACCCCTCCTCCCCTCCAGCCCCTACTCCGCCAGCAAGGCCGCTGCGGATCTCCTCATTCTCTCCTACGTGAGGACTTACGGCGTCGAGGCGAAGATAGTGAGGCCGAGCAATATGTACGGCCCCTTCCAACACCCCGAGAAGTTAATCCCCCGCACCGTTGTTAGAATTCTCTTGGGGAGGCCTGCGGTTATATACGGCGACGGCTCCGACGTGAGGGATTACCTATACGTGTCGGATTTCTGCGAGGCGCTGGATCTCATAATTGAGAAAGGCGACGGCGTTGTGTATAACGTGCCGGGCGGCAATCCCCGCACGGTGAAAGAAGTGATTGAGGCAATCGTGGCTGTCTTGGGGAGGGGCGAGGTTAAATACGGAAGGCCCAGGCCTGGCGGGGATAGGGCCTATGCCATGAGGGGGGATAAGATCGCGGCTCTTGGCTGGAGGCCGAGGACTCCCTGGGAGGTGGGGCTTAGGGAGACGGTTAAGTGGTATGTGGATAACCGATGGTGGTGGGAGCCTCTCCTCGACGAGTACGTGCTTAGAGACGAGCCTTGGGCGTGAAGATCCTCTTAACCGGCGCGGCGGGGTTCCTCGGCTCTAAGCTCCTCTCTATCTTACTGGAGAGGGGCTACGACGTCGTGGCGGTTTTTCACAGAAGGGAGTTGAGAGTGGAGCACCCCCGCTTGGTTAAGGTTAAGGGCGATTTGGCCGAGGTCGACATACCGCAGGCCGATTTGGCTATACACGCGGCCGCCATGACTGACGTAGATCGTTGCGAAGTGGAGAGGGGGGAATGTTGGCGTTCTAACGTTGTGGCCACTAGGCGGGTGGCCAAGAGGGCGCCTACTATTTACATCTCCACGGACTACGTCTTCCCGGGGGATAGGGGGATGTACCGAGAGGCCGACGTCCCCGCCCCCGTGAATTTCTACGGCCTTACTAAACTTCTCGGCGAAGAGGCCGTCTTGGCCAGCGGAGGCTGGGTGGTTAGGACCAGCGGGGTTTACGGCGTCGCTGGGGGGAAGAAGAGCTTCCCAGAGGCCGTCGTGGAGAGGCTTTCCCGGGGGGAGGCCGTGCACGCCGCGGCGGATCAGTTCTACTCCCCGACTTACGCTGGGCTTTTGGCCGAGGCCCTCGCCGAGCTTTTAGAGAGGGAATGGCCGCCTATTCTCCACGTGGCGGGGCCCCGGCTCTCGCGGCTGGATTTCGCCCTGGCTATTGCAGATGCCTTCGGGCTGCCTAGGGAGTTGGTGAAGCCTGCTTCTATGGCCGATATGAAGTGGGCGGCGAGGAGGCCGAGGGATTCGAGCCTCGACGTGTCTCTGGCCAGATCCCTCCTTAGGACTCCCTTTTGGGACTTGGAGGAGTCTTTAAAAAGGTTTAGAGAAGATGTGCGATATGCCTCTGATAAGCGCCAAGAGGCTTGAAATACCCGACGTAATTCTCTTCGAGTACCGCCTTTTTGAGGACGAGAGGGGCTTTTTCGCGGAGCTCTGGAAGCGGGGCGAGTACTTGGCGGCCGGAGTGCCATACGACTTCGTCCAGGTGAGCCTCTCCTACTCTAGGCCCTACGTGGTGAGGGGGTTGCACTACCAGCTGAAGCCCTCCGAGCAGGGGAAGCTGGTGACTGTGGTGAAGGGGCGGGTGCTGGACGTGGCTGTGGACATCCGGAGGGGATCGCCGTGGTACGGCAGATACGTGGCTGTGGAGCTCGAGCCGGGCATCGCCCTCTGGATCCCGCCGGGCTTCGCCCACGGCTTCCAAGCCCTAGAGGAGACGCTCTTCCTCTACCTAGTCACCAAGGAATACGACCAGCAGAGGGAGAGGTGCGTGAGGTGGGACGACCCCGAGATAGGAATAAGATGGCCAGCCCCCGACAAGGCCATCCTAAGCGAAAAAGACGCCAAATGCCCACCGCTCAAGGAAGCCGAAAACAACTTCGAGTATCCAATATAACGTGGAGGAGTGCGTGGCTTATTTCGTAAATTATAATAGTGGCGCTATTTTGCCTATCGAGTATGCTTCTCTTAGGGTTGCTTCCGAGGATTGTTTAATTTATTTAATTGACAATGGCAGTACCGACGGTAGTGGTGTCGCTTTGGTGGAGTTTTTGAAGTCTTCTGGTGCTAATTTTGTCTTTTTGCGTTTGCCGCGTAATTTAGGCTTTTCTAGGGCTATTAATTACGCTTTCCGTAAGTTAAAAAGTCAGTATCGTTATTTTGTTTTGTTAAACAATGACCTAGTCCCCGTCAAGGGGATTTTGAGAAAGCTTGTAGACGTAT
>JAVZUI010000088.1:0-5392 GCA_038879095.1 Pyrobaculum sp. | reverse complement strand
TAACTACTTTAACCCCGACTGGAGCGACGTCTGTGCCGACGGCGGTTTTGCGGGGCGGAGACCTGAGGAGCTTTCGTGGGATGTGTACGAGGCGGCCTCGGCGCCTGTGAGGCTTGTGGTTGGCGGCTTGGAGCACCTCTTGGCCTGGGCCGCCGTCCACGGGTTGAATGTCCGTGAGACTACTCGGCTTTTGAGATCCTTCGGCTTCGACGTCGTGGTTGAGAGAGTGGATAGGAGGGGTGGCGTTGTGTCGTTTGTCTTGTCTAACGGGTCTGTGGTCTATGTGCCGGTGTTTTTCGAGGTGCAGTCTAACGGGACTGGGCTTTTCGTGGTGGGGAACCCGTCGTTTGTGGGTGTGTCTTACCTCGCGGTTGTTAGATTTAAGGGCGAGAAGGAGGGGTTGGAGTTTAATCTGTCGGCTGCGCCCTTGGAGGGTGTTGTGGCGGTGCCTGTTGTAATGCGGCAGGGGGACAAGGAGTACGAGGTGTCTCTCTTCCTCTATGCCCCGCCTGGGAATTACTCGCTGGGGAATTTCTCCGTTGTCTTTAACGAGCCGCGTCTCGTGGCGGGGAACCGGTCTATTCTGCTTAGGCCTCTCCACGCGGTGTTTCTGCCGGCGGAGGTGAGGCGGCTTGTAGACGCCGTTGATTGGTGTAATAGGCGGTTTTGGCGGGGGTTTGACGAGGTTTCCGACTCCTATGACTACGCCCTGCTCGGCGAGGTGGCGCTGACCGTAATCCCCGTGGGGAGGGTGGCTGGCCTTTTTGGCAAGTTGCTGGGGGCTGGGGCTAGGGCTTTTGAGGAGGTCAGGGGCGTTGTAGACGCTGTTAAATCCGCCTACTACGCCCTTTCGACTTCTAAGTGGGCTAGGGCTGTGGGGACTGGGTCGGGTTTTGTCATTTCCGATGTGTTTATCGCCGAGGATCTCCGCCGGCTTCTCGAGCCTCAGGCGGCTGAGGAGGTTTTCTCGGCCTTCGGCGTGGACCTTGCCGAGGTTGAGAGTTTCCACGCGGGGGTTTTGACCGACTCTTCTTGTTTCCACGCGGGGAGGTACTACGCGGCGGTTTACGTCACCTGGGCGCAGAGGGTATCCGCCGCGGTGGACCTCGCCTCTAATCTATACGCTAAGGTGTCAAAAGACGCCTTGGAGAAGTTCGGCAGGTCATTTGTCGGCGTCGCCGGCAGGGCTAAGAGGTTTGATCACGCCAACCATGCTGTGTATATTGCCGCGAGGGCTTGGGGACCTGTTGGTGTTAAAGAAGATGAGTGGAACGCGGCAGTTGAAAGACTGGCGAGTGAATTAGGCGAGGGCAACGTGGCGGCAGTGGTACAGCTATCAAGAATGGGGGTCTTCGTAGAGAAAGAGGGCAAGACGGTGGCCGAAGTAGTGGCAGAGTTTAAGGAAAAAAAGTATAGGGAAAGGATTGTAATTCAGGTTGTTGCCAGATCTATAGAGGGACGTGAGGGTGGTGGGGGTAGGTACTACTTGGCTTATGATGAGGAGGGAGGGGTGGGCGGTGGTTTTGTGTTTGGGTTTGGGAGCGACAGGAGCTTTTACCGTTGGACTAACTATGGGCTTTTTAATAAGCTGGTAGATGAGGGTCTTGTGACGTTTAAGGCGGTGAAGGTGGGGAGAGGGGAGGTGTCGGTTAGGGGGTTTAGAAGTAAGTATGTGTGTGTGGAGGTTTCTATTAGCTATGCCTCGGAATTGGTAGATGATCTTAGGTCGTTTTTAAGCGTGGGTGCGTGGAGTCAGTGGCAGCAGAGGTTTGCATCGCTGGGGGCGTTTTCAGCTCTGGAGCATCTAGGCGTTGCGTCGTTTGTACAATACGCATATGAGGTGGATATCGATCCCAAAGGCGCGGAGCCTGTAGATGGCCCGTTGGTTTTGTCTGGCTTAGCTGGTTATTTAGAGCCTGGGAGGCCCATATACGGCGTGGAGGCTAAGTTTATTCATCTCAAGGGCACGCGCTTAGTCTCGCCCGATGGCGTTGCCCTGTCTAAAGACGGCGTCTACCTGCTTGAGGTTGGAAGGGAGCTTAACGAGGTGATTCAAAAGTTTTTCCGAGGGAGCGAAGATAAGAACCCCACAGTAGGCGCGTTGTTAGAAAGTGGTCTTTTATCTACGTGCAAAGAGGGGATTTGTCTAACTAATAGGGGGGTTGCCTTACTAGGTTTTAGGACGGACGCGGTTGCGGGGGCCACTGTTGGGGCTGTGGCGAAGGGGGAGGTGTCAGATAAAGTCTTGGCCTACCCGCAGATTAAAACCGCGTTGACGGAGTGGGCGGGGCTACTGGGCCGCAGTCCCCCGGTGAGGCTTGTCTTCGGCGTGTACACCGGCGGCGATGGCCAGTATGGACTTAGGCTCATGGTTTTCGAGAGGATAACTGGCGATTTCAACACTGCAGAGAAGGCGGCTATAAAGGCGTGGAATAACTGTTGGAAAGGTTAAAAATATGGGTAGTGCCGTGGAGGCTTTGTTTAAACACTGGCTGGGTTGTATATTTAGCATTAAGGAGTACATCGGCCCGTGTATTTACATAGGCCACGACTATTACGATGTCAACGTGGCCCTTCTGGGCAGATCCCCCCGGGGGTTCGTCTTAGCTCTGTGGGGAGACCCCTGTGGGGAGAGGTTGGAAAATCTCAATGGGTTAGTCGCCAGGGAGAGAGTCGTGGGTAGTTGCAAAGTCCCAAGCGGCGATGGATTTGTTGAAATGCCGCGCTATGAGGTGAAGGGCTTTGTCCTAGCCAAACCCGTGCTCAAATACCGCGCCCTTGTCTTTCAACTCGTCGAGCGGTACGAGGGGCCATTTCGACGTATCTGCATACCGCCGCTAGAAGGCATCCGGTGGTGGATGCACAACCTAGTTTCCGGACCTTGGATAACCCCAGAGCTGAACTACCCAGAGGGCGAGCACGTGACCGTCGTGTTAAAAGACAACGGCGTGGTCCAGACACCCGAGGGCGATGAAAAACTCACGGATATTATCTACAGCCCGTGTAAATACGTCTTCGGGGGTAGGTGGCTCTACTGGTCCCCCGTCGGCCCCCCCGTGAGAGCCCCAGGCGCCGGGTCACTCACCGGCGCGGAGCTCCCCGTCGTCAGAAGCCCAAGTAGATATCTAAGAGTGGGTCCCTGGATCGCCTGGCATAGAGTATTGGGCATCCTCGACGATGGCAAGTGGGTTGTCATCGGCGACGACGGGTTGTACGAGGCCGTCTTTACCCCCACGGCGAAAGACCCGCTGGGGGAATTCGGCGAGGTTGGCTATGTCAAAGTCACGGGTCCTTACACGGGGGATGTAGACGACGTCCGGTCCCCCTGCGGAGCCCCTGGGCTTGTGGCTTGTGTTGATGATACGAGAGAGGCTCTTACATCCGCTGGCCATAGGTGTGATATAGACGGGGGGATACCCCACGTGCTCCTTGGCTACTCCACTGTCTATGGCTTGGGCCGCGAGGTTATCGACTGGCCTCTGGTGGATACCTGTGGTGTCTTGTTGAAGCTGGGGGACTTCTGGATATTTGACTGGAGGTCATGACTATTGAGCGGTACCCGCTGGGGAGGACTCCTCGCGGCAAGCTCGTCCATGAGTGTTGTATTGAGTGTTACAGATTTCTAGATCCAAAGATTTACGAGAGGCTGAAGAAACACGCTTGGTTGTATGTAGAGAGGGGAGAAGATAGTTATGAGGAGTGGGATGGCGCTCTAGACGGGTTTAAGCCGGCGTTTGTGCCTTCGTTGCCTGCCAAGTGGGGGGAGTACAGCAGGTGGTGGGTGAAAGATGGTATTTTTGTATACGACGGCGAGCTGGGCGCCGCTTATATACGCCTGTCGCGGATTGTTATTTCTGAACGCTACGAGGTGAAGGAGGTTGCAATTGAAAAGCCGGAGGAATTTAAAGACTACAAGAGAGGTGGCCATCTAATCGACAGAGAGCTCCCAGTGGTGAGACACAAGGATAGATATCTAAGAGTGGGTTACTCGATCGCATGGCATAGAGTATTGGGCCTCCTCGACGATGGGAGGTGGGTGTTGATAGGTGACGGCCTCTACGAGGCGGAGTTTGTGCCCACTGCCAAAAACCCGTTGGAGGACTTCGGCGAGGTTGGCTATGTCAAAGTGCTGGGGCCCTACGCGGGTAGTCTCGACGACGTGCAGTCGCCCTGTGGGGCGCCTAGGCTTGTGGCTTGTACAGAGGAGGGCCGAGCTGTGGTGGGGGCTTTGTTGGACTATGTGAGGGGGGTGTTGGCCAGGCGGGGGGTTGCCTCTGTGGATCTCTTCGTCCCTCCCTTTTGGATCTGCCGGCGACCCTTTGTCATCCCAGAGCTCGTGGAGTTGGACATCCCCAACGAGGTGGTGGCGGGGTGGCCTTTGACAAATCCCTGTCCTTCAGTTTTGAGATTTGCCGCGGGCGACCCCTTGGGGTTAATAACGCCTTCCACATGCCACTTTTGTTGGGACTGAGGGCATATCCCGGCGGCCTTGGACATTTCCCAGCAGCCTCTCTGTGAGACACATGTCGTGGAGCCCCGGAGTCGAGAAAGAGGTTGTATATTGCCGTGAAATGTACAAGGGTATAACACCTGGGCTAGCCAAGCCGCCGACAGGCCCCCCGCTGGCCACGCCGGAGGAGCGGGGAGCTGGAGGGCTAACGCCTCGTCCTCTGCGGGAGTCGACAGACCGTGGTTATGCTCCGACGGAGCACCGTCGAGAGGTATCTAAAGACTTAAATCCCCAGCTCAGACACGCCACATGGCCCGCCCGCTATTCAAACCCTGGGTGATGGTCAGACACACGCCCTTACCCTTCGTGGGAAAGTGTGTAGTAGGCGAGGCCTCATTGTACAGAGTTGTGGTGTTGGGGAGGGCTGAGGAGGGCTTTGTCCTATACATAGAGATGAGTGTGTGAGATTGATTATTTTGAGTATTTGATGGATTTTGTGGAGGTGGTGGAGAGGAGGGATCCGGGGGGTATGCATGTGTAAGCTATGATGTTCGTGGCATGGTTTTAGCCAAGCCTGTGGTAGATCTCAACCACCGGGGGGATATCTACGTCAGATTAACCCCGGCGAGGCGCCACACGGGAGGTTTCAAGCCGAGGTGCACCCCTCCTATAGAGGGGTCGCGGTGGTGGTTTTACAACTGGTGTGAGGACTGTTTCTACGACGACCGAGATGGGCTTATATACCCACGGGCGCCACATTCAATCTACGTATTAAAAGAGGGGGGCATTTCCACACTCTGCAAAAGGGAGTGCGAAGAATTTGACTACTTGATTTACAGCCCGTGTAAATACGTCTTCGGGGGTAGGTGGCTCTACTGGTCCCCCGTCGGCCCCCCCGTGAGAGCCCCAGGCGCCGGGTCACTCACCGGCGCGGAGCTCCCC
>JAVZUI010000087.1:0-5460 GCA_038879095.1 Pyrobaculum sp. | reverse complement strand
TCCAGCTCCACACCCCCCATCCGCACCGGGAAATACGCAGTCAAGTACTCCAAAGCCGCCATGTAGTAATACACCCAAGCCGTCGCCCCGTTCTTCCTCCCCACCATCTTCATCCGCCCCTCCACCCTCCTCGCCACCTCCGCCACCGCGGTCTCCCACGCGGCGTCTAGCTCAAGCGGCCTCTCGCCAGCCCGCCTCCTCCACGCCGACACGTAGCCACCCAGCACAGAGGCCTTCCCCCTAGCCACCACACTCTCCTCCGCCTCAGTCTCCACGGGGTAAGCCGCGACAAGCGTCATGCCGCCCCGCCGCCACAAGGCGTCCACAAGAGCCTCCCAAGACTCCGGCTTCTTAGCCACGTAATACACCACCAGGAGACCGTCCTCCTTCAGAAACCTAACCACGTTGCTGAAAGCCCTAGACAGCAGGTCCGCGAAGGTCACCTTCATGCCGAAGTGCTCCCACCGTCCCTCGTTCTCGCTCACCTCTCTAGGCGCAAACCTCTGCCACTGCGTAGGTATCTCGATGCCGAACTCGTCGAAAAAGGCCTCCGGCAGGAAGCGCGGCCGCAACTCGCCGCTCTCCACGTCGCTGAGAGCCCGCTTAAGCCACACGTAGTAGAAGTCGCTCAGCTCCGCATAAGGCACATCATCCGCATACGGCGGATCAGTAACCACAACGTCAAATCTCTCCCCCTCAAGCCTGGAGAGCTCTGTAGCGTCGTCTAAGATAACAATTGATTTGCCCAGACTAGTGGTAAGAGTGGAAGCCAAGTATTTTAAACTTTCAACGATATTTGTTATAGTACCACTATAGGCAAGCGGAAGGGGCGTACTTGGTTTTATCTCGCACCAATTCCACTGCATAGCGATACCTCTCATAGACAAGGAATGTGCTACCTTATTCCAGGACCACGAACCTGGGTTCCATAATGTTGCAACGCTGTAATAATCAATAAACTTCATTAGTGCTACTGCTAAGTACGTCGTCACGGCCTCGGAGTATTTCTTAGCCTCCTCTCCGCTGGCGCCTTCCCTGAGCTTCTCCTCCTCGGCGAGACGGCCAGCCTCCCTAATTAGCTTCACAAGCTTGACAAGGACGAGAAGCTGACGTGGATTGAATAATTTGAACCATTTATCAAAGCCATAGAGTATTGGAAATAGGTATCGATTGCCGTAGGGAGTAACAGTTTCTATAGGTATATCCGGGTCTCCCCACATCTTCCTTAGCTCCTCGGCGGCTTTCCACAGCTTGTCTACGTCTTGGGGCGTGGCTGGCTGGAATTTTAGGTCGCCGTTTTCTATACGCACTTTGGCCAGTAGGGTGGGGCGGGCGGGGGAGTTTTTGAGGTCGTCGAGAGTGATTTCGCCTTTTAGGTACCGCTCGTAGTTGGCGTTCCACCGCCTAAGCGCCCACTTGACGTACCAGTCGCCCTCGCTCTTCTTGCCCTTGACGGGCTTGCCGTTTACCACGCGGTGGTTTATCTCGGCGCGGCAGTGGAGGCACTGCGCCGTCTCGCGCCTAGCGTCTATGTTTTTTAGGGGGACGGCGTACCTCTTGCCGCGCCACACCACGGAGCCGCCCTCCTCGCCCCTCGCCGAGACCTCGGCCTCCAGCTCGTCGCAGGAACCGCCTCCCTCTTTTCTGCACTCCTCGTTTAGGTCTCGGACCTCGACGCGCCCGTCTCGCCACTCCATCCATGCCAGCCGCTCGTAGCCCTCCTTGCCCCTCACCCTGGCGAGCCACCAGTTGCCCACCAGCGGCGTGTAGCGGCCGCACACCGGGCACTTGATCTCCCAGGTGCCGATGTAGATGTCTGCATCGTAGAGTTCCTTCGTCTCCTCCCTCAGCTTCTCCACCACCCACCTGCCCCACTTCTCCACGTCCTGCGGCTTCACACGGCGGGGGAACTCCAGCACCGCCTTGAGGAAGACGTATGCCGTAGGGAGGAGCTCCACGGCCACGGCCTCGGCCCCCAGCCTGGCGGCTTCCAGCGGAATCGAGCCGAAGCCGGCGAAGGGGTCCAGCACCTTCTTGCCACGTATCTTCTCCACCAGGCGGGACGCGGGGTTGCAGGCGTGGACGGTCTTGCGGCTGTTTCTGCAGGGGAAGAGGTCGTTTAGGAACTGCTCCGGCGTCTGGTACGCATCCGCCGGGAGCAGAGACGCCGCCACCACCGCCCTAGCCCCAGCCAGAGGCTTCCGCGTCCACCAAAACACCATCTCCCAATGCGGCGGCCGCCCCGGCCCCTTCTCCACGGCGGAGTATTCGTTGATCGCATCGATGGGTATTCCCCTCTCAAGGAGGGTGTCCATGTATAATTCTCCACGTTTAAATCTAGCTATCCTGACCGATACTGATATAACATCTGAAATATATTGTTACGTATGAGGTGTCCCTTCTGCGGCTCTTCTAACGTGGAGAGGGTGAAGGAGTGGGATATGCCGAAGAGGGGGTACCACGTGACGCATTACATCTGCAGAAACTGCGGCGGCCGCTTCAACCACTACGTAGGCAGGTGGAGGGAGTTCGTGTTGAGGGTGGGCTTTAAGAGGTGAGTCTTTTGTGTAGGTTGTAGCGTCGAGCTCTTCTAGGACTCTGGCGAGCCCGTCGGCGTAAAACGCAGAGTTGATAGACTTTAGAGATTCGGTGTAGTCTCACTTGATCGATGCACGGCAGATCAATACGTCGACATCCCCTACTCCTGTCCTTATACTAATTCTCCGTCGCCTATCACCACCTTGCTCTAGGCGGTCTTTCTCCTAGTGTCTTCAGACCAAGTTGCGAGCACGCATCGCCCTGCAAGTAGCCTCGCTTTAGGCGGGCTGTAGTCGGCGGTTATATAGCTACATTCCCTGCAGTAGGTAAAGGTAAGGTTGTTGGAACGTCTCACTGTCAATGCGCCTCCGCATCTTAGACAGCCGACTCTATATGCTTATAGACTACCTGCCTGGGCTCACCACTATCCAACTTCGAATCCGCACATTGGCGAGTATTATACAAAATTTAAGCAACTACTATTTATAGCGTTAAGTCTGAATATAGTATGCGGCACCCTTACTCCACACCCCCAAGTCTCCCAGGTAAGGGTCTTATCGGGAAATTTAAAAACATAGGACAAAACCAGGTAATATACAAAATATACAGAGTGACAGTGCCGTCGATTCTCAAATCTAAAGCCGGCCCTATTTGTGAGTCTATAACTGTGGAATGCTCAAAAAAGGTCTTGAAGTGGTTGCGTGGCAAAGGCATTGATGCAAGATTTGTGGCTGAATTTCCCGATAGATTTGCAGTAGGTATAGGCGACGGTAAATTGCCTGAGTGGTTTCTCAAGTCTTTCAGCGAGATAGAGGCCAAGTCTATTAGAGAGGTGTTAGGCTTTGACGAAGACGATCTCCTCTATTACTTCGGTGATGCGAGTCAGAGCACGTCGCCTTATGACGTGCTTAGGCGTAAGCCATACAGGTGTCATGCCTTGCGGCGTCTGTCTATCGAGGTCTATTATGAGAGACCTGAATATTGGGAGGCGTTAGAGAGATTGTTCAATAGGCATGTTGACGGAGTGTTGCAGGAGTTAGTGGAATTGAATCCTAAGAGCCTGAAGGACATCTGGGATCTAGGTAAGGGCGGTGTTAAATTGGCGCTGTTAGACGGCAAGACCTTGAAGAGCAAGTTAAGGGAGATCGCCGAGGTAAAATCGCGGAGCTACAATGGCCTCTCTACGCTTCAGCTGGTTAATGGTGATAGGTTGCTGGGGGTAGTAGGCGGCCGGGAAGAGGAATATTACATAGCTAATTTGCTTTCGGGGCTTCTCTTCCGGTCTGGTTGTATCCCTTACTACGTCAAGTTGCCGACTACACGTTCAGAGTATCTTAAGTTGCCGAGGGCGCTGTATGTCGGTGTAGGGCTGAAGAAAGTCGGTGAAGAGTACGCGAATGGTATAGCCGTGTTGATGACTGGGCGCGGAAATGTGGTGGGGTATGTGGACAAGGACTTCCATATAAGGGGTAGATCTATGGAGTTTAAAGAGGAGGAGCTTGAGGAGTTTGTTGGCAGCATAAAGGAGACGTTGGAGAGTTACCGCAACAACGCGCGCGAAAATCCGGAGCTGGTCGTCGCAGTACGGAGCAGGAAGTTCCACGACGCGGAGTGGAGGACCTTGAAGAGGAATTTCGCAAGGCGCTGGCTGAGACTGTCGTCTAGCGGCTTACTCCTTATGTCGAGCTACAAGTATGTGAGGATAGGACCTAGCAGAGTGGTTGAGGTGGGCAGAACGATGGTGGACGGCGGTCTGCACGGCGTGTGGCTTGTACAACTTAGCAAGTTTAAGTCTGCGGTGAAGGTGAGCTACTTCTACACTGGAAATGACGCCACTCTGCCGTTGGCGGCGTATATTTACCTCAGGTCGCTTGACTTCACCAGCTTGACGCAGGGCCGTACCTCGTTGCCACCTGTAAAGTATGCACGAAATTATCTAAGGTGGAAGTATCCCTCGTAGCGACATGGGGGAGACGTTAGGCACGGTTGTACAGCGGCTTCTTAGGCTGGCGAATAGGAGGTGCTTCACAGCGTTCGGCTTATGGTGCACTAGGCAATTCCGTAAGACTGTGATGAGGGGTTTTTCTCATCTCTTCGACAGGAAACTTCTGGAGACATGCTTTGAGGAGCTGAAGGCCCGCCTTATATCTGAGGAGAGAGAGCTATGCAGGGTGGTACTGCTGGGGTGGATGGATTTCGTGGCTAGGGCGCACGGCGGGGAGCTCTATCGGCAATTCAGGGAGCTTCTCCCCGACGCCCTAGGTTTCAGATTGTCAGACGGCTCAATAGCCATAGACTGCAGAGAGAGACGGATATGCAACGAGCCTGGACTCTGCCTAAAGGCGTACCTCTTTTGTAAAAAGAGGTGGATGGAGAAAGAGCTTAGGTCGCTGGCCGCGGGGACACCCTTCGCTGAGGTGGCGAGGGTCCTCCTAGGCGAGGGAGACATCCCTAAAGAGTGTGGGGGGCAACCCAAGGACTGCGCGGTAAGGTGTTGATATTGTGGAGGATATCTACCGGCGGTTGGCGCCGCGTCTCCTGGAGGCGTGTGCCGCTTCGGCGTGGATGTGTGGGGGTGGGGTGTAAGTTTCTGTGTTCTGTAGTGGTTTTTTAAGGCGGGGTTTGATATATAGGTATGGGCAGATCTGCGGTTGCTGTGGATGTGGGGAAGGTGGAGACTCCGCTTTCTCTTGCTTTACGTATGGTGGAGAAGTTGTTTGGCGGTGGTTCTCCGCCTGTGGGGTCGCGGGTTCTCGACGCGGGGTGCGGGAGGGGTGTCTTTGTGGAGGCGTTGTTGTCTTATCTGGGGGGCCGCGGCGGCGCGTTGCCAGAGATCGTGTGTGTGGAGAAGGACGGGGGGCTTGCGGAGGCGGCGCGTAGGCGGTTTGGGGGCGTGGCGCGGGTTGTGGTCGGCGACTTTCT
>JAVZUI010000086.1:0-5551 GCA_038879095.1 Pyrobaculum sp. | reverse complement strand
TTTCAGCCATCCGCCTACAAACATGTCAAGCTGTCTCAGTTGGTCTTCTCTGTGTGGAAGTCTTGCCGGCACGTAGCTAGGCGAGAAGACCCCCTCGTTAATGATAATACGCATGTGTATATAGAATAGGCCATTATAAATACTTTCAGATAACTAAGGTATGCTGAAATAAGTGCAGACAAAAACTTTTAGACAACTCTACGAACAAAATAAAGCCCCCCGACTTCCACCACCTCGCAGTTGGAACAACTAGGCGGAGAAGGAGAAACCTCGTCGAAGTACTCCACTTTTTTCACCAGTTTTTGGAAGTACTTAAGCCCCAAACACACATCTAAGCCACTTGCCTCTACATACACCCTACCCGTCGCCAATGCCACGCATCTGACCCCCGGGTCGTGGGGGTATAAACAGTCGCAAAGATCTCTCGCCACTATATTCTCCTTCTTAGGCAACGTGTACAGTAAAGCGTGCACATATATGAGTTACTAAAAGTTCAAAAAGTATGGGCGCCAGATTTGAAAGATACGTACTTGATATTTTGCCAAGCCTAGGCTTTGTCCCAAAGGCGCTACGCTATAAGATCTACCGCGGAGACGTCGAAGTCGGCGAAGTAGATATATTGGCCACCGACAATAAGGGGGAGACCTACGCCATTGAAGTCAAGGCAGGCAGAGTCGACATCACGGGGATTAGACAGGCATATGTCAACGCCAAGCTTATAGGCGCCAGGCCCATGGTAATTGCCAGAGGCTACGCCGACGAGGGAGCCCGCGAACTCGCCAAAGAGCTGGGGGTAGAAGTGGTGATACTGCCAGACTACTTCTTCCTATCTATCGACGACTTGTACTCGGTGTTTACCATAGCGTTTATGCGTTTTATCACACTTATCACGCTGATATACACAAGCCTAGACGAGGCGGAGGTCAACGCAATAGCCGGATGCCCAGATGTCCAATGTCTGTGTGAAAAAATTGACTGTGAGAAACTATTTAAAAAACTACCGAGAGAGGCAAAAAACTACGAATACCTCGTAACAGCAGTAAAACTAAGGCAGATAATACCAACGCTGTGTAAAAGCCTCTTAAGCCAGTAACTGCTTTATACGAGTAGTAATCACACGACATGGAAAAGCTTGTAAGAGAGATAAGAGAAAAATTTAGGCCAAGAGTAAAGCCTATTCAATGGCACGGAGGCAAACTGGTGCTCCTCGACCAGCGCCTATTGCCATTTGAGACTAGATACATAGAAGCTAAAACCGTGGGAGAAGTCGCCGACTCGATAAAAAACATGGCCGTAAGAGGCGCCCCTGCGATCGGAATCACGGCCGCTTTTGGCATGGTGCTTTCTCTCTACGAAAAAGAGTTAAAAGAAGTGTCAGAGGCCTTAGGCGCCTTGGCATCCGCAAAACAAGTGCTATCTAAAACCAGGCCAACAGCGGTAAACCTCTTCTGGGCACTTGACAGGATGTATAACAAGGCGCTTGAAACTGCGACGAGAACATCATCAGTAAGAGAACTAAGAGAAGAGTTAGAAAAAGAGGCCGTGAGGATTTTTGAAGAAGAGCTAGAAGCCGAGATTAGGATAGGCATCTACGGGGCCGAGCTCTTAGAAGACGGAGACACCGTGCTTACAATATGTAACGCCGGGGGTCTCGCCACAGGCACAGGCCTAGGCACAGCAACTGCGCCAATTTACATTGCGTCTATGCTAGGGAAGAGGATTTCTGTAATAGCGCCAGAGACGCGGCCGTGGCAACAAGGCGCGAGGCTGACCGTATATGAGCTAGTTGAAAACGGCGTCCCCACCACACTGATAGCCGACACTGCGGTAGGTTTGGTACTGCTCAAGAAAAAAGCCAACATCATTATGGTAGGCGCAGATAGAATCCTTCTAGACGGCCACGTGTTTAATAAAATTGGCACTCTAAACGAAGCCGTGCTCGCACACGAATTCGGCGTGCCTTTTTACGTGCTTGCACCCACGTCTACCATAGACCCAAGAAGTGGCGTAGACGACGTACACATAGAAGAGAGAGACCCCGACGAGGTGAGGACAGTGCGAACCACACAGGGGAAGGCCTACGTGACTTTAAAAGACGTGTCTGTGTACAACCCTGTGTTTGACGTGACTCCGCCCAAGTACATTACAGGGATAATAACAGAGCGAGGAGTGGCCACTCAGCCTTTACATAAAAATTTACGAAAATTATTACAACAATAGGCGTAGAAATCCGTGAGAAATACTTAAAAAACCTTTTTATTAAAAAGACCTATACATAGTTAAGGAGAAAACTTAAAAAATATAGAATTTCTTACCGCGATGCGACCTGAACAAATTGAGAAAAAACTTATTGAGGCGTTAATAGTACTCTTACTAAATGCAAAGGGCCGCGTAGTAAGCATCAAAGCCACATCCTTAGCCAAACTAGCTGGATTGGGAACTGACCACAGCGCCGTGTTAAAGGCGGCGCGGCTACTGAAAAAACTATCCAACTACAAAGTTATAAAAACAGCCTATGAAAACAAGCGTAACAAGACCTATCGATATGTCCTAAGAGCCGACGATGACCTTTGGCAAATAACAAAAAAAGATCCTGAAAGAGCAAGAGAAATCTTAACTAAAATAATCTCATCTTAATGAATTTACATGGTATTGAAATAGATACCCAACTGTACGAGCACTTTTTAGAATTTCTAACAGACGGCGAAATTGATGCGCTTTTTAAAGCCATAAAAACCCCCCCGCCACGTTACTACCTAAGAGTAAACACCGCAAAAACAACCCCCAGCGACTTAATACGGGCTTTAGAAAAGAGAGGAATACCTGCGTATAGGGACGAACATATAGAAGAGGCGATTTGGGTCCCCGTCCAGGGCCCCTACAAGATCCCCACGGCAAAGAAGCTTGTAGTCGTCGACAAGAAGGCGGCTGAGAGCGTAATGCTCGGCGCAGACTTATACGCACCGGGCGTGTTAAAAACAGAGGCGGCGAGGAGCGGCGAGGAGGTCAACATAGCGGCCGACGACGGCACGGTGGTGGCGTTTGGAGTGGCGGTGGCCGACAGCGACTACGTATTGAAAGCCCGTAAAGGGCTTTATATAAAAGTCGAGAAGTCTCTTTACAAGACGCCAAAAATTAGAGACCTCCCAGAGTACAAAGAGGGGCTGTTCTACAGCCAAAGCCTTCCGGCGATAGCAGTGGGGTTTGTCATAAGAAGACTTGGCTTAGAAAAAGTCGTAGACCTAAACGCTGCACCCGGCGGCAAGTGTACGCACACAGCTCAGTTTAAGATCTGGACAATCGCAGTGGATAGGTCTTGGCCAAAAATCCACAGACTAAAAGAAGAAGTACAAAGGCTAGGCCTCGACGTATATGTAGACGTTTTGTTACATGACAGTAGGTTTTTAGACAGAGACTTCCCTAGGCTGAGAGCGGGGCTTGCTATTGTAGATCCGCCCTGTACAGACCTGGGGGTGAGACCTAAGATTTACCACAAAGCTACTTTTCACGCCGCCAAGACCTTGTCCCAGTACCAAATCCAGTTTTTAAAAACGGCGTTAAAAATCGCAGACTATGTAGTATACTCCACCTGCACCCTCACTTACATCGAAAACGAAGAAGTTTTGCGCAAAGCGGGGGCGGCCCCCATAGACATAGACCTACCTATAGGGTCGCCAGGCTGGGGGTGTGCAGAGTGTAGGCGGTTTTTGCCACATGTGCACAACACGCCAGGCTTTTTCTTAGCCTTGGTCAAGAAAGCGACTTGACCACCCGTTGCACATGTAAGTCGCAAGTCTTCTTATATGAGCAGAAGGTACACGCGAGGGGGCTCTCGCCTCTTAGCCTCCGTTCCACAGCCTTACACAAATTCTTGACATAAAACTGTGGAAAGCAGTCCCTGCACACAAATACCTCCTCCCGGATGTACGCCACGTTTTTGAAATTAACCTCGTTGCCACACACGGCGCATCTAGGCATAAAGTACTACTTGAACAGATTAAAAAACGTGCGTTTAGACATACATGTTTCGTCCTTACACAGTAGACGAGGGGAGGTTCTTAGTCAAGACGGCTCGTAACGTCGTCGCTACGTACCTAAAGACTGGGAGGTTGCAGATTCCAGAAAACCCGCCCCCCAAGTTAGTACAAGACTCCTACGGAGTTTTTACCACTATAGAAACGCTTTCAGGAGGGAAATATGAGCTTAGAGGATGTATCGGATACCCCGAGGGGTACAGGAACACTCTACTCGCCACTGTATACAGCGCCATAGGCGCATGTTGCCAAGACCCGCGCTTCCCTTCGCTTAGAGAAGACGAGCTACCCAACGTCGTCTTCGAGGTGTCTATATTAAGCCCCCTCTCGCTTCTACAGGAAGATCCTAGGAGGTACCCCAACCTCGTCGTCGTGGGGCGCCACGGCCTTGTAGTAAAAAGAGGCCTCTACTCAGGTCTGCTACTACCACAGGTGGCTGTGGAGGAGTGCTGGGACTCCGTGGAGTTCTTGACTCATACCTGTATAAAGGCCTGGCTCCCAGGAGACTGCTGGCTAGACCCAAGGACAAAAGTGTACATATACGAGGCGCAGATCTTTCGAGAGACGGCGCCAGACGGAGAGGTTGTAGAACGCGACTTGGTAAAAGAAGCTAGATGTAGTCAAGGAACTCGTTGAGAAATCTTATGGTGAGGTAGTCTAAGTGCTGGCTCCCCACAGCTACAAGCCTTTTACCGCCTCTACGAACTACGTACACGTATCGATCTCCTATAGACGCTTGGAGAAAATCTACGTCTAAATCCTCAAAACGTTTAACAAGCTCATTCTTTTCGCCAAGCTCTTTATCCCCAAGCTTGACGTATGAAAAACCTAGCAAGTCTTTCAACTCCTCTAGAGAAGACGGTATGTACCCGACCCTCCCGTAAGGCGGTATCATTTTTTCCAGCCTCTCCCTCATATCGCCTAGCCGGCTAAGTATTTCCTGTTCGCCCGGGGTATACCTGACGACTTCTTGGACAGGGGCTGGGGGCTGTCTCCTCGACACAAAGAACAGCAAGACGCCTAGCGCCGCCACCGCAACGCCTAGCGTCAACAGCCCGTAAAGCTCTGCCTGTAATAACATAAGAGACTTAGAAATAGTTGTATATAACGGTTTCAAACAAATTACACTCTAAGGCCCCCGGAGCTGTCAGACAGAGAACCTCCTCACCGATCAGCAGACCCTTAGCTCTCCATCTATACCTCATACCCCCAATGTTAAAAATTTACACGTCTACGAGGCCGTGAAATAGCCTTAGCCACCCTATGCAGATTTCCCACAAACAGCATAGCCAACCCGAGGGCCACTAGTTCTACCTCGTTTCCCAACACGCCCATCGCCAGCAGCAAAACGCCATAGACGGCTAATAGGTGGATAAACATGAGTTCTAGGAGAGGCGCCACATTTATCACCTATACTGACAAACTCAGACGAGCCCTCTAGGCCTCAGCACTGGACAGCCTCTACTCTTAGCACATCTCCCTGGATCTCGACCACACGTACTCTACACCCGCTTTTT
>JAVZUI010000085.1:0-5572 GCA_038879095.1 Pyrobaculum sp. | reverse complement strand
CCCCTTCCCGCGCAGGGCGCCGGAGGCGCCGGCGCCCCTCTTCGACTTCGTGATCAGCAACCCGCCGTATGTGTCGTATGAGAGGATTAGCCCCGAGCTGAGGGCTACCTATAGGAGGCTGTTTTCCGTGGCCCGCGGGCGTTTTGACCTCTATATGCTTTTCTTCGAAAAGGCGTTTTCTCTGCTGAGGCCCGGGGGGAGGCTGGTCTTCATCACGCCGGAGAAGTACCTCTACGTGCAGTCCGCCGAGGCGTTTCGGAGGCTTTTGGCTGAGTACGCCGTGGAAGAGCTGGAGTTTGTAGACGAGAGGGCCTTCGGGGATGTCTTGGCCTACCCGCTGATTACTGTGGTGCGCAAGGCGCGGCCGTCGGGACCAACCATAGTTACTCTGAGGGACGGCCGGAAGGTGGAGGTACAGCTCCCGCGGGACGGGGCGCCGTGGCTCCCGGCCATATTGGCGGGAGAGGCGCCGCGGGTCGGCGGTTGCGTGAAGCTGGGGGTACTGGCGGAGCGGGTGAGCGCGGGGGTGGCCACCGGCAGAGACGAGGTCTTCGTTGTGCCGCGTGAAACCGTTCCCCAGGAACTCAAGGCATTTGCCTACCCCACAGTCAGCGGGAGGGAGCTCTCCCTGTTTACGCCGGGGAGCGAGCTGGACTACGCGAAGCTTCGCCACGTGATGCTGGTGCCGTACGGCCGGGACGGGAGGCTACTGGACGAAAGCAAGGCGGGGCCGCTGCTGGCGTATCTCTCCCGGTTTAGGCGAGTGCTGGAGGGGAGATATGTTGTGCAGAGGGAGGGGAAGCCTTGGTATGCCTTTCACGAGGATCCGCCCATGCCCCAGCTCCTCAAGCCTAAGATTCTTTGGCCCGACGTGGCGAAGACGCCGGCGTTCTACATAGACGCCGTGGGGCTGGTGGTGCCCCGCCACAGCGTGTATTACCTGGTCCCCAGGGACCGGCGGCTCCTGCGGCCGCTGGCGGAGTACCTCAACGGCGAAGCGGCCAGGAGGTGGATCGCGGCCCACGCGCAGAGAGCCGCCAGCGGCTACCTCAGGCTCCAGTCCCACGTGATTAAGGAGCTCTGCGTGCCTAGAGAAATCCTAAGGACCACCGACGCTGTGCCATGGACGTAGAGGAGTTTCTGAAGAAGATCCCGCGGCCGTCTGTGAAGGAAATCCCAGAGCTGTATAGGGAGCTTGACGAGATGACAAGGCGTATTGCTGAGATCCTCACCGCCTCTAGCCTCTACAACGCCGGAACTCAGGAGGTGGATTTCGGAAAGGCCACCTCGGAAGACCTCGTGGAGTTGATAAGCAAAGACCCGGAGGTCATGGTGCCCTTTTTCGTCATGATCACCGGCCTTTCCCACAGGGAGCTCAAACGACGCGGGATAGGGAGAGTGTATTCGCTGAGAAGAGCCAGAAACCGCGAGAAGCTTAGGCCACTGGCGGATCTGGTGAGGAGCCTCCTGGCGCATCCGCTTAGGCTCGAAATAGTGTTGTATAATCTATAAGAACTGGGAGGAGCACCAGAGGCGGCATTGGCGTGGACGCGAAGCCGAGGAAGATACATGCGAAGTTATTGCGAGGTATTGTAGGGATGTGGGTAAGCTCAACTTTCAGTGCGGTGGGAAGAAGCGGGAAATAGACTGCGCAGTGCCGCGGGATAAGCCAGTCGTGGCTATCAGCATCAGGAAAGGTGAGAGCGAGGACCGCGCCAAGCGGATAAAGGAATTCGCCACAGAGCTTAAGGAGGCGAAGGAATGCGGCGTTAAGTATTTCGTCGTTGTTTATTTCGTGCCGGAGCACGAGAAGAACAAGCTTGAGGAGATAAGAGCCGAATTCATGAGGGAGGCGCCTTTTGACTTGGTGGTTCTGACTAGAGAGGAGTTAGATTTGCTGGTCAAGAAGCTTAGGGAGTGGGGCGTACCTGGTTGCGTACAGCGGCGGCACGTAGGCATTTAACGCGGCAGCGCCAGGCGAGGCACGCAACTTTGTCTGTCTCCATGGCGGCACCTATTTATGCCGGCTGTTTTCTGTCGATATGCGGCTTTTGGTCTTGGCCGCCTTGGCGCTAGCGGCTGTTGCGCTCGGGGCCGCGCAGGAGCCGCATGGGGGGTGCGACTACGATTTCGGCGCCGGCAACGGCACCGCATATCTGGTCATAAATAATCCCTACAATCTTAAGCTTTCTTTGAATATCACCTACCAAATTGGCGAGCACAAATACTCGGAGGTTCGGAACGTCTCGAACACTCGAGTGATTATGTTCTGCGGCTTGGGACACGGCTGGCTGTATATACGGCAAAATGCATCGCAGTTGAGGAGTCCCTTGGCGTTGTATCCTCTTGCGGTACCTAGGTACGTGGTTTTGCGGGCCGGCGAGTCGGCCACTATGTCTGTGACTACTCTACTTGCGCCGGCGGCGACCATCGCCGCCGCTTTTCTTCTTCTTGTAGCCATTAAGTTGAAGCCAAAGTTAAAACGGTCAGCCGTCTACGCACTACCTGACACGTTGAGAGGCGTGAATATTGGGGAGCTTGTATCTGTGCAACCCTTTGTCCTATTCATAGTCATTTTATTGATCGCTCTACTGGTATATGAGCTGTCTCAGCCGCCCGAATCGACTTTTTTAATATAACAAATCTATCAATAATATTAACTATATATGTAGCATTATCGTTGGGAAGCTTCTATTTATCCTTTCCTAGGGGGGTATGGACCTACTACTTTTTATTAATTAGCTTCCTTATTAACATATATCTTATTATTACTCTCTCAAAATCTCATCTATTATTGCTCCTTTACATTATCTTGTTTATTACTGAGATATTGACCTCTAGTGCAACTCTTCTTTCGTTTTACAATCTGTTCATGGCCTTCTTTCTCTTCACCTACGGAATTGCAGTATTAATCTACTACGATGAGAACTTTGGGCATATAATACCATGGAGCTTTCCATTGCAAATACCGGGTATACATCTTGCACCGGAGAACTTGGCTGTCATCTTCCCGGCTATTGTGGTTTTTGGGATTGTTTTCGTCATCGTCGTTTTCTTGCCAGTCTATAGTTTAACTATGCATGCACGTGCTGTAACGTCGCCTACGGTGTTTTTGCCTCCTTTATGGTGGTGGTTTGGGCTGGGGGTCTTTGCCTGGGATGAGTTGGAGGCGCGTAGCCTTCTGCATAGGCTATCTGCCGACTACACAGTTGTGGTTGAGCTGTCTAAGGGTGAAAGGGCATTTGTTGTGTCGGCCGACCTCGACGGCATGTATCTCTGTAGGTTTGGAAGGCGGAGCGGTGTCTGTAACAATGTCGAGTGGGTGAGGTATGACGAGGTGAAGTTCAAAGTTACAACAATCAATGGGAGCAAAGAACGGCTTGATAAAGGTCGGTTTGTTCGAAAGGTAGTGTTACCATTGTCAATAGGTTTTATTGCATTTTTTATTACAAATTACAATGTGATTTTTATGATAAATTACAATAACATAAGCATAAGTAATGCATTTATTATATTTATGCTTATATTTTTACTATGTATTATTTATGATAAATGTAATGACATAAGAGAATTGAATGAATATATAGAAGATACTAGGAGGAAAAAAGTATTTTGGAAGCACTTGGCACTTCATGTAACTTGGGCGTTTATGTTTACTTTGATGTTCTTTCTTTTGACATCAAATTGGATGATATGGATTTATGTATTGCCTGCTGGTATTGTTGTTTCGTTTCTCTCGTGGGCAGATCCAAAGTTGTCCAGGTTCCTATTTCCGTGGTTGGAGCTTCGGCTGATGTCCGTAGGTGGCTTGGTTATCGCGTTGGCTCGTGGTGGTTGTTTGCGGTGGGCGAAGGTGGGGGTGGCGCCGCTCGGCCGCGATATTGTGATCCAGGATGGAGACTGTGAGGTGAAGGTATCTCCTTACGTTGAGCAAAAGGAGAGCCGCCCCCAGAGTGATCTCTGCGGGCCTGCTTGTCCGCCACTGCGGATTATAGGCGGAGAGAGGGTTGTGGTGCGCGTCATGGATGGGCAGGAGGAGTACCATTACATAGTGGACTCCACCACGATGTCGGGCAAATCTGTTTGCATTTTTGAATACTTGGCGCAGATGTGGCGTCGTATATTGGGTATGCGGCGTGGTCGGCGATGAGGCGCTCGACGGCGACTACGGCCATGTCTGCTTGGCTGTCTTTTCTGCCTTCCCACATCTTGGGGGATGTGGCTGTGGTGGTGTGGAGTGTTTTGTACCGTTGGGTTTTTGGGGGTGGAGTGGAGCTGGTACCAGGTGGGCAGGACGGTGGCAGGGCCTGCGCCTATGGCGTGTGTGTCTTGCGGGCGGCGAGGGGGGGGCAGGCGGGTTGCGTGGGGCGTAGTCCTCGGCTGTGGGCTTTGCGCTGTGGTTGAGGTAGACGTATTAACTAAATTTATAGTATGGCTGAGGGTGGGTCTATTGTCGTTGGGGTGTATGGGGGGAGGGGGTCGTTATGTTTCTGCTTAAGTTGCTGGGGTGGGGTGTACAGCGTGAGGAAGCTGGTGAAGCTGGTCTTCTTTGCGCAGTGCGACGTGGATGGGCGCGTCGTCTATGAGTATAGGCACGGCGGCCGCCTCTAGGGTCGACTTCTACATATGGTAGTATGGGCCTATGAGCAACGAGGTGTACGACGCCCTTGAGTCAGAGGATTTCGACTTGGTGCAGTGGGTGCTGGGTCTTGAGATACGCTATGTGGGCCCCGCGTGCCGGCCGGTGGCGGCTCGGCTTTCTGACGTGGCGGCGGCTGGAGGCCCTGGCAACTGGAGCGTTACGTGAATCAGTTGCTGGGCTTGGACGTCCCCGAGAAGAAGTCGGAGGGGGTGAGGCTTGTCAACTACGTGGAGGGGTACAGCCTCGTGCCGAAGGAGTTGCATGGGTGAGTTGTTGTAGGCTCTGAATTTTCGGCGGCTTTGAGATAAGAGGGTGTCTCGCGTGGGCTGTACAGCGGGGTGTAGCAGGTATCGGCGGAGGGCTTTGAGGATTCTGAAGCATGCGGGGGTTGTGCGCCGCTGGACCCTCTGGGAAACGCAATTGTTGCCTGCTATGCCTTGGAGAGGTGCTACGACGTCGTCCTCGAACCTACAGTTACGGTGATTGACAGGTCTTTTAACCTCGACGTCGCCTTTAAGATGGACGACAAAACGTTGATGTTGCTGGAAGTCAAGCTCCACAGAAAGGACGTAGGCCTTTAGGAGACGCAGATGGACGAGATTTATGCTGTCATCCCGTGGGCTAAACACATCGTGGCGGGGGGCTTTGTTCATGCGGCTGGCTGTTGCTGAGGCTGTGGCGGCGCGGCGGCTTATCTGCCACTGGGGCGCTGGCCATGGAGCCTATAGCGCCCCACTTGGCAGAGGAGATATGGTCTATCCTAGGCGGGGAGGGGCTTGTGGTAAAGGCTCCATGGCCCCAGTTAAGGCCAGATCCAGTGGCTCTGCTGGCCAAGAGATATGTGGACATGGTAATAGACGACGTCAAGAGAATACCAGCCTTCGGGGAGGGCGTTAAGAGAGTAGTAATTTACGTAAATCCCAATTACGC
>JAVZUI010000084.1:0-5714 GCA_038879095.1 Pyrobaculum sp. | reverse complement strand
CACGCGGCCTCTTTACAAAGCGCCACTCTTAGTCCTAGGGTGTCGTTCCGCGTGCCGCCTCCTCTGTTTATGTAGACGTGGAAGAACTGTAGGGAGAACCCCGCTGGCCCGCCCCAGGGGTTCCCGCCGAGCTCTCTTACTCTAAACACAAGCCTAATTCTGTCTCCAAGGTCGTAGGCGGCGAAGCCGAGTAGGTCAAACACCCCCGGCTTAAACACTGGGTTTTTTGGATACTGATACTTACCAGTGCCGAAGTCGTCTCCAGGCTGGTCTGTTGACTCTATGAGAAGTTTGTGCATAGTTGCGGCCTCCGGTATTCCTAATACGTAAACAACCCCTGCTTGTTCGACATACAGTCTCCCGCCGGAGCTGGCGCCTAGGAGGTTTAAAAACGCCGCGGGCCCCACGGGGATAAACCTGCCGCCGTCGGCCACGTAAACTACGCCGTTGCAGCCGTCTATGGCCACGTCTGCAAATATGTCCAGCGTCTCGCCCTTTATCCCCCTAACGGCGCCGCGGAAGGCGTAGGGAGACCTGGCTAAGTCGGGGTTTGAGATGTACACGACGCCGCAGCCGCGGGTCCATACATGAGTTGTGTTGACATACACAGCGACTCCTCCGTGCGTCGTCAAGTTGCCGACGCCTCTCCCAGCCACCAAGTCTTCTCTAGGCGTGCCGGCCGGGTAGGCAGTGGTGAATAAATAAAGAGGCGGCGCGAGCCCGGCCCTCGCGTAGTATGTCCTTAGTGCAGATTTGGCCACTGGGTCAAAAGTCTGAGGCGACCCCATGTCGTTGCCGTACCAAAACGGCCAGTCGCTGGCCTCTGCCACTAGTAGCGGAAACAACACGTCCCAGCTCTTGTTTATCCCCACGTCTTCTCTAGCTTTTTTAAGCCACATCCACCAAGTGTTTTCGTCGGGGTCTCCTATCCAAACGGCCAGACTGCCGCCGGCAGACCAGCTCCCCTCCGCTATCCTTCCCTCCGCCGTCCTAGTGGGCAGGTCTTTAATCGACTTGTAGTACGATATGTCCACCCCCAGGTCAAAGTAGCTATACTTCTTCTCAGGCAGCGGCGCGGCCTTGCCGCCACATGTTTTAACAAAGTCGCTGGGTCTCCACAACTTCAAAGTCCCGTTTTTCTCCAGCTCTGCCAACCCGGCGAAGAACTTAGTCAAAAAGTCGTCGCCGAAGTTGGGGTAGTTTTCCCAAGGGTTCTCGCCGTCGAGCGCCACTACAACTACTGAACACTCCTCTCTTGGCGTCTGTTTTAGATATTTTACAAAATCTGCCAACGCCTCTTCGGGCTTCATGGATGCGTATCTAAATCCCAAGTTGTCCGACAGTGTCTTGTCTCTGAAAAATACGTAGAGACGCCGCCCTCCGTACTCTGCGTAGTACAGCTTAAAGTGGCTGCCGCCGGTGCTCATCTTCAACACGTCTTCGTCTGTCACAGTCCACAAATAGCCGGCTTCTGCGAATAGTTTCAAAACTTCGTCGTTGACCGCCTGCTCAGGGGGCCAGACGCCTAGAGGTGGAACTAGGTATTTTCTAAACAAAGAGTTTGAAAGCTCTATGTGTATTTTCAAGTCCTCGACGGCTCCCATGTCTGCTAAAAGAGGCATCAACGGGTGGGAGTAGGGCACTGGCACTAGCTCTACGCGCCCCGCCTCGGCTAAAGTTTTATACAGTGGCAAAACTCTGCGTATTAGTTCTAAGTGGAGGTTTAACACTTTTTGTAAGTCTTCTCTTGTAAAGGATGTCTTGTTTCTAAGTTGCCAAATTTCTGGGTACTGCCTGGCTATGTAGGGGTCTACCCAGAGGAGGTTAAACAAAGTGGCGAGGTCTAAGAAGTCTTGGTCTGAGAACTTAGAAACGACGCAGGCGGCGTCGCCGGGGGGACATTTACTAAAGGCATCGTTTCTAAGCCCAAGTAGTACGGCGTATCTTGGGTGTTTATAGAGTATGTTCTGCCAGTTAATATCAAAAAAGCCCCCTGGTATTTTTAACATAAGGTACTTCTCTTCTATTGTGAGAGGTAGGCCGTCTGCTAGCTTTTTAGAAATTTTAAACCTAGTGTCTGTATAAGTCCCGTTGGCGTACCAATTGAGCTGCTCGATTAAACTTCCGGAGAGGGTAAAGGCAACAGGTACTCCGGACTGGTTTATTAAAAGTGGGACTTTTAAGTAGTTCCCCACTGCATGCATCCTCACCCAGGGGAGGACTAGCTCGTCTTTTTCAAAGTCTATGTACCAGGGCTGGTGGTTGTGAAATATGAAGACCACGTTTATTGGTTGCGCCGCCAGTAGAACTGCTGTTAGTAAAAATAACGTCCACTTCATATATCCATAATGATAGAAGTTTATATACGTAGTCCTGTTCCACACCGTGGCTGTTTTAGTGGTATTCGCCGGGGGGAGGTCTGTGAGGTTTGGTAGAGATAAGTGTACTTACGTCCACGGGGGCCGGAGGCTGGTTGACTACGTCGTCGAGGCCGCCTCCCCCGTGGTGGATGAGGTGTACATAGCCGCTGGGCAGAACGCCGGGCTTTACAGAGGCGAGAAGGTGTTGGCCGACAGCCCCCGGTTCTCCGGGCCGTTGGCCGCCGTGGACGCCGCAGTTGCCTTGTTTGACGACGTGTTGTTGTTCGCCCCGTGCGACGCCCCCTTTTTGAGGACTGAGGCCTTTCGCCGTCTTTTAGAGTGGGGCGAGCCCTTCGTGGCGTGGGTGTATCCCAACGGCCGTGTGGAGTCGACTATTTTTAAAACCTCGCCGGCGGAGGCGAGGAGGGTGCTCGACTTCTTGGCGAGGCATAGGAGGAGTAGAATCGACGACTTGTTTAGGACTGGCCCCACCAGGCTTCTCTCAATGGCTAAACACGGGGTGGACCCCGCGTGGTTTTTAAACATCAATAGGCCGGAGGACTTTGAGAAGAGGGTAGAGGTCTCCTCTGTCGTCTTTTCCGACGACGTGAGGCTGGAGTGGCCCGTGCCGCCTCTTTATAGGTGGCTGGAGGAGGGAGACGCGGGGGCGTTGGAGGCGGAGTTTTTAAGATATGTCGAGCTCGGCCTCTTCTCCCTTGCTGCGCACGTCGCTAAAGACCTGGCGGCTGTTTATAAGAATTTTGGGCTGGTGGGGGAGCTGTTATATGACCTAGTTGATATTGAAAAGGCGCGCTAGGAGTTTGTTGAAACTTTTGACATACTCAGAAGAAAATTGTAAGTCGAAAAACCCCGGTTTTTTAAACCAGTATACGTATACGTACATGTTCCGGGTCTACCTAAACCCCAAAGAACAGAGAGTCCTCATATCAAGGTTTAGGGTCGTAGAAGACGACTGGGTCCTCATATCTGCACACCAAGATTGGGAAAAGGCCTACAGAAAGGCGGCGTACCTCGCCAACAAGCTGGACTACGTCTTGGAGTGGTTCCTCGAAGACCAGATAGAGCAGACTTTACAAGTTTATAAAAATTAGTCCACAGTCTTGCCCGCGCCGCGTTGCCAACTTAGCCCAGAAGTCGGGTCCTAGGCGGCGCTTACGCAGATCGCCGCCCTTTGGCTTCAAGTGTAGAGCGTGTGGAGCCTGCCAGTCGGCGCCTGGACCGCCATCTACGTCAAGGCGCCGTGGAGGCCTCATAGCGCTAGGCGGTGGCTGTGTTTTCCACAGGGTGTTTGAAGTCTGTGGATGCCTCTGTTGATGCGACTGCTTGGTCTGTGGCGAGCGCGCGGTTGGCACAGTGGCGTTGTGTATGGCGTTAGATCTTTTATACCTGTCTTTGAGATGTCTTGTGTTCCGGAGGTACGTAGAGCGTAGGATTCTTACTCCTGGCCCTACTCCTCTTCCGCAGAGCGTAAAGGCGGCGCTTGTAAGAGAGAGCACGAACCCCGACTTGGACCCTAAGTTTTTTGAGGAGTATAAAGAGGTCGTATCTGCGCTTAGGGCTTTGCTCGGCGTGTATTCAGGCGAGGTGTTTATCTGGGCGGGCGAGGCCATGCTGGGTCTGGAGGCCGCGGTGGCCAACGCGGTCAGGCCTGGGACGAAGGTGCTGGTAATAGACAACGGCGTATACGGCGCCGGCTTTGCCGATTTGGTGGAGATGTACGGGGGGAGGGCTCTGAGGCTGGGCCTCGACTGGAGGAGAGGCGTCGACCCTTCGGCGGTGGACAGGGCGCTTGAACGTGAAAAAGACGTGGAGGTGGTAACGTTGGTGCACTGCGACACGCCCTCGACTGTGTACAACAGCCTTAGAGAAGTGGCGAAGACGGCTGCGGACCACGGCGCGTTTCTCATAGTAGACGCAGTGTCTTCGGCTGGGGCGGATGAGATATACTTCGACCAGTGGAAAGTCGGCGTTTTAATAGCCGGGTCTCAGAAGGCTCTGAACTCTCCGCCGGGGCTCACCATAATGGCCCTTAGCAAATCTGCCTTTGAGAGGGCGGCAGAGGTGAAGAGAGGAGGCTTTTACATGAACTACTTTGTGTGGAAGGAGTGGCTTGAGAAAGGGGGCTTCCCCTACACCATGCCAGACGTCTTGGTCTACGCGTTAAAAGAAAGCCTTAGAAAAATTCTAGAAGAGGGGCCGCCGTCCGTCTACCAGAGGCACAGAGCATCTAGGCTGGCGGTGCGGAGGGCGCTGGAGGCCATGGGCCTTGAAGTATACCCAGCCTCTATAGACTGTACCTGCCCCACCGCCACCGCCTTTAGGCCTCCCGTAGACCCGGTTAAGCTACGTTTACACATCTGGGAGAAGTACGGCGTCATGTTAGGCGGGAGCTGGGGGCCCTTGGAAAAAGAGGTCATGAGAATCGGCCACATGGGCCTCCAAGCCTCTCTTGACTACGTCACCGTGGCGATCACCTCGCTGGGGCTTGGGCTCAGAGACCTAGGCATAGACGTGGACCTAGGAAAGGCGCTCGACGCGGCGGCGGACGCCTTTAAGTAATGGAGAGATTCGCAGGCATACACCTAAAGTGGTACCAACGCCACGTGGCCCACATGGCCGAGGCCTTAGAAGCCGCCGAGAGGGGGGACTTGGCACAGGCCTGCTACCACTCCTACCACGCCGTGGCCGCGTTGGCGAAGGGAATACTAGGCCTCGACCCCTACGCCCCGGGGCCCCTGGTAAAAACGCTACAGTCGATGATGCGCGAAATTGACGAAGAGACGCCTGGCGAGTTGATGCAGTGCGCAAAACTCCTCGAAGAAAAATACGGAGACGAGGAAGAGGAGTGTGTAAAATGCGCAGAGATCCTCACAGACTACCTACACAAATTCTTAAATCTGCCCTCTTAGCTTCATCGCCTTGTATATTCTTTCTAGCGCTGTTACTACCGCCGCGTCTCTCATTGTCCATTGTTTTTCTTTTTCCCACCTTGAGTATACCCTTGCCACGTTGTTTACCATTATCTGCTCTAGCCTCTTCCTAGTCTCTTCTTCGTCCCAGACAAGCCACTGAAGGTTTTCCACCCACTCTAGATACGACATGGCGACGCCACCCGCGTTAGCCAAAATGTCCGGCACCACCAACACCCCCCTCCCATACAACTCACGCTCAGCCTCCGGCGTAGTAGGGCCGTTGGCACCCTCCACTATTAACTTCGCCCTCACCAAGTGGGCGTTATCCCCCCTAATCACATTCTCAATAGCCGCAGGGACGAGGACGTCGACGTCTAGAGACAGAATTTCGTCGGGGTTTTTCAGAACTTCGGCCCCCGCC
>JAVZUI010000083.1:3227-5718 GCA_038879095.1 Pyrobaculum sp. | reverse complement strand
AGAAGTCGTCTTTAAACTGTATCTGGGCCAGTGCCTCGTACTGCCTCCACTCTACTGTAAACGACTCTATATCTTTGTCTATTTTTTCATATAGTTCTTTAAAATACTGCTCTACTTTTTGCCTCATAGCCATTATCGAGATATCTCTTTAAATATTTACAACTTCGATAAGACGTGCCTGTCATCGACGTATCGAAGTTCGACATTGAAAGACTGACTGGCTTGAAGTACGAAGAGGCGGCAAAACTCTTTGAGTATGTAAAATGCGAAGTAGAAGAAGACTCCGGCGATCGAGTGCGCCTAGAGGTTACGCACGACAGGCCGGACCACTTCTCAGCGGAGGGGCTCGCCAGGACGCTGAAAGGCATAGCCGAGGCGGAGGTAGGGCTACCTCGCATTTACGTCCGCCAATCCGCAGTGGAGCTACGGGCCGAGCACATAGAAGAGAGGCCCTACATATCTATGACGGTGGTGAGAGACGTCGAACTAGACGACGAGGCGATAAGACAGCTAATACAGCTACAAGAAAAACTTCACGAGACGTACGGCAGGTCTAGGCGGAAGGTGGCTATAGGTTTTTACGACTTGTCGAAGATAAAGCCGCCTATCTTCTACAAGAGGGTCTCCAAAGACGTAGAGTACGTCCCGCTAGGCTTCTCCCGGCCTGTCCCAATCAAAGAGATGTACGAGGCCACAGAACAGGGGAGGAAGTACTCGGAGCTGATAAATAAAGAAAACCCGCCTGCGTTAGTGGACAGCGCGGGCCAGGTGATGGTGGTGGTGCCGGTGCTCGGCTCGGAGTGTTGTAAGATTACCCCCTATACAAAAGACGTCTTAATAGACGTCACAGGCATAGATCTACGCGCCGTACACAACACAATGTCTGTCTTAATATACGCATTACTTGAACGAAGTAGAAGTAAAGTGGTTGAGATAGTGGCAGGTGGGAACGCCTACATACACAACTACGTCCGACATAAAGTAGACGTTGACGAAGTAGCTAACCTAATTGGTGTCCAGCTAGACGTAGACAAGTTTAAGCGTCTGCTACAAAGAGCGAGGATGGACTACTCAGACGGAGAAGTCGTGGCGCCGCCGTATAGGATAAACTTGCTGTCCTGGGTCGACGCGGCGGAGGATGTGGCTGTGTTGCTGGGCTACAACCAGTTGCCCAGAGAGGCTCCGAGAGTCCTCAGCCCCGGGAGGCGGCACAGGGTAGAGGTCTTCACAGAGGCTCTGAGGCGCGCGCTACTGTCAATGGGGTTCGCCGAGGTTAACAACTACGTCCTCACAGACGGCGGCGTCTCTGAGTTCTGCAAGGCCGCAGTTGTAAAAAACCCCATTTCTGAGCTCTACACGGCCGTTAGGTGTACTCTGATCGCCGACTTGGTAAAAGTCGCCGCGACGCTGAAACGCAGAGAGGTTAGGCTGTTTGAAGTCGGCGAAGTGGTGAGGGAGGGTAAGACGAGGCGCGCCGCGGCTTTTCTAATCAGCCGCGAAGGCGCCACGCTGACAGACGGACTATCTGTGGCTACGACCATTTGTAAAATACATGGCCTTAGCTGTAGGGTAGAGCCGTTAGAAGCGCCGTGGGGGCTCCCCAATAGAGCCGCCAAGATTCACGGAGACGTAGAAGGCGTGGTGGCTGAGGTGCACCCAGACCTCTTGGCTAGACTCGGCCACTTAATGCCCACCGTGGTGGGCGAGTTTTTAGTCGATTAAAACCATTTAACTACGTATCATCTCTCTAATATGGACGACGTGGATGCCTTGATTAGAAAAAAGGCGCTAGAGCTGGCGAAGTCCCAGCTAAAAGAAGCCACTCCCCCAAAAAAGATTCTCACAGACGAAGAAGTCGTAAAAATCATCCGGCAAATAACTAAGGGAGACCGTGCGGAAGAGATCATCGACAACGCGCTGTCGCTGTTCAAGCCCTACGTCATGCCGCTGTTTAGAAAACTCGCCGAGCTCCACCAACAGGGCGTGGTAAAAGAGCTGGCCGATTACGAGCTGTACCAGGTACTACTCCGCGCCGGGATCAAAGTCCCTGTGAAAACAGAGGTAAAAATCGTAAGGCACGGTAGGGAGTATAAACTAGGAGAAGGCTAGCTGGTGGCAACGGCTTCGTACAGCCCGTAGAGCTCTGCCACCATACTGGCCCAAAGGAAACGCCTATTTTTGTAGTCGACAAACCTGCGGACAAGCTCCTTCTTACCCCTCTTCACGTAGCGCATACAGCTCTTACAGCCCAGCCACACGAAATTTTCATCCTCTACAAGCTCTAATCTCCCCCCACAGTGCCTACAGACGTACTCGAACTCCACTGCGAAGACCACGGATGAGCGGCGCCTCTTGTTTATAACGCCAGTGTGCACAATAAATCCCAATTTTTTAAACAACTAGGGGCCATGAAGACGTGATTAGACTAATAAAGATGTTTACCGCCAAGAAGAAAATAGTGGAAGAGTTCAAAGAAGAGATCGAAGTAATT
>JAVZUI010000083.1:0-3212 GCA_038879095.1 Pyrobaculum sp. | reverse complement strand
ACACAGCCCAAACTCGGGGATAATATGGCCAACCACAGCTAAGTCCTGCCTTGCCTCGTTGTAAAAACGCTTAGCCTCTACACAACGCCTTAGCCAGAACAAGTCGTCGCCTTTTTCCCTCTCTAACACAACAACAACTAGTTCAGCAACGTAGCGAAGCCTCTGGTAAAACTCCTGTGGGGGAGGTGGGGGGGACACGCCTACATCCTTGGCGTATGTCACAATTAGCTGTGGGTTTCTCACCGCCTCCCATAAAAAGTCGTAGAACGTCACAGGTCGATGGGCTTCGCCAGGCCTTTTTCCACAAGGACAGACGGCTTGAATTTTAGTAATGTGTACTCGTCTCCTCCGCCTCCGTAGACGTAGTCCTCTGCTAGTAGGTCTTTGTCGATGTATACTGGGATGTTGAGCACAGGCGGCACGCCTCCCACCGGGTAGCCAGTGGCCCTGAGCACCTCCTCAGGCGTGGCGAGGCGGCAGTTTAACGCCGCTAAGTCTAACTTCTTGTTGCCTCTAATTACGTAGGCGCGGTACCCCCCGTCGCAGAATACGACGAGCGTCTTGACTATTTTATCCTCGCTTGTGCCTACGGCGCGGGCTGCTTGTCTTACTGTACGCACGGGGACGTCCAGTCTGATTACCTCGCCTACGTCATTTAGTTTCATATGTCTACTACGTATTGAACTACCCAGTAGTCGCCTTCTTTTCTAATTTCCATCATGTGGAACGTCATGGCCTTTACTATTAGGCCGGTGAAGCCGTGTTTTTCTATGTCGTAGGGCTCTCCGTACACCACCGCCTTTAACTTGTAGCCGCCTGACTGAGTTATCGCCACGTCTATTTTTCTACTTATGGCAAGCTTTTCGCCGTCGAATAAATACAACAACTCGTCTATCCATTTAAAGAGGAGCCCTTCTAAATCGTCGTATTCGATTTCTACCGTTTTTGAAATTCTTGGCTCTACCCGTTGGCTGTAGTAAGTCAAGTCGGCCAGCGCGACCGCGGCGTTTTTAAACGCCTCGTCTAGAGTACAGCCGTAGGCTAACACCAAGACGTCGGCTGTATGTTCGCCGTATCTAAAGTCAGTAGGCTTGGCACAGGACACTTTTTCCCAGAAAGTTGTTTTTAAAAATGTAGTTTACTACCGCTGGTGAAGTTGCAAGTAGCCCTCGACCTGTTGGACCTGAGGAGGGCTGTGGAGCTCACAAAAGAGCTCTGCGGAGCCGGCCTTGAACTTGTGGAGGCGGGCACCCCTCTGATAAAGCTATTCGGCCTGCCCTCCGTGGGCGTCTTAAAGGCGGCCTGTCCCTCGGCGGAGGTAGTCGCCGACTTAAAGACGGCAGATGTTGGGAGCCTAGAGGCTAGGCTGGCAAGGGAATTCGGCGCTGATTGGGCCACTGTGCTCGGCGCCACTAACATAGAGACGATAGAAGACTTCGTAAACGAGGGAAGGAAGGTCGGGCTGAAGACCGCCGTCGACTTAATCGGCTTGGCAAACCCGCTGGAGAGGGCCCGGGAAGTTATGAGGGCTGCGGCGCCTAATATGTTCATATTCCACCTAGGGATTGACGTACAGAAAAAGACCGGGCGGGGGTTCGGAGAGTTGTTAGACGCAGCTGTCCAGTTGAAAAAAGAAGGGGCAGGAGTGGCGGTGGCTGGCGGCATTACTGAAAAAGAGATTGAGTACATAGTAAAGAGCGGGTTGTCTGTAGATGTGGTAATTGTAGGCAGGGCTGTGGTAAATGATGCATCTCCCAAGTCGAAATTTGATATTATGAATAAAATTTTAAAACAGAAATATTGAGGCTCTGTATGAGAGTAGTGTTAGTTGCTGTGCCAGGTGGAGGAAAGACTACAATAATGAAGTTTTTAAAAGAGAAGGTGCCAGACCTTACGATTATAAACTACGGCGACGTCATGTTTGAACTTGCTAAGAAGAAATACGGCGTGGGGCACAGAGACGAAATGAGGAAAAAGATACCGATAGAAGAGTACAGAAAGCTACAGGAAGAAGCCGCCGAGTACATAGCCTCTCTTCCCGGCGACGTGATCGTGGACACTCACGCCTCTATAAAAATGGGGGGCGGCTACTATCCGGGGCTTCCCAGCCGCGTGGTGACGAAGCTGAGACCAGACGCCATAGTAGTGATCGAATACGACCCCAAGGTCATAATTGAGAGGCGTAAAAAAGACCCCGACAGGTTCCGCGACAACGAGACGGAGGAGGACATAGAGGCACATCAGTGGGCAAATAGGCTGTACGCCTTCGCTGCGGCAAACACAAGCGAGAGCGTGGTACACGTCCTAGACTTTAGGAAAAAGGCAGAAACCAGGCCTTTTGAACACGCCGAGCTTGCCGCAGATTATATTGCCAAGCTTATTCTCAGCGCTAGGCAGCACAAGTCTTAAATAACAGTAATTAAACTGCGCCATGCCTAATGCGTTGATATATGTCATCGACACAGCTAAGAAAGAGGAGTACTCAGTGCTGAAAAACTTCTTGCTAAAGGCGGGCTACGACGTCCGCACCGCCATAGGCTCCCGCGACGTAAATGTAAACTATGACATAGACCTAATGGCCATGTCAGTCGACGATGCGCAGAGGCTCGCGGAAAACTTCGACCTCTTGGCCCTCGCCGGCGGGTTTAAGATATACTACTACGTGTTGAAAAAGAAGCCTCCTTTGAAAATTTGGGACTTAAACATCGACGTAGACAAACTGGGGAAGTTAGTCGAGGGGTTTTACAAGGGGGGGAGGTCTCTTCTGGCCCCCCTCGCGGTGCCGGCCTATGTGGCGCAGCTCGGGTTCCTCAAAGGCCACACGGCGACTGTATACCCCACCACCGAGCTTATTAAAATACTAACAGACAACGGCGTAAAATTTATTAATAAACCAATCGTTAAAAGTAGAAATGTCATTACAATTAAAGATGTGACAACACTAGGAGAAAAAGAGTTTTTGGCCACACTCCGTGAAACAACTTGAAAGCTTTGAAATACCTAGGACCGTCATATTCGGCCCCGGAGCCTTAGAAAAAACTGGGCACGTAGTAGCCCAGATAAAGCCGACAAAAGTTTTAGTCGTTTCTGGGAAGACAGCCACTAGGAAGTACGCAGAGGCGGTCGCAACGTCTTTACAAAGTTACTCCGTCGAGGTAATTCCTCACGACGACGTAGATTTTGAGAAGAGAGGATTTGACCTCGTCATTGGA
>JAVZUI010000082.1:0-5800 GCA_038879095.1 Pyrobaculum sp. | reverse complement strand
CGATCACAGCCTCAACGCCGCTTTAGCCAAGCCCAAGAGCTCCCCAACTCTCACCACGCCGATGAGGTGCAGAGAGAGAAGCGAGGCGAGGGCCAGGGGCGCGGCCCAGAGGGGTCCCAGGAGGAGGCCCAGGACGGAGAATAGAAAGGCAACTGAGGCGCCCGCCAGAGAGGGGTAGGCGCCCACGTCCCTAGCCGCGAGGAGGAAGCCCGGCAGAAAGCCAAGAGCCAGCGCGGCCCCGGGGCCCCAAGGCGCTAGGCCGGAGAGGAGGGCAGAGGAGGCCACCAGCGAGGCCGAAGAGACAAGGCCTAGAGACGCGAGACGGCCCCAAGACCTCTCCACGTTGTAAACAGCCACGGCAATGTTGACGGCCACCAGCTCAGCCGCAGACACAAGGCCCAGGGCCAGGGAGGGGTAGGCCCCGGAGAAGTCCCTCCCCAAAAGGCCAAAGAGGGGGCCCGCCAGGGCAGACGCCGCCGCCACCAGGGGGACAGTCACCCCCATCCCCACCCGCGTCCCCCTCTCCGCAACCGCCGTGCCCAGCCTGGCCATAACGGGGATGCCCGAAGTCGAGAGCGAAAAGGCAAAGCTCCCCACTACCAACGCCGCCATTGCCGTGAGGTAGAAAACTCCAGCCGCCGCAGGGCCTGCGACGCGTTCGGCTAAAACGACGCCGGCAGACACCGCGAAGCCCGCCGAGAAGTTATTCCAGTAGTTTCCGGCGCCAGCCGCGAAAACCCCCCGCCAGTTGCCGGGGCGCCCAACGCCTACGACGTAAAGCGCCAGGGAGGCCCCCAAAACGGCGGAGAGAGCGGAGGAGAGGGCCACGGAGAGGGCCGCGTCGCGCAGAGCCCAAAGGAGGAGGAGCTTAAAAAAGGCGTTGAAAACCCCCACCGCGAAGTAGAGGCGCGGCCTCCCCCCAGCCACGAGGCCGGCCAAAGCAGTGTTTAAGACGAGGCTTGCCAAGGCAAGGGCGCCGCCGAGAGGCCGCCCCGCTATAAGGCCGGCGGCAAAAGCCCCGAGGCCAACCCCCGCGGAGGCCAGGAGGCCGGAGGCCAGCGCGGAGCCGCCCCTCTCCGGCACTTCCCTCAACACGTACTGGGCAAAGCCGAAGTTCAGCAACGAGGACAAGAGCATGCCAAACCCCACCTCAGCGGCGGCGGAACCCACCGAGGCCGCGCCCCCCAAGCCAGCCACAAGGATCCAAAATATCAAGCCGCCAATAGACATTGCAATAGAGGCCCCCCAGATCCACAGGGCGGAAGAAAGCATTCTCTCCACAAGGCGCTTAAAAGAGGGGGTAAAAAATATTAAGTGGGAGATCTGTCGCCGGTGTGCATAACAGTAGTATTGCCCACGCTGAACGAGGCCCAGGCGCTACCCAAGGTGGTTGAGGAGTTAAGGGCAGCCGGTTACCGCGACATACTGGTGGTAGACGGCGGGTCGACGGACGGGACCGTGGAGGAGGCCAAGAGGCTGGGGCTGAGGGTAATAGGCCAGTACGGGAGGGGCAAGGGAATGGCCCTGAGGACGGCCCTCATGTACGTGGATACTCCCTATGTCGCCGTGCTAGACGCCGACTATACATACCCCCCGGCAGAGCTGAACAGGCTGGCGCCGCTGCTCAGACACTACGACGTCGTTATAGGCGCCAGGCAGGGGAAAATGCCTGCGCTGTACAAGCTAGGGAATAAAGTGCTGGCGTGGCTATTCCGCGTCTTATTCGGCGTGGATCTGAGGGATCCCCTCACCGGGATGTATGTAGCGAGGACGGACGTGCTCCGAGAAGCTGTTACGGAGGCCAGGGGGTTTGATCTAGAGGTGGAAATCCTGGCCAAAGCCCTGGCAAACGGGGCGAGAGTGGCCGAAGTCCCCATACAGTACAGAGAGAGAATCGGCAAAAAGAAGCTGAGGCCCTGGCACGGCGTGGGGATAGCCGTAAAGGCCCTGGAGCTGGCATACCGCCTAAACCCAGCCCTGTTCCTAACCCTAATCGGCGCCCTTATGTTAATACCGGCAGTGGCCCTGGGGGGCTGGGTGGCTTACCGCTACTTCTACCAGGGAGTCCCCCACTACATGCTGGGCCTCGCCGCCCTTCTAATGTTAGTAATAGGCGGCATATCGACCGCCTTACTGCCACTACACACCACAATACAACAGCTGAAGGCCTCAATAAGGCGGGCGTTAATCCCACAGGCGCCGACGGACTGCCTGCCGCCGCTCCCGCAACCGCCTCCCCCCGCGCCTCCCCCTGCCCCCGAGAAAGCCACGGCGCTGGAGAGAGGTGCACAGGGCCTAATAACCGCCTTCATAGTGCTGCTGGCAGCCGCCGCGTACTACCTGGGGATTGGAGACGCCGCCACGGCCAACAAACTCGCCGAGTGGGCCTACTACGCATTAGCCGGAGGAGTGCTAGCCACGTTAATAGACACAGCCATAGCCCAAAGACGGCAAACGCCCACCGGTGCGGAACAACGCACAGCACGCGAATCCCCGCCGGCGTAATACTAACCGCAAAAAATTTAAAAACTAACTTTTATTTCGCTTTATGCTCCTGGCGGCGGGGTTTGTGCCTTCGCTTTTGTCGCTTTCGGCGCTTAAAAGCCGCGCGTTGAGGAAGGGAGTTTGGTTTAGGCTAGACCCCGCCGCCAGGGCGCTGGTAGACGCCACAATCCTATACTTAAAAAGGGGCGGGAGGGTGAAATCCCCCGCCTTAATAAACGCCTTAAGGGCAGTGGCAGAGAGGATAATGGCAATGACGAGCCCCCTACGAGTATTGGCGAGGGCTGTGGGCATGGCCATAGCCCGCGCGAGGGGGATTCAAGCAGACGAGGAGAGGGCGATCGCCCTAGGAATACAGTGGATAAACACGCCCGGACGGTGGAGGCCGCAAGTAGCGGGCTGAGGCATCGATAGATGAGGAGAATAGCTAGACACGCGCTGACTTACTTTGCGACAGCGGGAATCATACTGTTGCTCATTGCCGGCATACTTCTACTCTCTCTAATAGATAAGTACAACGAGACGAGACGCCTAGATCTAGTCCACACAATAGCGACAACCACGTCGCTAGCTCTCGGGCAGACGCTACTAATAGCGGGAGTCACCACATACATCGCCACAAGGAGGAGCTACACCCCGCCTCCCCTGCCGGCCATACCGCGGGTAAAAGCCGTGGCGTTAATACCGGCGTATAACGAAGAGGGGCGAGTAGGGCACGTCGTAGAGAAGGCGAAGAAATATGTAGACTTGGTGATAGTAGTAGACGACGGCTCTAAAGACAAAACAGCCGAAGAGGCAGAGAAGGCAGGAGCGCTGGTCATAAGGCACCCCCAGAACATGGGCTATGGAGCTGCCGTGAAAACCCTCATGAGAGCCGCTTTGGCTTCAGGCGCTCAGTATGCAGTATTGCTAGACGCAGACGGACAGCACAACCCAGACGACATCCCCAAGTTCATCAAGGCGCTTGAAGACGGCGCTGAGATGGCCGTAGGCAACCGCTTCAGACTCAGCAAAGTACCCACTTATAGAAAACTGGGAATTTATGCAATAAGGCTAGCGCTCAGGTTATTCGGCGTAAGGACAGGAGATCCCGAAAACGGATACAGAGCATTTACAAACAAAGCACTAACGGAGCTGGAGCCAGCCCTACAGGAAATATGGATGGGCATATCCTCACAGACGGTATACCTAGCCCACAAAAAGAAGTTGAGGATAAGAGAGGTGGACACAGCCGTGACCTACGGTACAGGCACGTCAACCGAAAACCCCATATCCCACGGGCTATCCATAATATGGACCCTAGCATGGACTTGGTTAACCGAGAACCCCGTACGCACTCTGGGACTGGGCGTAGCGTCGTTGGCATTTTCAGCAGTTTTACTATCGATAGCCATGGCCCTATTCAATGTCACGAGATACATCCGCCTCACATACACAACGGCGGGAATACTCCTTGAGGTCATTGGCACAATCCTGCTAGCCATAGGGATAACCGCGGCTTCTATCAAAAGATGAAAATCGTAGTGACTGGGGGAGCCGGCTTCATAGGAAGTCACATAGCGGCTTACTTGGCCTCACGCGGGTACAAAGTATTAGCCGTTGACAGCTTAGAGAGGGCCTCAAACCTCCAAAGGCTTAAAGAGGCCGACGTACCCCTAATAAAAGCCGACTTACGTTTCTCAGACCTCCCCGAAGCTGACGCAATAGTCCACGTAGCGGCGTATATAAGCGTCGAAGAAAGCTGGGAAAAACCCTACGAATACCTTTGGAATAACGCCGCCGTAACGGCAAAGGTAGCTAAATACGCCGCGGAGAGGAGAATCCATGTAGTATATCTAAGCTCCGCCGCGGTGTACGGAAACCCCCTCTACACGCCCATAGACGAAAACCACCCAACGCAACCGCTCTCGCCATATGGACTCTCGAAACTAGCCGGAGAGCAGATAATATTTATGTACCCAGGACTTAAATACACAATAGCCCGGCTCTTCAACGTATACGGGCCAGGACAGACCAGCCCCTACGCAGGAGTCATAACACGCTTTCTGGAGAGAGCCCGCGCAAAGCAACCGCCCGTAATCTACGGCGACGGCGAGCAGACGCGCGACTTCATATACGTAGAGGATGTGGCCAGATTCGTTGAAACCGCACTAGAGAAAAACGCCCAAGGCATCTACAACGTAGGCACCGGAAAGGCCACCTCAATAAAACACCTCGCCCTCCTAGTCATGAAACTCGCAGGCATAGAGGGAGAGCCTATATACGCGCCCCCCAGGCCGGGGGACATAAGACACAGCATAGCCGACATAAGACGGGCCAAGGCCCTAGGCTGGGAACCTACAGTAGATATTGATCACGGAATTAAGATCCTATTGTTACAATATTACCATAGTGTACTAAATTGAATTGAATTTAGACATGCTATGAGAAATGTGAGGTTCGCCACATAGATGTTGATAAAGCCTGCATACACCGGGCTCCGCACAGTCAAAGTACTAGTGATCTGTTGGTCACGTAAAGGCGGGCGTTATATCATCAATACTTTAACAACATTCAATGAAATATATGGTATAGGCAATTGCATCCACACCAGAGTATCTAAGGGAAAATTCGTATTAAACATAACAAAAAATAATAAAAAAATGTGATATGATAAACGTATATCTTTACTTATTATCTCTTGTAAGCATTTACATTCTAGTATTATTGCGAACAAACAGTTATTTACAATCTCTTATGGTCACAATATCTGTTATCGTTATAAATGGTTATATATATAAATATATACATTTAACACCATTATTAATGAATACAATATTGATATTATTACTTTTATTAGTAAATATTAATCGAAAAAAATTAAAAATTCCATCAATAAACCTTTCAATTAGTAATTTGGTTATACTAACTTCTATTATAATAATCCAGATATTAGTAATTTTAAAACTTGGCAAACAATTATATATAGTACCAATTCAAGACGCGATAAACTATATCAGATATATCAATTTACTATATAATAGCAATAACATTGATCATTATCATTCTTCTGTGTATTTTCTTTTTGCTTTATCTCAAGTAACATCAGGTGACATAAATTACAGTATTTCCATACTTCTTATATTACATTTCCTAGTAATAACATCACTATTGTTGGAACTTATAAAACATAAAATTGACCTACGCTTACTTTATTCATATTTCCCAGTGATTATATTAGGATTTAAATTAGCCTATATTTTATTTATCTATCATGGAAACTTTAACAAACTTTTTTGGATAGGAGGTGCCTTTGGAA
>JAVZUI010000081.1:0-6130 GCA_038879095.1 Pyrobaculum sp. | reverse complement strand
TGGGTTGCGCATTCGAAGTGCGATTTACTGCGCCAATATGTTCCTCAGCCTGCATCGTCTTCAGCTCTCGAGGAAATATTGGAAATATAACGTTTTCCGCCCCTTTCTAAGGGGCGAGAAGTTTATAAAGCCGCGCCAGTCACTACATACATGGCGCAGGAAATCCCGCTAGGCGAGGTCGCAGAAGCGCTTAATACGCTAGCTAAACACGGCTTGCTGTACGGCGGGTTCAAGAGGAAGTTGCGCAGGGTGGTGGAGGTGAGGGCTACGTCTACGCAACTGGTTGTAAGATACGGCGACGGCGGGCTGTACTACATAGACATTAGTGTCAGAAGGCGGTTCATAGTCTACACCCGCCCCCCACAGCAATAACCCCTTTTTTTCACACCCCCTTCTAAGGGGCGAAAAAATTATAAACTTGTGTTTTCTCTCTATACATGGCCCAAAACAACACCCCCCAAAAAGCCCCCTCCCCCGCGGCCGGGGCACGCGGGGGCGTGGCAACAGAACCCCGCGCAAGGATAGTGTTGCTGAACGCGTTGCCGCTCAACGCACTGCCGCGCAGACACCTGCGGCTGGACGTGTTGCCTGTCGACATCTATGAGCTTGGCGTGTGGGTGCAGAGGAGGGTGGCGGAGGGCTATGAAGTCATCCACTTCATCAGGCATCCAAGCACTATCCAGTTGCTACGCAGTCTCGGCGTCCCGTTGAGTGAGACCCCCAATAGTGGCCTCTACTCCTATCAACACGGCGACTTGCTGGTCGTGGTGAGCCTGAGGAGCCCGGTGAGGGGACAGGAGGCGGCGCAACTATCCCCGCAAGACCTCGAGGCGTGGATAGTAACTGTGTTATGAGAGGAGGCTCCGTTATCGGCGAGGTATTAACCACGACGTGAAACCCCCCTTTTTCATTTTCGCCGCTCGAGAGAATCAGAAAACGAAACGGAGAAAAAAGAATTAGCTGACCTCCTCAATTGTAATTTTCAACACCTTGTCCTTCTCGTGTAGCTCTTTCCACACGTTTGAAAGCTCGGGCGGCAAAGTGATTAAAAACCGCCTCCCACTTTTCACGACACGTCTATACACTATATACATATGCCACATGTTTTGTGTACAATTTAAGCGTTGCATGTGAGGCAGTCCAGAAGCGCGTCCTCTGCGCAGTGCGCGCCTCTCGCAGTTGCGCTTTTTTTGAGATTCCCTATACGCTTCGCCACAAACCTTTACGTCTATTTTTCGACAAGTAGCAAGCAAGCGAGGCTGTGAAGTGCAACAGGGAGGCGTCCCTTGTCCCAAACCTGGAGATTAGGTCTAATCTGTGCGACGTCGTGTCGGCTGAGTCCACACGCGCATCGCGTAGATATCTAGACAGCACCGAGCGGAGAGGTGGGCCCAGGAGGTGGCGCCACTCCGCTGTGGCGAAGAGACCCAGCGCACGGTTGATGTGTCTAAGACACGTATCGGGCTCCCTTGCGCACTTCACGTCGCGCTCCGAGGAAGTGTCCACATTCGCAGGTATAGCCACGCCGCGGTAGTGGTCAGCATAGTGAGAGAGTTTGCCGAGAGTTTCAGCGTCTAGAGTCTCTCTTCTGAGAAACCGGCGAACGACGAGAAGGAAGCGCAACTTGAAGACGCCAGTCCAAGTAGCTTCAATTTTTCTTTGATATATTCTAAACACCTCCGCCAAGCGGAGGTGCTGTTTTGCGTCGAAAGCGTCCGGCACGACGAGGAAGATGTGCGCCGGCGGCGTGTCCACCCCGGCCAACTCGGAGAGGAGGGACATGTAGAACTCATACGCGCGTCTGGCCTTGCGCGCCGCGTCATCTCTTGCGCCGGATATGCCGATGTCAAGTAGGGCGAAGGCCACGGAGCGCATCATATCATCCGTCACGTACCGCCTAAGGCCAGGGGTGATAACGATGCCATCCACAGGCGGCACCGAGAAGATGATCACACGCCGTTGCAAGCAAGTATCGGATAGCTCGCTATCACAGCTCCACCAAGGGGCGGTCAAACTCCAGCCCAACGACCTCGGCGTATTGGCGCAGTAAATCGTACTTCGAATGCGCAACCCACCGCCTGACCAGCTCCAGCGATTTTGTTTCAATGAGCGCCTTCAAGATGAAGGCGTGTCTCAAGTCGTGGGGCCGCCACCCCACCAAGCCGTACATCTCCAACACCTGCTTCACTTTGTACCACGCCCTCTGTCTTGACACATCAAACAGTCTGTAACTGATAGCGTTCAAGCGGATATATCTGTCTAACAATTTTAGTAATTTATCAGACGCTGGGAGGGCGAGGTAGAACTCATGTCGCTTCTTCTCTATCTTCCACGTGATTCTCTTTGCCTCCCAGTCGATGTCAACAGTCCTGAGGGCGAGTACCTCGCCCAGCCGCCGCCCGGTGGCGCCGAGCGTGTAAGTCAGGACAGGCGGCCATGTTGGGGCCAGATATGCGTCGTCGTAAATCTTCGTCACTGCGCGTTCATAATCTTTCAACTGTAGCTGTATCTGCGCGATACGCCTCGCTGAGAGGTACATTGACAGTTTAGTCCGGGGCGGTTTAAATCTGTTGCGCCTGTGGCGCCTTGGCGCCTCTTCGGCGTTTGTTGACAGTTCGGCCCATTTTGTAAAGCTCGTACACGTCGCCTCTGTCCGCCGAGGCTTTAAACTCCACTAAGATGTGGACGCCGTCCTTGACCAAGAGGTCTGCCTCCACCACGGCGGGCCTGCCGAAGACGAAGCCCTCCTCGTCGCGGTAAACCCACTTCTTTGCCTCGTACTCGCCCAGGAGGTCCTCCACGAGGTACTTCACAGACTCGCGGAACGTCTCCTCGGCAACAACCCCCCACCTAGTCCCCAGCGCGTAGACCTGCGCCCTCAGCTCCCTAATCGCCTTAGAGTGGTCCTCCAAAACCTTGGAATGCCTATCCACCGCCGCCTGCAGAGACTGAATAGCCTGGGAATGGGCCTCCACCGCCCTCTGAAGAGACTGGATTGCCCGAGAGTGCTCCTCCACGGCCTTTTGAAGAGATTGAATAGCCTCGCCGTGCCTATCGACGGCCCTCTGAAGCGACTGGATGGCTTGGGAGTGGGCTTCGAGCAACTCGCCGTGTCTCTCGACGGTCTTCTGAAGAGATTGGATAGCCTTTGAATGTTCTTCGATAGCCTTCTGAAGCGACTGTATCGCCTTGGAGTGCTCCGCCGAGGTTTTCCGTAGCTCCGCCAGCTCTTTTAGAACTTCCCTCACCGCCCTCCACTCCCTTGCGGACTGCCTCTGCAACGCCTTTATCGCCCTTGTGTGCTCCTCAATCCTCCTGACCACCTCACCCATGCCCAGCAGGCCCATCACTGCGTACCTAAACTCCTCGTCGGTCTTCAAAAGCTCTAAAAACTCCTTCTTCAGCCTCTCCACGAGAAAACAGATGACCCACTATTTATACCCACACGCCCACAGACCGACGGGGGCTCACGCCGCGCCTACTCGGCGGTTTTTATAAGCTTCTCCACCACGTTGCGCACCTCCCTCAGAGAATCCTCGTGGTCGCATGGGTCTACTCTCACAAACTCTATGCACATCTCCACCGCGTTGCCAGCCGTCCTTATTACGGCACCCACCGGCTCCCTCCTCGTAAGCGCCGCCACGACGCCGTGGAGCGTGTGGTCCGTGGCCACGTCGGCGAGGTACGCCACGAAGCGTAGCGCATCTTTCAGCTCCAGCCGCTTGGTCCTCCTGTACTTGGCGTCTAGCACTACGCGCACCCCCTCGCCTTCCACCACCACGTCTGGCCTAGGCCCCCTCCCAGCCAAAGACTTCACAACAGCCGACACCGGGGCCTGGTTGAAGTACACCACGTACCTCCCCACCCTGTAGGCCTGGCCCCCTATGTCCTCAACCTCCACGCGGCCTCCCTGAATCTCCCTGAGGGCCTCCACGACGAGGGCCATGAGGTACAGCTCGTAGACCTTGGTGCTGGGGACTAACGCGAATTGGTCCCTCAGCCCTGGCTTATCTACGACGTAGCCAGTACTACCTAGTTTCCTCGCCGCCGCTGGCAGGTGCCAGTACTCGCCGAAGTCTTCCACCTCGTTTAGAGCCATCGCATCGGCGAGCTCCGGCGACCAGAGGCTTCGTAGGGCCGCCTCAGCAGGCTCGACATAGAAGTTTATTATATCCTTCACCGCCTCGGAGTCGACCTCAAGTCTCCGCGCAACCTTTAAGGTATCCACTGCGTACTTCATAGAGGCAACTACCGCCGAAAGGAGGGGGGCGTTAAGTTGCGTTGTTATCGTGCCATCGGGAGCCCTGACTAAAACCCTCCTCGGCCCCCTCAGCAAGGCCCCATATAGCTCGTGCGCTAAGACGGCAAGTCTCTGCGCCGAGGACAAATTAAAGGTGCCTACCGCAGTGGCGTAGGCAAGCAGAAGGAGCCGTCTCACGGGCTTAAAAACTAGGGCCGCCTTGCGCAACATGTCGGCGTAGCACTTCACCTTCGGCTTAATCACAATCAACACATCGCCCCTCTTCGTCCACACGTGAGCCACGCCGACCCAATACCCGGCCCTTATCTTGCCCCCACGAACAGCCGGAGGCGGAGTGTCGAGACGGAGGGAGATATTTAGCTCCTCGCGGGCCCACTCCGCCCACGCCCTTCCGTAGTCGTAAACCACGTCGGAGAGCCGCGACACAGCCTCGACAGCCTCTTCCCAGTCCACGTCTTCGCAACGGCATTCCGGCCTTCCTAAGTCCCCCTTGGCACAACGAGCCCCCTCCTCAAAGACGCATCCTCTCATCAGACACCCTCCACGGGAAGCTCCGTGGCTATGCTCTGCACCACTAGCCTTGTAAGAGATCTGTCCCCAAACGCGGACTTGGCAACGCCTAGCAACCCCCTAAACCGCTTAAGCTCATGGTCTATGCCCAAGATGTAGTTGAACTTCAGCCTCGGCACCGCGGCGGCGAGCTGGTGTACCACCAGCGAAGAGTAAAGTCCGTCGTACAGCCGCTCCACGCCCAGCTCCAACTGGTTCCCTCTCTTGAGCCCCTCATAGACTGCGAGAGCCTTAAACACGTCCACAAGCGCCGAGACACCCAGCTCCAAGCCCACGTCGCCGGCCCGGAGGGCAGTCCAAACCACAAACTCCAAAAAGCGCTGATGCGCATTCAATACCTCATCTACGGCTGGGATGGGGATGTCAATGATCGTGGCCCTGTCCCACCCTTTGGAGGCCTTGAGCTCCCCCACGGCGCTTTCAAAAAATTTCCGCAACCCCCCGAGGTCGGCCTTGGCGTCGCCGGGGCTCCACGTGGGGCTCCATTCAAACCACGGAGGCGCCACGTAGAGGTAGGCGAACCTCCGCAACAAGGCAAAGCTAAGCTTAAACAGCTGGGCTCTGTCCACCACGTTCATCGTGGCCAACACCCTGAAGGATAGGGGGAGCGGCACCTCGCCTTTGAACTGGCTTAATAACTCGTCCCCCACGCCGGCCCTCGCCGCGGCGTCTCTCGGCACGACGCCGACCCACCTATTAGCCACGTCGAGAGCCGTGAACACCTCCCCCAGGGCCAGATCTGTGTTAGCCCTGTTTATCTCGTCGAAGACCAAGTGGACGGGCCTAAGACCCCCTTTTAAATTCGCCCAAGACTTCGCCACAGCCTCGGCGAGCCTGCCGGGCCTATTCCCCCGGCCAAAGATCAGCTCATCGTACGTAAGGCCGTCCCGGCCCGTGACGACTACTGGGTCGTCAGACCCAGCCATTTTCGCCAGCTTAATGGCCAACTGCGTCTTCCCCACCCCTGGGGCGCCCACTAGGAGGAGGTTCTTCCCAGAGAGGAGCACAACCCACGCCAGCGCCTCTATGCCACCTACTTTACCACTGTTATAATCGGTATAATCTGTAGACTGATGATTAGTCACAACCAACCAGCCAGGCGTCTTCTTGACATACTCTAGAATTTTTTCAAGTAAGCTTTTGTCATCTTCCGGTCTTTCTGTAAGTAAAGTTACCGAGAATCTAAGCGGCCTTTTTAAAGTATTCTGTATATAGCTTTTTATAAACTGGCCGAAATCACTGTCGCCTGTGGTATGAATTGCGTAAGGCTTAATGCGGATGAAGTAATGCCACTGACCT
>JAVZUI010000080.1:0-6721 GCA_038879095.1 Pyrobaculum sp. | reverse complement strand
TGTCCGAGTCTATGGCCCTCATCCCTATGGTGGCCAGCACGTTGTACACAGGCTTTGCCAAGGTTGCGGCTATTTCCACGGCCATGGGGCCGTACAGCGGGCCCCCGTGGTTAATGGCCCTGTCAATCACGGCCACTTTATCCACGTGGCCAAGCAGTTTTCTCAGCAAGTCGCCTGGCCACGGCCTTATAACCCTCAGCCTCAACGCCCCTGCCCTGACGCCCTCGGACCTCAGCTTGTCCACCACCTTCTTCGCCATGCCGTAGATCGACCCGTATGTCACTATTGCCAACTCGGCGTCTTCAAGCCTGTAGGGGACCGCAAGCCCGTAGCTACGGCCAAACCACTTGCCAAACTCTGCGTCTACCTCCTCGATTACTTTAATAGAGCTCCTAAGCGCCTCCACTGCCTGCCACCTAATCTCCCAGTACCACTCCGGCGTGCCCACCGCCCCCAGCTGGGCCGGGTTATCTACGTCTAGCTTAACCCAGCTCCTAGTGATCGGGGCAAACCTCATGACGTCCTCCTCGTCCTCGGGCACGTCCAGGGGCTGGAGGACGTGGCTTGTCCAAAAGCCGTCGTACGCCACCACCACAGGCAGGTGTACTCTGGAGTCCTCCGCCACTCTGTACGCCTGTATCACCGTGTCGAAGGCCTCCTGGGCTGTCTGGGCTATGTAGATTATCCAACCCAGCTCCCTCATGGACATCACGTCGCTGTAGTCGCCCCAGACGTTTATAGGCGCCGAGTACGTCCTCACGGCCATGCCCATCACTATGGGGAGCCTCATCCCCACTGCTATGGGCAGGTTTTCGTACATGTGGCCGAGGCCCTGGGAGGAGGTCTCGGTGAATGTGCGCGCCCCCATCGCCGAGGCGCCGATCACCGCAGACATCGCCGAGTGCTCGCTCTCCACGGGGATGAACTCTGCGTCTAGCTCTCCGTTGTTTACGTACTCTGCCAACTTCTCCACGACGGGGGTCTGCGGCGTGATTGGGTAGGCGGCTATGACCTCAGGCCTACACATCTTGACGGCGAGCGCCACTGCGTGGTTGCCGGTCAGCGCTATGCGCCGCTGGGCGATTTTACGTTCTTTTGGGGCTAGGACCTGCGCCGTCATATCTCTCTCACCATTTGTATTGCCCCTGTGGGACACACCTCCGCGCAGACTCCGCACCCCTTGCAGTAGGCGTAGTCAAAGTCGATAAACTTCATCCTCAGCCTCCTGCCCCTGGGCCCCTCCACTTCTTTCCAAGCCTCGATTATGGCGTCGTCTGGACAGTACAGCCAGCACTTCCTACACATGATGCACTTAGAGTGGTCGATAACCGGCTTGTCGATGCGCCACCCGCCTGTGGTGTAGAAGAAGCTGGTGCCTGGGTAAACAGCGCCGGCTTTGTTCACCTCGTGCCAGCCCACTATTTCATACGGCCCTGTCAAGAAGGCTGAGGTGGTCGATATTATGCCCTTGGGCTTCGCCGAGGCGTCCACCTTCTTGGCGGGCACCACCGCGGCGACCTCGTAAGCCTCCTTCACTGCGGCGTAGTTCTCCTCCACCGCCTTGCCCAGCTGGTTTTCAAAGGCCTGTCTTATAGACTCCAGCCGGGGGAAGCCCATCACTTTCGAAAAGGCGCCGGCCAGCGGGCCGTTCGGCACGTCTAGCTTTAAGTGCTTCCGCGCGATGGCAATGGCGTCGACTACCACTATGTTCACGTCGTCTCGTCCCACCAGCTTTGCCGCCTCCTCGGGGGCTTTCCCCGTGTTTAAGATGACGTACCCACCGGGCTTGACGGCGTCTATTGCAAACCTCATGCTGTCGATCAGCTTGTCGTCGAAAACCACCACCACGTCGGGCGTCTTCACGGGCTCTTGGTCCTCAATTGGGTCTTTGCTAATTGTTAAAAACGCCTTGACGGGGGCGCCCCTCCTCTCCGCCCCGAACTCGGGGTTGGCGATGGCGTGAAAGCCGTCGATGATGGAGGCGTTTGCGATGATGTAAGTGGCCGTGACGATGCCCTGTCCTCCCCTGCCAAGCCACACCGTTTCTATTCGCATGTACACACGTGGAAGGTAATATTTAAGTTTCTCTATGGACTAGAAATGTTCATGTAAATAGAGTTTTGAAAAAACTTTAACTTAGTATAATGATAGACTAAGAAAGTGCCGCGGCAAGCCACAGAGGCGCCATTGCGCCGACGACTGTCGTAAACACTGCGACAGCCGCTGGAAACTGGAGCGCCCCCTCCGGCAGTTCGCGGGCCACTCTGAAGTAGTACGGCACAGAGAGGGCGACGTTGGCCAGCAAATAGGCGGCGGCGACTGGGCCTAGGTGTTGTGCAGTTAAAACTATAATTAACAACTTTGGCCAAAAGCCGAGGACGGGGGGGACGCCTATCTGGTTCATCGCCAAGACCACGGCGGGCCACCTGGCAGAACCCGACGAGAGGTGGCTGAACAACGCCATTTTACCCAGGGCGTCTGCCAAAATTAGCAGTAGCGACAGAGCCGGCGACAGGGGGTAGGCGAAGAGGGCAAAGCCGGCGTGGACCACGGTCGAGTACGCCAGCACTCTCCTCAGGTCTCTGCTGGTGAGGGCGCCCAAGTTCCCCAACAACATCGACGCGGCGCCTATCCCGTAGAAAACCGCGGGGGGCAACTTAGGCGCGATGTACAACAGGGCGAAGCCGGCGGCCAGCTTGGGAAGACTTGCCAGGGCCGCCAACCCCGAGGGGCTTGACCTGCCGTACACGTCCACCACCCAGACGTAGAGGGGCACCGCCCCGAGCTCAGCCGCGAGCGCCAAGAGTATGAAAAACTCGCCAAAGGACCCGCCCCTCGCCGACAGCCCAATTACTAAAAAGTTGGTGGCAACGGCGGATATGACCAAGTAGCGGAAGAGCCCCTCCAAAGAGCCCCTGTCCCTCTCTGTGACTAACAACAAGGCTGGGGCCAAGGTGGCCATGGCGAAGCCCAGCGCCTGCAGGTGGGGGACGCCCAGCGAAATTAAATAGGCCCCGGTGTACGACAGCGCAGAGGCCATCCCAGCCTCATGTGCGAGCTTCCCCCTCGCCACCATGGCCACGGCGAGGAAGTACACTGAGGAAAACGCCGCCAGCTCAGCCCGCCCCAGAGAGAAGGCGAGATACGCCAACGCGGATACATACGCCAAGTCGATGTACACAGACTTGACAACGGCGCGGAGCGCCGCGTAGCCAGCAACCAGAAGGGCTACCAGGTCCATATCAACACCAGCAACAACAGGGCGCCCACGCCGACGCCTGCGACGTATAAGTAGTAGTCGAAGTTTCTAGCCGACACGGCCCGGGACATCCTCCTCACAGCCTCTGTCAGCCCGTCGTGGAGCGCGATGTCCACCACGTGGTCTGCCACCGTAACCACGACGACGGCGGCGTGCCACAGCTCCTGGGTCCTGAGCATAATCTTGTCTAAGAGCCCGTCTGCCCTCACCACAAAACTCTTCACGTAGCCGAAGACGCGTGGAGACGCCACGTCAAACAGCCAAGGCAGCCACAGCCGCCTCGCCAAGGCCTCTGGAGGCGGCGCATACGCAAGCGCCGCGCCTAAGAGCGCCACGGCCCACAGGGGGTTGGGCAACTGCGGGAAGAAAAGGCTGGAGGCCACTAGGGCCGCGTAGGGGGCCGCCATTGCGCCAAAGGCGTTGACCGTGGCTGTCCTCAAGATCAGCCTCCCCACGTACCCAGCCGTAAGGGCGCTGAAGGCCAACGTCCAGAGCTCTGCGTGGGCCTTTGCAAGTGCGCCAAGCGGCGTGAGCCCCACTAGCGTCAGGAGGGCAATCCCCATGGCTATTTTAGAAGAGAGGGGGTACGCCTCGGGGACTCTGCTGTGGGCCTCGTGTATGGCGTGTCCCACTGCCATGAACAAAGTGGCCTTGGCGACGCCGTGTGCGTAGATAAGCCACAGCGCCTCCTCCGGGTTCTTTAAGGCGTATGCGGTGATCAGCCCAAGGTAAGAGGCCGTCGAGGCGGCCAGGAGGACCTTAGGCTCTCTCTGCCCCAGCGCCACGAGCCCTCCGTAGAGCGCCGTGGCGACGCCCACTGCAAACGCAACGGAGGCGGCCGCCGGGCTCAACGCCCCGTGGAGTTTTAACAACAGTATAGGCCCGGCCTTGACCATTGTAGAGGAGTGTAGTAGGGCGCTCACCGGCGTGGGGGCGGACATTGCGGTCATAAGCCAGTCGGTGAAGGGCAACTGAGCCGACTTTACAAAGGCCGCGAGCAGTATCAACGCGGTGGGTAGCTCCCCCAGCGCGCCCCAGTGGGAGATATACGGCGTGTTGTAAGCCGCGGAGGCGAGCCCCATGCCGGCCAGCAGAGAGGCTGAGCCCAGCTCCACGGTTAAAATAGCCCGCAGGGCCGAGGCGCTGGGCGTCCAGAGCCAGAGAAGCCCCCACTTCCGGTCGCCGTGGCCCACGTGGCCCATCTCGTCGTCATCTCTATACGTCAAGATTAGGCCCCAGCTCGCTACGTCTAGGCCTCCCCAGCCTAGGATGAGCAAGACGTAGTGGTCCGCCGCGACGAAGGTGAGCATAGAGGCGTAGAATAGGTCCATCCAAGCCCAGAACCAGCCCCTCCGCTCAGCGTGTCTCATGTAGAAGTGGGAGTAGGCAGATATGGCGAAGTAAACCCCGCTGATAAATATAAACAAGCCTCTTTCCAACTCGCCGAACTTTACGAAATTAGTCAACGGCGAGGCGCCCCCCAAGGCGGAGGCGTATAGAGCATAGGCGCTCACCGCCAGCGCCGCGACGCCTCTCCTAAGCGCCAAGTCCGCTAGGGACGCTAAGAAGGCCGCCGCCAGTATGTACTCTAGTGGAGTAGCCATGGCAACGCCGCGAGCAACACGTAGGGCATGGCGGCCGACGCCAGCGAGGCGTAGTACATATCTCCAGGCGCCTTCACCTCGCCGGCGCCCGCTCTGTACACTCTGTTAAATAGGTAGAAGTTGTACAACGCCGTGGAGAACAGGGCGGCTATCAACAAGCCCACAGCCGTGGTGCTGTGCGGCACGCCCAGCGCGACGTAGATCTTACCCACGAGCCCCAGCCCAAATACCCCCGACAAGGCGACAAACGCCAAGACCCCAAGCGCCAACATCTTACGGTCCCACGCCAGTTGGTCTATCTGCCTCGTGTGCAACTGGACTATGTATATGCCGGACAGCATAAAGCCCGCCGCCTTGGCAAAGGCATGCGCCGTGAACAACAAGGCGGTGGCCCAGTACCCGAAATCCCCCCTAATAGACGCGGCGGCGGCCAGAAGCCCCATGTTGGCGATGGTGGAGTCCGCCAGGGCCCTCTTTATATCCACTTCTCTAAACACTAGGAGAGAGCCGTAAATCGCCGTCAAGAGGCCGTATAGGTACAGCGCCTCCAACGGCCAGTCCGCGCCGGCCTTCAGCCTCCAGATCCAGTACGCCATAAGCCCCACGTGTACGGGGCTTAGGAGGGCGGAGAGGGGAGTCGGCGCTTCGGCGTGGGCGTAGGGAAGCCAGAAGTGCACCCCCAAGGTGCCCATCTTGACCAACAGCCCCACCAACACTAAGAGGGCGGCGGTCCCGTATGCCTTAAACGCCGCCGCGTCGAAGGACTGGGCCATGGCGGCGCCCACTAGGAACAGTATTGAGCCCACCTGGGCCCAGATGAAGTACAAGAGGGCCACCACCCTCCGGTTCCCATAGCCGAAGTACCATATGAGGAGGAAGCTGGTGATAATGCTCAGCTCAAGGGCCAGGAAGACAAACGCCAAGTTTTCAAACATGACGATCCAGGCGAAGGACAGCACGTATAGCGAGTTCACCGCGTAGTACCACCTATCTGCGCGTAGGTGGTGCAAGTACCTGGGGGCGTAGGCTGTGACTAAGAGCCCCAGAACGAGGGAAACCGCTATAAAGGGCAGTTTGTCCGGAGTAGCAGAGAGGGCCACGTCTCCTATGTACGGCACGTCTTTCAATAGGACCTGCCTGCCCCCCACCGCCAAGTAGGCGAACATCGCCGCAATCGACGCCAGGCCGGCCCATACGCCGAGGCGCACTGCGGCTAAGGCCAGCGCAGTTGCCGCGACTGTGGCCAGTACAAACAGCTCAGACATAGCCCTCCTTCGCCATTTTGAACAACATGGCCACTAACATCAACGTCTCGACTACGCCCACGCTGGCGGCCACTGCCAACATGTTTAAGTCGCCGTAGGCCGCGGCGGCGTAGATGGCAGACAGCGTCAACACCTCTGCCCCAATGACCACTCTTACCAGCGAAACCGCCGTGGCGACGACGGCCAGGCCAATGGCGGCAAGGGCCACGACAATAATTAGTTCGATCATATGGTCATCTCAATGGCGATTTTCAAGGCGTATATAACAAACGCGGCGAGCAGAGGGAGGAGTATATAGTCGAAGCCAGCCGGCTGCGCGGCCTCTGCCCTAGGCGCGGTTAGGAGCACCGTGGGGATTAACAGCAAGGCCAGCGGCGCCGCGGCCCTCATGGAGATGGCCTTAGGCGCGTCGCCAATAGACGCGGCGGCTACGATGACAAGCGTCAGCGACGCCACTATGTAGACCAACGCGACGAGGATAAACGCGATGGGGCCCTTAAACGCCGCGGCCCCCAGCGCCACCACCACGCCTATGGCGGCTAACAGGAGGGATGCGTAAATGTTGTCTCTGGCTAGAAATAAGAGGAGGGTAA
>JAVZUI010000079.1:0-6806 GCA_038879095.1 Pyrobaculum sp. | reverse complement strand
CCTCTTCCGCGGGCCCATCTTCGTAGTAGTCGGGGAGGGGAGGCCCGAGGCTTCCGGCGGTGTGGACAGCGGAGAGCCAGGCGAAGGCGTAGGCGTCTTTCACAGAGCGCCGCACGTCCCAGAACACCACCCTCTTATACGGCGAGACGTCGTGGGTGTAGCAGTAAGCGCCTGGAGGCGGGTCGCCGTTGTTCCAGGGGCCGTAGACGACTTCCTTCCACACCTCCCAGCCCCGGTATGTGTAGGGCACGCGGACTCTCACCGTGTCTTCAGCAGACGGCACCCAGGGCTTTTGATAGAGGGAGGCGTTGTGCTCCAATTCCCTCACCTCCGTGTACTTCCTCCACCTCGGCTCTTCCCTCACCTCCCTAGTGGTGGAGGCCCACTGGGCGCAGTAGCAGTAGCCTGAGGGGTCGCACTCCCACCTCTCGCACCACTCGCATGTCTCCATCCAGCGGTAGAAGTCCAAGTGGCCGCCCCTAGCCGGCTTGGGGGCCGGGGGGAGGGAGGCGTTTGGCTTGACGACGAGGCTTCTGGCGGAGGGCCTAGCCCAGCTCTTCGCGCCCTCCTCTATGTTGTACTGGTAGAGGCCCGGCTCAGAGGCGACGTCGGCTAAGCCGCACCCGGCCTCCTCACCGCCCACGTAGCACCTCTCCTCGTCTGGCGCCCTAATCCAGCCCCACACGCCTACTACGCCGCTCTCCACTCCGCTGTACAGCCGGATCTGCCGGGTGAGGTTGACGTGGACCACCACGTCGGCGTAGAGGAGCCGCCAGAAGGGCTGGGGGCCTGTGTCCACCCGCCAAAACGGCGTCGTGGCGTTGAGGAAGGCCGCCCACGCCCCCATCACCCTCTCCGCGTACTCCCCCACGGTGATGTTTATAGGCTCTTGGTTGGGGGCGGCTGGGTATATGACAAACAGCGTCTCGTTGGGGCGGGCCACGGCGTATACCTGGCTGTAGTCGTGGACCCAAGGTAGGCGGTGCGGTAGCCGGGGCACGTCCAGCCAGGCGAAGACGGCGTAGGGGTAGCCCTTGTCTATCCCAGTCCAGGTGGCGTTTCCGTTCCACATCGGGGCGAAGCCCGCGCCGGAGACGTAGTCTGAGCCGTTTGCGAACGCGAGGCGGTAGTAGGAGATGTTGATGGGGAGGGCCGCCTCGGCTACTCCCCGCCAGAGCTCGTAGACCCGGGGCATGTGCAGAGTGGCGTTGTACCTGGCGAAGTACATCCCGCCGCCTTCCGTGAACACGTAGGCGGAGGCCGTGGCGTTGGCGGGGGGCTTCGGCGCCTCTTCAACCCACGCCACAATGGCCTTTGTCCAGTTGGCCAGGGCCAACGCCGGCTTGGCGAAGTAGCCCCCCGCCATGGCGCCTGTGTACAGCACTAGCCCCATCCCCAGGAGGACCCCGCCCACCGCCCTGGCCCGGGGCAGCGGCAGGAGCAACATGCCGGCTGTCAGCAACGCCGGGGTGAACTTGAGGGCGGCCTCCGCCACCTTCTCTAAGACGTGGTAGGCCATGGCCACGCCCATGGCCACGTTGTAAGCCGATGCGAGGACCCCCGTCAGCGGCTCGGCGTAGCCAGCCGCCTTGAGGGCTGTGACCACTACGGATGTCCCGACGCCCGCCGTCAACGCGGCGACTACCGCCAGCGCGGCCGTCAAGGCAGCGTAGGCCCCCTCCATGGCGTATAAAGCCGCCTCAGCGGCGAAGAAGGCGGCCTCCGCCGTTTTGTGGATCTGCTCATACGCCCACTCCAGGTGCTTCTCTACGTCCAGCACGCCGTACACGTACACTGGGCTCTCGGCGAAGGGGACAAGCGCCGAGAAGACCAGGTGTATAACCAGAGGCGCCAGGATTGAAAGCGCAGCGCCGGCGATGGGGACGTACCACTCCTCGTCCCCCCTAAAGAGGAGGAGGTAGAGGGCGGATAGGCCCCCCGCTAGGAGGAGGAAAAAGGTGATGGGTATGTCCATTACTCCACTGACAGGTGCTGGGCCACTCTGGACAACGCGTAGGCCGCGGCGGCTGTGGCGGCTGAGGCGAGGGAGAGGGCTGTGGCGATGTATGTGGATATGGCGGCGGCGTGTTTCGTGTCGTCGACTAGCAACCCCCAGTCCACGGCGCGCCAGTAGCCCCCAAGGGCGGACGCTATTATTTGGCCTAGATCCCCGCCGCGGAAGGGCACTTCCCTCACGGCATCGGCGGCGCCGGCTAAGGCGGCTGGGAAGACCATCGCTGCCGCGAGGATCAAAGCGCCTAGGGGCGTCAGGCGCTCTGTGGCTAACAGAAACGCGCCGAGGCCCATCAAGGCGACGAGGCCCTTGGCGATGCCCACAGCCGCCATGGCCACCGACAGCGAGATCAACGCGCCGGAGGCCGCGCCGGACATGGGCATGGCGGCTTGGAAGACGCCCATGCTCCAGCTGGACAACAACGGCACAGCGCCGGCGATGGCCGCCGCCCTAAACACGTTGATGTACACCTCCTTGAGGCCGTTGAACTTGCTGCTGAACTCCCCGTAGGCGCAGTCCAAGGCCTCCTCCACGGCCACGCTGTAGGCGTAGAGGTTTAAGTCGGGGGCCGGCTTAAAGCTGGCCAAACACGACGCCGGGACCTTGGTCGTGTTCATGTAGAGAGACGCGGCGTATCCCACCCACACCGAGGCCAGCAGGGCGAAGGCCACAGTCGCAGCGGCGACCACGGAGCGGAACCAGACGTGGCGGGCCTCCTCCCTCCCGTGGCCTCCCATCATCCAGAGGAGGAGGCCGTACCCGGCGTAGGCGGCTATGGGGATAAAGGCGTATCCCAAGAGGGGGAGGGAGGAAAAAAGGCCTAGGACTTGTTGGGCGGCGTCCATTATCCGAATACCCAGTCGAAGGCCTGTCTAAACGGCTCCACGTATATGGCCTGAAGCATCTTCACCGCCACCTCTTGCGGTGTTACTGAGAGCTGCCCCGCGTTGTACCCGCCCATTACGACGTTTATCCCGTACACCGCGGCCGCGAGGGCGAAGGGGAAGGCGGCGGCGCCGACGATTAGCCACTTGAAGTTCTCTACTGCTGAGATCAAGGCCTGCCACCTGTACCAGTGGGTGGGCCCCAGGACGTACATCACGAAGGCGTATATCGCCAGCAGAGCCATGGCGGTCATCGAGGCGAAGCCTATCAGCGCCAGCAGTATCCTAAGACCCCCCTTAATCGTGTCCATAAAGGGGGCTTGCTTAATCACGTCAACCGGCTGACTCTGCTGGGCCAAGGCCGGCGCCGACAGCACTAACAACGCCAGCGCCGCTATCGCCAACGCCTTCTTTTTTTGGTTTGTGGGTTTGTTGGGCATGCCACGTTTCTAACAAACCCCGGAAAAATCTTAATTAAGGCGCCCCGCGGCGCCTTATAGGGTTTTACTCTTGCTCGCGGGGGCTTACACGCGCGGCTCTTCCCCGCGTTGTAGTCCGCGTGTAGGCGCGCGGCGACTGGGGAAGCCCTCTCCTTGTCTCCACGCACGCGGGGATTCCTCGTGTAGAAGGTCGCGAGGATGATTACGTGGGGCAAGTCCTCGCGTAGCAGATGCCTGCGGGGCGTAAACGCGCGGACTAACCTCGTTCCTTGATCCGCGCGTAGTAATCCCCGCGAGAGACGGAAGGGTGTAGAAACCCGGACTATCCGCGCGTGCTCGACCTCGCTAGGTCTGCCCCCTCAGTCTCTGCACCCAGATGTTCTGCCTCAGCCACTCGGGCAGATCGGCGATCCCCTCCTCGTTCTTCTCTTCAGCCACAGTCCCCTTCTTTTTCCTCTCCGCCACCCATTTGCGCACAGCCCTAGGCGAGACCCCCAGTATCTTGGCCGCGGCGTAGATAGAGTAGCCGGCCGCCACCAGCGCCTTGGCCGCCTCCCGGCAGTCGCACTTCCTAGGCATATATTAAGTTTAATAGGGAGTCGGCCAGGGCCGCGCCTGCGGTGAAGGCCGCGGCGAATACCAGCGCCCTCTTCAACTTGCCGGGGAGAGAACCCATGCAGCCTGAGGGCTCCAGCACAAGCCACAACAGCGCCGACAGCGGATAGGCCATGAGGACTGCTGCCAACACCAGCCAGTTCATATGCCCGCCGGAGGCCGGCCGGAAAAACCTAACGCCCCAAGAACTCCAGGGCCTCCTCTAACGCGCGCGGTCGGTATGAGAGCTCCCTCAACGCCTCCCTCATCTCCTCCTTAGACTCGGCGTATTTGGCCTTTTTAGCAATCTCCACCGCCTCCTCGAAGGCCTCTGCCAGCTCTCTCAGCAGGCGGAGGCACTCCCCGCACTCTCCCCCCGCCGCCTCTTCCAGCTCCGAGGGGGCTTCCGCCTTGCCTAGGTAGACAGTTTTCCTCACAGGCCCCCTCTTCAGCGTTATGTAGAGCCTGCCCTTGCTGGCCCAGAGGTACCACCTCACGCCCATGGGCAAGACGCCGCTTGACAAAACGCCTTCAGTCATAGCTCTTCCGCGGCGTGCCCACGCCATTGTAGAACAAAGCGCCTTCTTCCAAGATGCGGTTCTTCCACGGCGCAGAACACGGCATATCCCCGCAATTGAAGAACTGCGTGTCGTTGTTCCAAACGTAATTCTTCAAAAGCGAAAAGACGCCGAATTCCTCGGCATAGAAGAACTGGGCGCCGTTATTCCAAACGTAGTTCTTCCGCGGGGCGTATACGCCGTTTTTCACGGCGCAGAAGAACTGCATGCCGTCGTTCCAAACGCAGTTCTTCAATGGCGAATTGCCGGGCAGAGGCCCGTCTTTGAAGAACTGGGCGCCGCGAAGTCTGTCACAGTTCTTCACCAGCGGAGACATGCCTAACCACATGATGTTGAAGAACTGTATGCCCTTATGCCATGTGATGTAAAAACGACAGGACCATTACAGAAGAACTCAGTATAGGCCATCCTCCCTTATCTTGTACTTAATCTCTGTAGAGGGAGCCATGCCGGGGACATCCAGCGGCCACATAACGCCCTCAAGCTTCTGCTTAGACGGCCGCTCCATCATGAACAAGGCCTGGACAGTGTGCAACAACACGTTGCCGCCGGCCGGCCTTTTCAACGAGAAGAACGCGGGGACGTCCATCACCTGGTCTGTCACAACGGCCAATTTGCCCAACCTCACTAGTCTGAGCAACAGGTTCAGTGTGTATAGCATGGCTTGTTGCCTCGGCGCCAGCAACTGCCTCCCCCGGTACTCTGCCCTAAACGGCGCCACTAGGGAGTCCACCACGACGACGTCCACATCCTCTGGGAGTTCTTTAAGTTGCTCCTGCAACTGGAAGCTGTCTACCGGCCTGTAGATCCACAGGCGCGTATAGGCGTCTTCCGGCACGTTGAATCGCCGGAAAAGCGCCTCCATGGTGCCCGAATCCACGTCAAAGGTGCCCTCGGTGTCGAAGTAAGCCACCTTTAACCCAGCGGCGAGGGCAACGGCCGATACCTGCTTGGCGAACAACGACTTGCCAGTGCCGAACTCGCCGGCGAAGCCGTATACTAATCCAAATTTAACCCCCTTCCATGGGGTCTTCTCGTCGAACTCCTCGACGCCGGTTTTCAAAACGCGGTCTTGTCTCTTCTTGAGGTCGGCGATTGTGAGAGGCCTTGAGTCTATGCCGGCGGCTTCCCTCAGCCGCCTAGCCGCCTTCTCGGCGTCGGTGACGTCTTCATAGCCCAGAGCGTCGGCCAGCTCCATGGGCGTCATCAATGCCATCTTCCTAAGCGTGTAGCCTCGGAGGCAGAGCTGTGCCGCTCTCTCGGCCTTCTCCCCCGAGAAGATGTCGAAAGCCCAGCGGCACTCCTCAGGCACGTCGGAAGGAGGGCGTCTAGGCATGTGGCTACTGGCCGGGGTGCGGATAAACCTTCTCTTTAAGAAGCTCCTCCGCCTCCTCTTCTGTGAGGCACGCCACCTTTAGCCTTTCCGCCAGCTGGCAGTCCCCCACCACCACGAGCTTGTCCTCTATTGAGCCGAGCTCCTTTACGCTTACCGCCTTGACGCCCGGCACGCCCAACCACTCCTCGGGAGGGTCATTGGGGAATACTACGTAGAGCTCCACGGCCGTGGCTAGGGCTGAGGAGACAAACCTTCCACACGCCAAAACCTCCCCCGCTGAAACAACAAGACGGCGCACCTCCTCGCCTTCAGAGCGGCGTCGTAGTCCCTGGTGACGACGGCACAGCCGGAGCCGCATTCTGATTCGCACAGCTCCACGGCGTATATCTCCGCGGGTTTCTGCTCAGAGAGGCGGCAGTCGAGGCCGTACCTCCGGCAGTGCTCTAGGTAGCGCCTGGCAAGGGGGATGTGGGACTCGTGCCAGGCGTCTATTACAAACACGGCGTCTACCCCCGCCTCAGCCGCCGACTGGAAAAGCTCTTCCGGGTACGCGAGGGAGGCGGCGATGGAGAAGACGTCTACGTAGAGGCGTTGAAAATCGGCCAGAGAGGCCGGTCTCAGGACAAACCGTCCCTTCTTGGTCTTCCTAACGGCCATGCCACCTCTCCACGAGGAACTTGGCAGTGGCGAGGGGCACTCCTCGCCCTCCAGCTCCACCACCTCAAGGCCGTTGCACTTAACCACTATCCGCCTCGTGTTTGAAATCACGAGGATTTTGTACTTAGGCGAGGCGTAGAAGGTGAGGTCTACCCTCTCCACAGCGGGCTTCGCGTAGAGCTCCCCGTTTGCCGATAGCCGCCCTCTACACTCCACCTCGCCCTCGGCCACGTATACGCGCCTGCGCTCTGCCTTCTCCAACGCCTTTTTGTACCGGCGGTAGAGCAACACAGCCGCCACGTG
>JAVZUI010000078.1:0-6866 GCA_038879095.1 Pyrobaculum sp. | reverse complement strand
CTGCGGTGATCGGCGCCTCGGCGATGGGGGCGCGCACCTTCACCGAGACCTCCTCCCAGGGCCTCGGCCACATGTACGAAAACTTGCCCATAGCCGTGGGGATGAGGCTCCCCATAGTGATGGGCATGGCCGTGAGGACGTACTCGGCGCCTATAAACGTCTGGGGCGACTACAGCGACGTGATGTCTATGAGGGAGCTCGGCTGGATAATCTACCTCGCCCAGACAGCCCAGGAGGCCTTCGACACGGTGATACAGGCGTACAGAGTGGCGGAGGACTCCAGAGTCCACCTGCCTGTAGTGGTGGCGTACGACGGCTTTTGGACAAGCCACGTCCTCCAGCCTCTCGACGTGCCCGAGGACGAGGAGGAGGTCATTAGGTTCGCCCCGGTTACGAGGAGCTGGGTTAAGCTAGACGTAGACAACCCGGCCCAGCTGGGGGCGGTGGGCACGCCGGAGTGGTACTGGGAGATTAGGTGGCAGGCAGTGGAGGCGCTTAGGAGCTCTATTAAAGTAATCGAGGAGGTAGACGCAGAGTTTGGCAAGTGGTTTGGCCGTAGCTACGGGCTTGCGGTCCCCTACAGGCTTGAAGACGCCGAGTTGGCAATAGTGACGTACGGGTCGATCTACGGCATGGCGAAGAAGGTTGTGGACAAGCTGAGGTCTGAGGGCGTCAGGGCAGGGGCGTTGAGGCTGAGGGTCATACGGCCGTGGCCCGGCGACTTGTTGAGAAAACTGCTTGGCCATGTGGACAAAGTGGCCGTGATCGACAGGACTATCAACCACGGGGGCCCGCTGTACGGCCCCATGGCTGTGGAAATAGCCGCAACCTTGGCAAAGCCGGTGTACAACGTGCTGGCCACCATAGGGATGAGGGCCATAGACTCAGACATGATATACGAAGCCGCCGTCAAGATACACAAAGGCCTGTGGGCCCCCAACCAGCCGTACACAGTGGGCATGAGGGGAGGCTATGAGTGAGGTCAAGGGCAGGTTTAAGGAGAGGATATACATCCGCCGCAACCAGCTGTTGCTACCGGGGATGAAGGTGGCCGAGGAGTACCCAGGCCTCTACGAATACGCCAACTTCGAGCTGCCACAAGAGGAGCTGTTCCTGCCCGGGCACGGACTGTGCGCCAGCTGCACGATAGGGGTCATCGCGAGGCACATGTTGAAGGTCCTGGGGCCCGACACAATAGTCGTGAACCCCACGGGCTGCGCCGAGGTCTCCACAGTGGTCTATCCCCGCACCAACTGGGCAGTCCCGTGGATGCACGTGGCCTTCGGCAACGGTGGGTCTGTGGCCTCGGGCATAGAGGCTGCCATCAAGGCGTTGAAGAGGAGGGGAGTCATCGACCCCAACAGAAAGATCAACGTGGTGGTCTTCGCAGGTGACGGCGGCACCGCCGACATCGGGTTCCAGGCCCTAAGCGGCATGTTGGAAAGAGGACACAAGGTGATATACGTCATGTACGACAACGAGGGCTACATGAACACCGGCATACAGCGGAGCGGCACCACGCCGCTCGGCGCCTCGACCACCACGGCGCCGGCCGGCAGAAAGATACCGGGCAACGTCACCCACAAAAAGCCCATGGCGGCCATCGCGGCGGCCCACGGCATACCCTACGTGGCCACTGCAAACCCCGCCTACGTCCACGACATGGTCTACAAGTTCAAGAAGGCGGCTGAAGTAGACGGCCCGGCGTTTCTACACATACTCCAGTCCTGCACCCCCGGGTGGCGCTTCGAGCCTAAGTACGCCATCAGAGTGCTGGAGCTGGCCACCGAGACTGGGTACTGGGTCAACTACGAGATTGACCACGGAGAGTTTAGAGTGACTCTGCCTGTGCCTAAGAGAAAGCCCGTCAAGTGCTTCTTACAGTTGCAGGGCAGGTTTAGACACTTGAAACAAGAGGAGATAGACACAATTCAAGCCATCATCGACAGAGACGTGGAGGAGATCAACAGAATTGTGGGCAAGGAGGTGATAGGCCCCGTGGACCCCAGCCTGCCCTGCATGACTCCCAGAGGCGCCCGATGATTACCCACTTAAAACTTTTTGCAGTCGCCTTCAAAAACCTTTTTGAAAAGCCGTGGACAGTCAGATGGCCAGAGGAGAGGAGGGACTACGGCGACAGAGTACGAGGCTTCATAGTAAACGACAGGTCTAAGTGCATCTCCTGCCAGCTGTGCGAGGCGGTTTGCCCAGCCAAGGCGATTAAATTCCACCTTGAGGAGGACGGGAAGCGGTACCCGGGGATAGACTGGGGGAGGTGCATACTCTGCGGCTACTGCGTAGACGCGTGTCCCACGGGCTCTCTACACCACACCACACACGTGGAGATCACGTGGAGCGACTTGTCCACGTACAAGAAGCCGAAGGAAATGGAGCCCCACGTGGTGAAGGCCGAGGCGGGGGGCAAGTCGCTGGTCTGAGGGGCCATGGCTCTGCAGCTCCCCCTCTCTTTAGACGTCGTCGCCGCGCTAATTTTCCCAGGTATAGCGGGCATACTCGGATTCTTGGTGGTGGCCATCTGGGCCGAGAGGAAGCTGGTGGCCAGGGTGCAGTGGAGGTACGGTCCTCTGTACGTGTCGAAGGCCATCGGCGGCTTTTTACAGCCAATTGCAGACTTGGTGAAGCTCGTCTTCTCAGAGCTGGTGTTGCCTAGGCACACCAACCGCCTACTGTTCGCCTCCACCCCCGTGCTACTCTTTGTGGCCGAGGCGCTGCCTGTGGCCTTCATCGCGGCGGCGCCTGGGCTTGTCGTATTTCACAGCCCCTACGGCATAGTCATCGCCGCAGTGGTGTGGATGCTCTCTGCGGTGGCGCTTGTGGGCATGGCGTGGGCGGAGGCTGATAAGTTCACCTACGTGGGGGCTGTGAGAGAGATTTTGCTAACAGCGGCTTATGAAGTGCCCCTACTCCTCTCTGTGCTCGCCATGGTGATTCTCTACCAGACCGCCGACCCCTTCAAGGTGGTGGAGAGCCAGTGGCTGTGGGGCGTAGTGCTCAACCCGCTGGCCTTCTTGGCATTCTACATCTCGTTGATGATGTCCACCACGAGGTTCCCCTTCGAGATCCCCGAGGCGGAGCCAGAGGTGGTACTCGGCCCCTACACGGAGTACGGCTCTACACTCTTCATACTCTCCTTCGGGGGGGTCTATGTAAAGGTATATGCGGGGTCTTTGCTAGGCGCCGTTTTGTTCCTCGGAGGCTGGGCCCCCTTCAACGACGTCTTCCTCGGCGCGTTGGCCACGTTAGCGAAAACGGCGCTTCTGACCCTGCCGTTGTTGCTGGTTAGGGCCATCTACCCCAGATATAGGATAGACCAGGCGCTGAGGCTGGGCTGGACTAAGCTATTGGCCTTATCCGCCGGCGCGGTGGGTCTGTCGGCGCTGTGGGCATGGTCGCCTTGGTGATATTCGTCGGCCTACTAGCCGCCGCGCTTGCCCTTCTAGTTGTTGTGGGGTATTTGCTGGCCCCGAGGAGGCCCAGCGAGTTGAAGGAGAGGCGTTTTGAGGCTGGGAACCCCCCATACGGCGAGGTCAAGAGGAGGCTTGTGATGCAGTACATCGGCTACATCTACCTGGTCACGGCTGTGGAAGCGCTGGTGGGCGTCATGATAATAGCCGCGTTACTTGGCGTAAGTGTGGAGTTGCTCACCGCCGTGGGGGTCGCCCTCGGCGCTTTGTTGGCCTTCGTTGCCAAGTACATCAAATACGTGGCTGATATAAAGAAGTGGAGATAGACAACTGCCGAATTAGACCTACAAATGGGGTAAATTTTTAATTATATAAAATAGAGAAAAAGAGTTTTAAAAGGATAACATTTACTGACCTATGAAAGTTTTTATAAAAAAGACCGTAGATAAGCTGGCCAAGTGGGGCACAAAGTGGTCTCTATGGCCCCCCCACCTAGTCACCGCCTGTTGCGGCGTCGAGTTCGGCCACGCCTTTGGCTCTGTGTACGACGCGGAGAGGTTCGGCATGTTGCCCATGGGCTCTCTTAGGCAGAGCAATATTATAGTCATCGAGGGGACCATTACGTTGAAAATGGCGAAGTTTGTAAAATACGTATACGAGCAGATGCCCAACCCCAAGTATGTGGTAGCAATGGGCGCCTGCGCCATCAAGGGCGGGGTCTTCTACGGCAGCTACCACATGGTCCCCGCTTCCAAAGTCGTCCCGGTTAACAAATACGTGTCGGGGTGCCCCCCGACGCCCGAGGCGTTGTTAAAAGCAGTAAAGGACCTACAGGACGAGATCTATGCTCAGTGAGTGGCCTTTCACGGCGAGGTTTGGAGACACGTTTTTCGTCGAGAGAGAGGAGGAGCTGCTGAGGGGGAGGAGGGGCATGGTGCTGGTGGTTGGCCCCCAGCACCCAGGCTCGGGCCACTTGAGGCTGTTCGTGGTGCTGGACGGCGACGTGATTGAGGACGTGTACCCAGACCCAGGCTTTGTCCACCGGGGGGTGGAAAAACTGGCGGAGAACAGGCCCTACTGGACGCTGGTGCCCCTCGTGGAGAAGGCGTCGATAATGGACAGCATGAACATCACCTACCCCATGGCGCTGGCGCTGGAAGAGGCGCTGGGCCTAGCCCCGCCTCCGCGTGCCCAGTACCTGCGCCTAATAATGGCGGAGCTTTCTAGGATTAGGACTCACCTATACGACATGGCCCTACTGGGCATATTCCTCGGCCACTCCACGGCGTTTATGTGGGGCTTCGCTCTGCAAGACTTGTTTGCAGAGGTTTTTGCCAAAATCACGGGGGCCCGCACCACCATCTCGTATCCAATTCCGGGGGGCGTGAGGAGAGACTTCAAGCCTGAACACGTCGAGTCGATAAGGCGGCTCTTGGACAAGGTGGAGGCCAAGCTAAAGGACTTCAAGACGCTGTTTCTAGACAACCCAGTTACAAAGGCGAGGCTAGAGGGGGTGGGCGTCTTAGACGCAAAGACTGTGACTGAGCTGGGCGTTGTGGGGCCCTTTGCCAGAGCCTCCGGGGTGGATTACGACGTGAGGAAGGTCCACCCCTACGACGCCTACGCGGAGCTGGGCTACGAGCCCGTGGTGGAGAAGGCCGGCGACGCGTGGGCCCGCGCCGCCGTGAGGTGGGGAGAGGTCCAAGCCTCTATTCAACTAGTGAGGCAGGCCTTAAAAGAGTTGCCAGACGGCGACGTGATAGACAAGGCGCTCCTGTTCAAAAACCCGGAGCATTGGAGGGGCGGCGCCTCGGGGATACTGGGCGTCTTTACTTACTTGTACCCCGAGCCCGGCGAGTACTCCGGCATGGCGGAGGCTGGGCGCGGGCTGACTTACGTACAGATCTTCGCCACTGGGGGCCAGAGGCTGTACCGCATGAGGTTTGTCACTCCCAGCTGGCGCAATCTGAGGGCGATGGTTGAGGCCATGAAGGGGCAGAGGCTGGCGGACATGCCCGCCGTGTACATGTCCTTCGGATACTTCCCGCCGGAGGCAGACCGATGATCCGCCTAAAGTTAATAGACATAGAGACCGGCCGCGAAGTGGAGGTAGAAGTGGAAAAAGAGGCGCACCCAACGAAGTTGATAGAAAAGTTGCGGGAACTAGGCGTGTTGACCCCCCGCGAGACTGCCAACTTCGGCACCTCGCCAGACGGCAGGCATATATACTACGTCCCCGCCGCCACTGTGGAACAGCTAGCTGTCTACCTAAACCAGACGAAACAACTCCTATACTTCAAGAAGTACCCAATCCACGGGTTGCGGTAGTCACACCAACGTAGCGTCCTCCGAACCGCGGCCAGAGCCTAACGGGGGGCGTCTTCTTTAAATGAGGGGCATCTCGCCGAACGCTATAGGAGGAGGCGGAGTCATGCCCGGAGACCTGTGTGATTGAAGTGTGTACCTTCCAGCTGGTTTGGCCGTGGTTTTAAAAGTCCTAGAAGTCTGGGACGTAGGGCTCTGGCGTGGTGACCGCCCCTTTGTCCGCTTGGGAGACCAGCGAGGCGTATTTGGCCAGTAGGCCGCCTCTGTACTTCGGCCTGGGCGGCTCCCACCTCTTCCTTCTCTGTTCTAGCTCTTCTTGGGGCACCTCCAGTTTTAGTAGCCCGGTCTCTCCGTCTATTACGATCTTGTCGCCGTTTTCTACCAGCGCTATTGGGCCTCCGACGGCGGCCTCGGGGGCGACGTGGCCCACCATTATGCCTCTCGTCGCTCCGGAGAACCTGCCGTCTGTTACCAACGCCACGACTTCGCCGAGACCTGCCCCGACTATGGCGGCGGTTACTTTAAGCATCTCAGGCATCCCGGGCGCCCCCTTTGGGCCCATGTACCGTATTACCACTACGTGGCCTGGCTTGACCTCGCCGGAGGCCACTGCCTTGAAGGCGTCCGCCTCGCCGTCGAAGACCGCGGCTCTCCCCTCGAATTTCAACACGTCGGCGGCGCCTATTTTCATGACGGCGCCGCTGGGGGCCAGATTGCCCCACAGTATGCGTATGCCGCTGTAGGGCTTGTACGGCTTGTTCACGTCGTAAAGAACGCCGGACTCGGGCACGGCCGGCGGCTCCCAGCGCTCGAGGAGCTTCCCAATGGGCTCTCCCTCCACTGTGAGGGCCTCTGGCCTCAAGAGGCCTGCCTTGTAGAGCTTTTTCAACAGCCGGGGGACTCCTCCGATTCTGTCTAGGTCTTGCATGGCGTAGGGGCCCGCCGGCCTCAGCGCGGCTATTACGGGCACTTTTCTGCTAATCTCGTCGAAGTCCTTCAGAGAGAACTTTACGCCGGCCTCGTGGGCAATGGCTAGCAGGTGTAGGATTGCGTTTGTCGAGCCCGCCGTGGCGAACAGCGCAACTGCGGCGTTGTAAAGGGCGTCGTAGGTCACCA
>JAVZUI010000077.1:0-6914 GCA_038879095.1 Pyrobaculum sp. | reverse complement strand
TGGTCATGTTCCAAATTACCAAGCCGCACGACATCGGGGCAGTTACCCCAGTGCCAGGTCCCGCAGTCTTGTTCAGCGTAATTGCCACTTGCCTCAGAAGCCCAAAGGCGTATTGAATGTTGTTCTTGCTCTGGATCGCAACGCCCCGAGACCCCTCGATAGTTATGTACACATAGTGGTTATATGTTACTCGGCTGGGGTCTATCGCAACTTTGTACGTGTCCCAGGAGGTGCCGGCCGAGCCTAGGCTCGTGACGTAAGTGCCTAGGTAGGTAAACGGCCCGAATACGTACTGGACGTTGGGGTCAATGGCCTTTACATAGTTTGAAGGCCCAGTGGCAGGGCCTACGTTGTCGTCAAGAGTAATCGTCGTACCGGCAATTGTGACAGTCCTGGTGAAGGTGAGCGTAAAGGGTTTTCCTAGCGTGTTGACGCCCACGTAGAAGGTGTGTATGACGCTAGAGGAAAGGTTGCCAAAACGCCCGGCGCCGTTTGTTACATTGATGACCCCCCACGGCCCTGTGTAGGTCTTTGTGCCAGTTAGCTCAGGTCTGCCGCTGAGGTTTCCAATCACGTCTATGAACATGGCGTTTGTAAATGTCTGGTTGTAAATGAGGAAGTAGTAGCCGGGTCTCGGCCATTGGACTACTATGGCGACGTACCAGCTCGACTTCTTCGTAACGTCTACCCCAGCGGGTACGTTGATGTTAAACGTCACGAAGCCCGTGGAGTTAGCGACTGCAGAAACTCTGTAGTCTTGGAACACTGGCGGGTACTGGGGGCTGGAGGCTATTTCGCGTATTATCAGAGTAAAGTTTTTGCCCGCTGCGAAGCTATACGGTGGGTAGTTTACTAAGCTCTTGTTCCAGGGGTAGCACATTGGGAGGCCGAGCTGGTACCCGGCCCTCGCGTCGTTTATCTGCATTACCACGTTGAAGGCCGAGGGCAAAGCCTGCCCTGGCCCGTATTGGGCGAAGGCTGTTGCTGCCAGTAGTGTCATTAGTGCGGTGGCTAGGAGTAGCTTTGTTTTGTTATGCATAACCCATAGAACAGTCAGGGTTTAAAAAGTTTTCTATCTTCTTAGGATATAACGAGGGTCGCCGTTAGCGCCCCCTCTATAGACACCACTCCCTGTTTAAAATACACCCTGAGCAGATTGCCCGCCCTGTCTTGTACTTCGACGTATTCTCCGTTCCATATTGCCGACTGCGGCTTGTCGAAGTCGCTCTTGGCGAAGATGGAGACTAGTCTATATGCCAGCTGGTCCGCCGGCTCGTTTTGGGCGGTGGGCTTTTCTGAGATCAGCACTGCAGGCACTAAGGCGGTCGGGACGTTGCAGTCAACGGGCGTCCCGTCTACTAAAACGCGCCTCACCGCTAGGGGAGACGTGGTAAACTCTATGTAGACCTGGCGCCCCGCCACGTTTATAGTGGCTTGTCCGCTCCCGCCGCTGATGCTACCCTTGAAGCCGCCCGTGTAAGTGCCTCCGGCGGTGTTTTCAGTAATTACCCCGCTGACCTCTCTGCCGTTTTGTAAATACTGCAAAACACCCTCTACTTTTAACACGTCTATCGGCGGAATCGACCCGAGCCGACATGTAATAGACACGCCTAGTAGCTTTCTGCTGTCGCTAAATTCTATTTTGGAGACGTCGTTTATTGTGATTCTGGGGGGCGTCAGCTTGACGTCTACCTCCACTACGTATGCCGAATTGTTTACCGTTAACTGGAGTTTGGCGACGGTCGGCGCCTGCACTTGTAGGGTGAAGTTCTTTACCAAGGTTTGGCTGGGGGACATCGCGTAGTAGTACACGCCTTGTGGGTCTGTTACCTGTAGGACTACGCTCCTACTAGTGGCGTTTGTTTGTATGATGTAGCCCCATGTGATCGACGCGGTTTTGTTTACAAAACTAAGCGCCAGGGTGTCTGTGGAGTTTGGCTGCGGCCAGGACCTGCGGAGCTGGGGGGTCCACACCACGATTTGCACCTTCGCCGCCACGATTTTTACCACTGTCATGTACTTCACAGTGGCGTTGAGGTCGCCGGCGATGTTGAAGACAAAGGTATACGCGCCGCTCGTCGTCACGGCCATGGTTTTGGAGATGTTTACATACTGCCCCGGCCTTATCGTCAGCTGGCGGCCGTCTATGTTAACTACGGACGTTGCGTTCCCCTCGTTTTTTACCCAGATCCAAGCCGCCACCGACTCGCCGGGCACCGCCTCTACTTCTTTGGGCCCGCCTACTAGGTATCTTAGGGACGGGGCTAGGTACTGTACTGACACGGGGACCTCGACTCCGTCTATGTTCAGCGTGTAGCTTCCGGCGCTTTCTATCCGGAGGGTCGTGTTGATGGTCGCCTCGCCGCCTGGCCTCACCTCAACGCCTAGGACTCGGCCGGTCCAGTTGCCCAAGTTGCGGACTCTGACGGCCACCGTGGCGTTTGTGGGGAGTTTTGTGACGTTTATGGCGACGGGGTCTGCCTTCAGCAGTGGGGCGTAGTAGTACACCCCCACCTTCCTCTCGTACATAGTCCCGTTTACCCTTGCCCCCACCGTATAGACGCCCGCGCTCGGCGCGCTTTTAGTAAAGTTTAGCAAAAGGCGGCCGCCGGGCCTAATCTCCAGCGACGCGCCGTCTACCTCCACCCGGGCGGTGCCGTTTCCTGTGTTTGTCAGCACCACTGTGTAGTTTATGACGGCGGGTAGCCTCGTAGCGTTGACCACGTCGGGGGCGCGGACCTCCACGCTGAGGCGTGGGACGTATCTAACAGCGGGGGTCTGAGTAGTCTTCGGCGGCGTCTGCGTGGCTGTAGTGGTGGGCTGGGCGGTGGCCGGCGTCGGGGCGGGGGTCTGCGTCTGCGGGGTCTGAGCTGGCGTGCGCGTCGTTGTTGCAACCGTAGTTGTAGTGGGCGTTGCTGATGGTATTTGAGGCGGTATTGCAAAGTAAAGCGCCACTAATGCCAGCCCTATTGCCACAAGTGCTACGTACGCCAGCTTCATGGGGCTTGCTGTATGATACCTTTAAATTCGTATCTGTACATCCATCGGTGCGGTGGCTGTTCTTGGTCCTCGTCTTAGCGCTGGGGGCGCTGGGCTTGGAGACTTCTCACTTTGTGGTGACGCCCAACGACACAACCTTGGCGGGCTACTTAGAGGATGCTTATTCGTACTACACATCTAAGGGCTTGGCGCCGGCGCCGCCGTGCCAGGGCCAGAAGTACCCCGTTTACGTAGACTCTTCGTCTCAGTACGACGCATATACACAACTGGGGGGCGAGTGTGTGGTGAAGTTGGTGTTTAAACCTGGCTACACCAGGAGGCTGGTGTTTCACGAGGTGGGCCACGTCTTCTTAGAGAAGTACGACTCGTCTCAGGACTACTTCTGGGGCGACGAGGCGGCTCCTGAGGCGATGGCGTCTGTGGCCACCGGCGTTTATTACTTTCCTGCCATGTACTTTTCGGAAAAGTTGTATACCGTGAACCCCTTTTCTCTGGGGGAGGACAGGGTTTACGACTGGTATAAGTACAGCGCGGCTATTGCTTGGTATTTGGAGAACTCGTCTTGGGAGTGGGTTCTCAGGGCGTTTACTTCGAGGAGCGGCGCCGCTAGGCTGTACGTATACTTCCTCCTGGCCCTTGCCAAGGGCGTCTCTCTCGGCGGCGTGCGCTACGAGCCTGTGTGGCAGGAAGTAACAGTCACGCCGGGGGTCACGTATTTGTACCCAGACCTCCCCGGCTACACCGCGGCTTATTACAAGCTGTCTTTTCCGCAGGCCGGCGGGGTTCTCCGCATATCTGTCGACTCGCCTAACGTGGTGTCTAACCTCGTCTTGAACAGAGACGTGGCTTTGAGCAACGACACGCTCCTCCTCGCGGTGGTCAACAACTCGTCTAACACGGCTGGGTTGAAAATTTCTATTTACTACTCCACGTTGCGGGTCTCTTTAGTAGACGGGCGTTATGAAAACGGGGCGGTTTATTTAAAACTGTACGTAGACCAAGGCGGGCGCGTGTCTGGCGTTGTTAAGATCAACGGGACGGACGTGCCTTTTGTCGACGGGATCGGCTACTTTAACTTCACGGGGGGGCTCAGGCCCTACGTCTTGCGTGTGGAGTACGGGGGCTACACAGCGTATTTATATCTCAACTTGACGCAACCCAGGCTCATCCTGTCCCCCGCTGTGCTGTACCTCGGGGCTGGGGGGTACGGGGCTGTCAACGTCACTTTGGTTAACCCGAACCCCATTTCTGTGTCTTGTCTCCTCAACGGAAGCGGGCGCGGCGTCGTGTTTACGCCAATCCGCGTCTCCGCGCCTCCCAACGCCACGTCTGTGTACCAGCTTGGGTTTAGGGCCTTGGGCAACGCTTCCGGGCTCGCGACTGTGAATTGCGGCGAGTGGGCGGCCTCCCTGCGCCTGTCTGGGGTCGGCTATTCGCTTCTCTACGACTTGGATAAGGAGTCTGGCAACCTCACCGCAGTGTTTGGCAACGACGTGAGGACATACGCCGTGGGGAGGCTTCCGGCCACCGTCTCTCTCTACTACGGGGGATACGTCGCCGGCGTTGTTAAAATAGATGCGCCTATTGTCAAGGCGGCGGCGCTTTCGCCCAAGCTGGTGGGCGGGCTTATTCAGTATACCCTCTCGGTGGAGGTGGCGGGGCCTCCCTGGGCGAGGTTTCTCGGAATAGTCGCAGTGGACGGGATTATTCGTGGAGTTTACAACGGCGGCGTGTTGAACTTAACGCTGTCTTTGAGGCCGGGGGAGAGGCGCGACGTGCTCATAAGCGTGGGCAGACTCTCTACTACTCTCAGAGTGGAGGCGCCGACTGTGCAGACCTCCGTCGTGCCCCTGGGGGCGATTGTTGAAGGGGGGGTGGCGTCTATCCTCGTAGAAATTCGCCACAACGTGGAGACGCTGGGAGCCGTCCCCGTCGAGTTCGGCGGCGCCGGCTTTTTAGACTCCGCCAGAATTGGACAGAACTTAGTAGTGGTTAGATACCGGTACAACGAGACTGTGAACGTTGTCTACTCGGCGTTGGGAGATGTAAAAGCTGTAAAAGTCGTGTTGCCTAGGCCTTCTTTCCAAATTTCGCTTGTCGAGGGGGTCGTCTCGCCGTCGGAGTTCCGGGGAGTGTTTAACATCACGGTCTACGTATGTAAGCCGTCTGTGGACTCTAAGTATAGGCTTGAGGTGGGGGGTAGACTTCTCGTCGTCTCAACCCGCGTGGGCACGTGCGGCGCGAACTACACCTTGGCCGAGTGGCGTAGCGGCTATGCGCAACGCGTCACGGTCTCGTTCAACACCTCCCTGGGGCCTGTGTCGTATGCCTTAAGTCTGCCTAAGCCTCGGGTAGACGCCCAGCTTGTAAAGTGGGTTGTAGAGGGCGACGCAGAGCGCGCCTTTGTGCGCCTATTTGTTTCCACACCGCCTAACTACACCTACGTAGTCTTGGGCCGGGAGGCGAGGGGACGGGCCGTGTTAAACGTCAGCGTAGACGTAGTTGACGGAGTAGCCGCCGTGGACTACGGATTTGACGCAGTTCGCCTCCGGCGCCCCGCGTTGTATATGTCTGCCGACCCCCTAGTGGCCGAGGCAGGCGTGGGTGCCTTGTTGCGCCTACGCGTACGCGTGCCGCAAGGTCTATACGTAAACAGCCGCCTCGCCACTTCGATGGGGATGGGCATTGACGTGAGGCTTGAGCCGGGCGACTACGTGGTGAACCTAACTGTGTTGGGCAACTCGCCTGGGGTGTACAACGTGTCCCTAAGGCTTGGGCCATATGTAAACTATACCAAAGTGGTGTTTTACGAAGTGAGGAATCTGTCGCTCTCGGCGCCTTCTCTTCTCCCCGTCGGCGTGCCTGCGCGTATAAACGTCACAGGCTTAGTGACGCCGCGCGTGCCTGCCCGAGTAGTAGTAGAAGTGGGGGGATGTGGCAACGTTAGGGAAGTCGCGCGTCTGAACTCCACGCTTATCGTAAGTCTCAACCGCACATGCGTTGCGGCGGTGAGGGCTTATACAAACCGAACATCTACAGGCACCGTGGTTAAGTGGGCCTCCCTATCGGCGTCGTTTAACTTCACCGAGCTAGGCGTCTTACGCGGACTGCCCATCTTTCCACAGCGGGGCATATACGTCAGGGCCATGTTGGGAGATGTGCCGGTGGCCGGACGCGTCGTGTTAGTAGGAGACTTCGACAGGCTGGGTCTTGTAAACTTCACAGCCTACGTAGAGTACATGGGCGTTGTGAACTCTACAAGCTTCGTGGGCTTTGCGGTGCCGGCCGACAGCTATAAAGCCGCGCTTAAGACGACCGAGCTCCTCCCGCTGGACGCAAGGCCGTTTTTCCAATACCTCGTTGAGAGAGCCGTGGCGACCGGCCAGTGGGACGTAGTGGACAAGATCTCAAAACTGTACGCAGACCCGCCCACGCCGTTTACCATAGCCGCCAGATACCTAGTGGAGAGGAGCCTAGCCGCCGGGAAGGAGCCTAACACAGACTTCGTCCTCGTCTTACAAAAAGTCGAACCAGCGGTGCTCGGCGTATTGGGAGGTCTGTTGCTAGCGACGGTGCGTAGACTCGTCTAGTACTTATACACCACGACGCCCCTCCCCCTGGCGTAGGCCTCCACCTCCTTCCCTATGTACGCCCCCGTGAGCACGGGAACCACCTCCTTCCCCGTCTTCTCCCGCACCACGTCTGCCTTTGCCAGCAGGGCGCCTACGTCTTCTATTCTGGGCCTTACTTTTACCTCTACTACGAATGCCCTTTTCTCAGTCTCTATGTAAAAGTCTACGTCTACGCCGTCGAAGTCGGCGTTGCGGACTCTCTTCAAGACGGACTCTCCAGACGCCTTTACCTCGGCCAAGATGTCCTCCCACACGTATCTGCTAAACTGCGCCTCGACAGAG
>JAVZUI010000076.1:0-7121 GCA_038879095.1 Pyrobaculum sp. | reverse complement strand
CAGATAGTGAAGCAATGGTAATAATTCCATTGCTTCACTAGGTGAGTGGCGAAGGCGCTCGGCTGGAACGCGCCCGACGGTGAGGGGCGAAAGCCGGGGGAGCGAACCGGATTAGATACCCGGGTAGATGTAGGCGGTGTAGTGCCGCTGCATCCCGGAGAGTCCCGGCTGTAAACGATGCGGGCTAGGTGTTGGAGGGGCTTAGAGCCCCTCCAGTGCCGCAGGGAAGCCATTAAGCCCGCCGCCTGGGGAGTACGGCCGCAAGGCTGAAACTTAAAGGAATTGGCGGGGGAGCACCACAAGGGGTGGAGCCTGCGGCTTAATTGGAGTCAACGCCGGGAATCTTACCGGGGGCGACAGCAGGATGAAGGCCAGGTTAAAGGCCTTGCCTGACGCGCTGAGAGGAGGTGCACGGCCGTCGCCAGACACATATATGGCGTGGGCGAACTCGTGCCGTGAGGCGTCCGGTTAAGTCCGGCAAACCTCTAAGGGGATACTTAATTTCCCCTAGAGGGCCGAGCGAGCGAGACCCCCGCCCCTAGTTGCAACCCAGAGCTCTGGCTCTGGGGCACACTAGGGGGACTGCCGCCGTTAAGGCGGAGGAAGGAGGGGGCCACGGCAGGTCAGCATAGGAGCTTACCCTTGGAAGGGGGTTCCGCTGAAGCCCCGAAAGCCGTGGTTCTCGGGAATTATTGGCATGTTTATAAAGCTTCGCGATCATTAGGAGTCCGTATGACTCCATAGAGAACAGTTTTAGTAGTTTGAGATGATAGATTTTTGAACTTTAATTTTCAATTAATTTTCGCCCGAGATCACGGCCGGGAATCCCCCGGGCTGCACGCGGGCTACAATGGCGGGGACAGCGGGATCCGACCCCGAAAGGGGGAGGTAATCCCTTAAACCCCGCCGCAGTTGGGATCGAGGGCTGCAAAAGGAGTAGGATTTATTACAAGTCCTCTCCTGCAGAACCCGCCCTCGTGAACGCGGAATCCCTAGTAACCGCGCGTCAACATCGCGCGGTGAATACGTCCCTGCTCCTTGCACACACCGCCCGTCGCTCCACCCAAGGGAGGAGGAAGTGAGGCAGGGCCTCTTTAGAGGTCTTGTCGAACTTCCTCCTCCTGAGGGGGGAGAAGTCGTAACAAGGTAGCCGTACCGGAAGGTGCGGCTGGATCACCTCCTGGCGGCCCCTGTGTGAGCAGCCCTAGGAGTTGAATTGTAGCATGTATATACGCTGCCCAACTCATCTGCCAATGCAGCACAGGATGTCTTCCCCACATCCTGTGCATAGGGCGCTAGTGGGGGCTGCATGCTCTCCACTGTGAGCGCCGTATGGTAGGAGTGTTAAGCATGCTCCACCCAGGAGCATAAATCAAGTGCTCTAGGCTCTGCTCCTCCAGGCCTGCGGCATGGACGCCGCTCGGTGGATAGCTCGGCTCAGGCGCCGAAGAAGGGCGTGGCAAGCTGCGATAAGCCCGGGGTAGGCGCAGGCAGCCGTTGAACCCGGGATTCCCGAATGGGACTTCCTACTACGGGTGAATAACCCGTAGTGCTCGGGAAACCCTGTAATAGGGGAGTACCGAGCGGGAACCCCCCGAACGGAAACATCTTAGTAGGGGGAGGAGAAGAAACCAATTGGGATCCCCTGAGTAGGGGCGACCGAAAGGGGGAGAGCCCAAACCAAACTCCTGTGGGATAACTGCAGGAGGATGTGGTGTTAATGGGCTTCTAGCTGGGCTCTGAGCCCAGGGAGCCGACCCACAGTAGCCGAAGTGAGCTGGAATGCTCCGCCGTAGAGGGTGATAGACTAGGAGTAGGGGTTTAACCCCACCCTAGGTCGATCCCCGTAGGCTAAACTGTGGGGGCTCCTGCTAGAAGCCAGAGTACCACGGCTTGGTTTTGCCGTGGGAAGTTGGGGGCCACAGGCCTCTAAGGCTAAATACGTCCTGAGACCGATAGCGAACTAAGTACCGTGAGGGAAAGCTGAAAAGCACCCCGGAAGGGGGGTGAAAAGAGCTTGAAACCGAGCGGCTATATACGGTGCAGCCCTAAAGGATTGAAGCTCCCTGAAGGAAACCGAGGCGACTCGGGAGTACGAAGGGAGCAGACCAGGGTTGCACCGTCCGTCTTGAAACACGGGCCGGGGAGTTCACGGCCGTGGCGAGCTTAAGGGGGTTAACCCCGAAGGCGTAGGGAAACCGACGTGCCCGCAGCCAGCCATACGGTCTGGCGAGGGGCGGGGTCCGCCAGGGCCTGGAGTCACGGCCGTGAGGCCAGAAACCGGGCGATCTAGGCGGGGGCAGGGCGAAGCCGGGGGAAATCCCCGGTGGAGGCCCGAAGGGGTTCTGACGTGCAACTCGTTCCCATGACCTCCGCCTAGGGGCAAAAGACCAATCTAGCCCGGTGATAGCTGGTTCCCGCCGAAGTGGGTCTTAGCCCAGCCTCGCCTGAGGCTGGCTACGGGGTAGAGCTACGGATTGGGGATGCAGGAGCCGAAAGGCTCCGATCCCCTATCCAACTCCGAACCTGTAGCCGCCGTAGAAGGCGGGAGTGGGGCTCTCGGGGTAAGCCTGGGAGCCGAGAGGGGAACAACCCTGACCGGGGTTAAGGCCCCTAAGTGCCGGCTAAGTGCCAATCCCAAAGGGCGTCCTCGGCCTTAGACAGCGGGGAGGTGGGCCTAACAGCAGCCATCCTCTAAAAGCGGAATCTATATGCTAGATCCGCTGGAGAAGGAGTGCGTAACAGCTCACCCGCCGAGGCCGAGGGCCCCGAAGATTGGTCGGGGCTAAAGCCGGCCGCCGAGACCCCGGGGCACAGCTCCTGTGGAGCTGTGATCCGGTAGGCGGGCATCGGGGTGGGGCAGAAGGCGGGCCGTGAGGTCCGCTGGACCCGCTCCGAGCGTAGATCCCGGCGGCAGTAACAGCGAAGAGGGGTGAGAACCCCCTCCGCCAGAAAGGACCAGGGTTCCTCCGCAACGGTCGTCGGCGGAGGGTTAGCCGGTCCTAACCCAGGCCGTAACACGAGCCTGGGGAAAGGGAAACGGGTTAATATTCCCGTGCCGCGGGGGTAGGTGCGGCAACGCAAGCTCAGCTTCCGACGCCTCCGGGTAGGTGGACTGGGGGCCCCTGGATAGGGGTGACCCAGCTAACTAGCCGAAGGCCCTGGAGAACCGTAATGGTGAGAAGGGGCTGAAGGCAGGAATGGGGGGCCGTTAGGCCTCTTCCACCGATCCCGGGGGCCCTTGAAAAGGGAGCTGAGAACGATCCCCCGCGTCCGTACCGAGAACCGACACATCAGCAGATCTCCACTAGCATTAATGGAGACTGCTGAGTCGAGAGGTGCTCCTGGGTGAGAAGCCCAAGGCGTCTGGGGGCTAACTTAGGCCAGGGAACTCGGCAAATTGGCCTCGTAACTTCGGGAGAAGAGGTGCCTGCGGATCTAGGCATAAACCTGGATCCGCAGGTCGCAGTGCCTAGGGGGACCCGACTGTTTAATAAACGAGCTTGGTGTACCATTAATTATGGTGCACCACTCGGTTAAGAAACATAGCTCCCCGCTAGCCCGAAAGGGTTTGTACGGGGGGTGAATCCTGGCCACTGGCGGTCCGTGAACCCGGGGTTCAACCCGGTGAAGCGCCGCTGAAGGCCGGGAGTAACTCTGACTCTCTTAACGAGAGGATCCTGCTAGGACCTCTCGAGGGAAAGGTAGCCAAATGCCTTGCCGGGTAAAGCATAGGCCTTATTTTAAAGGCCTATGCTCTCGAGAGTTCCGGCGCGCATGAATGGATCAACGAGGTCCCCACTGTCCTGGCCTAGGGCCCCGTGAATACACGGAGCCGGTGCACAGGCCGGCGACCCCCCGTAGGGCGATAAGTCCCCGTGGATGGAGGGTAGTAGGGTTTTGAGCTTTACATTGACTTAAGCTAGGTTAATTAATACAAGTCTATTATGCCTTAGATAAAACTATGATTAATTGAAGTACATTCTTTTTTGCGATTTAGAGTGTTTTATAAGCATTACTTACTTCCCACGATAAGTTGTGGTAGCCCAGCTTTATTAAATTCAACAGCAGTTCACGGAATCACTCAGATCTTGATCTGAGTGATAGGAATTAAGTAATATTGCAATAATTTTATGTAAAAGCTGGACACACCCCTACTCCCTCCAGCGGAAAGCTTTACCGCAGCCTGACGTTGACTTCCGGGCAGCGGTGCGTAGCGTAGGTGGGAGGCTGTGAACTCCTGCTTTCGGGCAGGAGTAAGCCGCCAATGAAACACCACCCATCGCTGTCTGGAAGCCTAACCTCCGGGTAATCCGGAGGGACAGCGTCAGGTGGGCGGTTCGGCTGGGGCGGCACGCCTGCAAAAAGATAACACAGGCGCCCAAAGGTCAGCTCAGGGGGGTCAGAGATCCCCCGTAGAGTGCAAGGGCAAAAGCTGGCCTGACCAGACCCCTAAAAGCAGGGGGTCTGGCTGGGAAACCACGGCCTAGCGAACGCTCGTGCCCCCACCTGTGGGGGCCGGGCATGACAGAAAAGTTACCCCGGGGATAACAGGGTCGTCGCGGGCGAGAGCTCCCATCGACCCCGCGGTTTGCTACATCGATGTCGGCTCTTCCCATCCTGGAGGTGCAGCAAGGAATGGATATTCAATGAGGCAATCGAATATCCATTCCCTGCAAGCCTCCAAGGGTGGGGCTAGGTGGGTTTGGACTACAGCTCCAGCCCACCCCCCAAGCCCGCCCATTAAAGGGGAACGTGAGCTGGGTTTAGACGCCGGAAAGGTAGGGTGTTGTGTATTTGTTATGGAGATCCCTCTATGCTTCTATAGATCTCAAGCAACCTTAATGCTTACCCCCTACCTCCCGGCGGAACACACCGTCGTGAGACAGAGGGGTTGCTGAGGGCTAGGTGTCAACTCAACTTAGAAACACATGTTAGCAATCTTACACTTACTAGCTTATGACACTTAGCCCTCGGCATCCCTCCTCAAAAGGTCGGGCTCTACCCACGGGGGGTGCAGGCCGCCTGAGGGGAAAGTTTGGAGAGCCTTGAAAGCTAAATTCATGGCAAGGCCTCCGACCCCTAAGGTGCCCTCAGTACGAGAGGAACAGGGCGCCGCGGCCTATAGTGTACCGGTTGTCCGGCTGGGCAAAGCCGGGCAGCCACGCCGTAGGGGGTAAGCGCTGAAGGCATCTAAGCGCGAACCCCTCCCCGAAAAGAGGCGGCCAACTCCACCTGGGGAAACCTGGGTGGAGGGAGGGCTCCCGTAGAAGACGGGGTTGATGGGGTGGGGGTGTAAGCCCCAAGGGGGTTTCCCCGAGGGGTTTAGCCTGCCACTCCCAATCGCCCGACGCCGCTGTCTATAGCCTGGGGGCTCTGAGCCTAGAGTACTTGAGTGCACTTTCAGAGTGGAGCATGCTTAACACTCCTACCATACGGCGCAAACAATCCTCGACTATGGATTAGCAAGCATTTTGACAGCATTTCCTACAGCACTTAAACTTAGAAATGCCCGCTCATTAAACATGAGCTCTTATGCGTGGACTTAAGTTAGCCGTAGGTAGTTCGTGGCCGCAGTAAATGCAGTACCTAGCGCCTGGCACACTCTCCCTACCACACATAGGGCAGTACTTTGCTTCACCAGCATTAAGTAAAGGCCTTTTAGATTCAAAGACCTTCCTATAGCTGTCCTTCAAATCCTCTAGAGTTAAATGAACGTAGGCTTCAGTAGTCTTCAAGTCGCTGTGACCCATTAGTCTCCGCAGAGAGAATACATCTAGCCCTCTTTTTAGTGCTAAGGTAGCAAAAGTGTGTCTAAGGACGTGGGGCCTAACAGCCCTCAGATCAAGGCCTGCTCTAGAAGCCACCTTCTTCACCCTCTTATAAAGACCGCTGTAGCTTAAAGGAACAACTCTATCCATAGGCTTAAGCTTCCTCAACTCACTCCACTTCTTCAATAACTCAATGACTTCCTCTGTAACTAGGACTTTCCTAACTCTACCATACTTAGCTTCTCTAACAGTGACTTCACCTGATTCAAAGTCTATGTCGCTAAGCCTTAGACCAACAAGCTCTCTACTCCTCAAGCCTGCTTCAAGCATTAGCTTTAAAACTATAAGATCCAGTAAATCCACTGAAGAATCTAAAAGTCTATTTACATCGCTTTCACTAAGCACATTTATTTTCCTCGGAGGCTTCTTCACTGGAGGAATCCTTAAGTCTATTCCAAGCCACTCAAAGAACCTCCTGATGAAAATGCTGTAGTAGTGCAGAGTTGTAGCCCAAGAAGATCTATCTACACTCCTAGACTTAGGGAACCCTTTCCTAAGCCTTTCAACCCTCCACTTATTCAAGTCGCTGAGCGTAATACTCAATAGATCTTTACCGCCCACGAAGTTAAGGAAATCCACTATAGCAGCTCTATAGGATTTAACAGTGCTATCACTTGCACCACCAGCTACAAGAGCCGAGAGAAACTCCTCCAATACCTCATAACAACTCTTGCTCAATAAATCACTAGGCGGCTTGCTTAACTGCACTCTACTGGGCACAACGCCCCCCTAGGTATAGTCCAAGCCTTCGACTTTTAATGCGCATCACGCTTCAACTGAAGTAAAGCCGTTGACTCAGGGGATTAATATAGTGAGGCTTTAACATACGGTTAGTGATTGAGGGAGAAAGTTTTTGACTAAAGCTATTGCCGTTAACTCAGCTGAGTTAAGGGGGATTAACGTTGCATTAGCAGCAGACTTAGCTCAAGCTATTGGCGTTTCAATAGGAGACTACGTGTTGATCAAGGCTAGCAATGGAGTAAAAGCTCCTGGAGTAGTGTCAAGAATAACTAGCTTGTACAACATATGCTTACTCAGCAATGAATTAACTGAAGCACTTGGCTTAAGCAAAGTAGACACAGTTGAAGTCACTAAGCCTCAAGTCGAGTATGCTAAAAGAATCTACGTAGAGATCTACGAAGGACGATTGATTGATTTAAAGAACTTAAGAATGCATCTATACGATATACCATTATTGAACAAGACTAAGTTACTTATATCATTAGATGGGGAAAAGCTAAGAGCCTTGATCACTGTTGACTTAGGTGAGGAGAGTAAAATCTATAAGAT
>JAVZUI010000075.1:0-7189 GCA_038879095.1 Pyrobaculum sp. | reverse complement strand
AAGGTGGGAGGGTGAGGGTAAACAAAACTACGATTAACGGCGTCGAATACGTTCCTAAGGAGGAATATGTCATAGTACGTGGGGCTGAGAGCTTAAGGCCGATATATACGGCGCGCTTCAGTGGTGAGTTTAGAGACGCTTTAGGATTGCCGAACAATTGGGCAAGGGTGACGATATGTGGAAAGGTGTTCCAAGCTGACTTGACGGGTAGAGTAGAGGCGTCGGTTGACACGGATGGCGTGTGTGACATATCGATAGATAAACCGTTGCTAGGTATGTACTCAGTTGTTATATTAGTTGTTGTGTTGCTTCTTGTTGCACTGTTTGTTTTAAAGTTTGTGCGAAAAAAGTAGTTATTTTTTCTTCTTCCTGTTGTCGACTACTACTGCCGGCGTCTTTACAGTCTCTGCTTGTGGTAGCGCCGCGTTTGCGCTGGGGTTGGCTATTACCACCTCCTGTCTGTAGTACACCACGCCCTGTGGGAGCTCCTCCCTAGCGAATATTGCCCTTAGGAGGAGGGTGGAGCCGAAGAATAGGAAGGTGGCCATGCCGGTCAGCACTGCGCTCCACACCGTGGCGTGTTCTAAGTAGCCCTCGATGGGGGCGAAGGGGATTATGTACTTCTGCCCCAGCACCTCCCTCACCGCCCAGAAGCCGTTTACTACGAACCACACCAAGAGGCCTGCCAGGCCCCACCGGATGAAGAAGTCCCCCAGCCAGCTGCCCAGCGGCCTCTTGGGGGGCAGCGACGCTATGAAGGCCAGGGCCAGGGCGATGGTCATAAACCACATCCAGCCGCCTATCACCGGGTTGCTGGCCAAAGTAGATACCTGCTCTAACGCCTGTCTGATATCCATCGTCTCCTACACCTCGTCGATTTATAATAGTATTGCTTGGGTTATATACGTCTACGCCGCCCCTTTGAGTATTAGCTGTGTAATGTGCGTAGGCTTTTTAGGACGGGCCTGGCGTGTATACATGATATTTGCCAACGACGAGTTGAAGAGGCTGATTTCGCTTGGGAGGCTCAAGGTGGAGCCGCTGTACCCAGACACCGTTAGGGAGAACGGCCTCGACCTCCGAATCGGCGGCGAGTACGCGATATACGCCTACGAGGGGGCCGTGGTCAAGCCCTGCGAGCTGGAGGACGCGAGGCCGCTGTTCCGCGTCGTCAAGGCGGACGAGGTGGTGATACCTCCCCGCAACTTCGTCCTCCTCACCACCGAGGAGTACGTCAAGATGCCCGACGACGTGGTTGGGCTCGCCAACATCCGCTCCACCATCGCGAGGTACGGCCTCACGGCGCCTCCCACCGTCGTCGACGCAGGCTTCGAGGGGAACATAACCATCGAGATTGTGAACAACTCCCCCAACACCATAGTGCTGAGGAGGGGGATGCGCTTCCTACACCTCGTCCTCGCAAAAGCCGAGGGGCGGGCCCTCTACCAAGGCGCCTACCAGGGGCAGAGGGGGGTGAGGCCCCCCAAGGGGCTGAAGGGGGAGTGTTAGAAGGGGTCTACGTCTTGGGGGCACCTCGCCTTGTTTTTAGTGGCTACGTCGTATACCTCGACCCCCTCAGCGACTAGTGCCACTTTGGTCTTTGTCTTTCTGTAGGGCCCCGCCGAGGAGCTGAACACAGTCACTACGCCGCCTTCGTGGTGGTAGGCGCAGCCCTCCGGGACGTAGGTGTGGCCCCTCACTACGACGCGCGTGCCGTGCATCTCGTGGAATTTTTTCGTAATCTGTGCGCCGAATAGCCACGCGCCGGGGCCCCGCGGGCTTGGGGCGTAGTCTTCGCAAGTACAGGGGTCGTTCCACAGCACTTGAAACGCGAGCTCGTCCCGGGGCACCGTCAAGTCCCCCGAGGCCTTGGACAAGTCGCCTAGTGAAGCCGGCCTCATGGCGCCGTCTAGGGGGACTCCTCCGTGTAGAGCCACCACGCTGTTGTTCACAACGGCCGCCAGGGGCAACGCGGCGAAGGTTTTTTCAAACTCTTTATACACGGCGCCGCATTTGCTGCCGATCTTGTCGCACAGCTCGTCGAGAAAGCCCCCGTCAATGTTCATGATGGGGGACTCGTGGTTGCCGCGGAGGGCCACCGCCTTGCCCTCGAGGAAGAGTTGAAACACCTGGGTCACCACCTCCAGACCCCTGTCCCCCCTGTCTACGTAGTCGCCGAGGAAGAGATACGGCGGGGGCCACTCCTTCAAGATGACCTCTAGCGTGTGTAAGTCGCCGTGGAGGTCCCCCACTGCCGTGTATCTGCCCTCTAGCCGTAGCACAAGCCCCCGGCTCTTCTCCCTCACCCTCGTCAACAAGTCCACTAGGCCCTCCGCCATAGCCTCTTGGCGTTCTCCTCCACCACCTCCACCACGTAGTCCCTGGGGGACTTCCACAGCTCTGCGAGCTTCTCCACAGTTTTTTCTATCAAAGGCGGAGCCAGCCTCATCCCCCTGTACTCGTAGGGCCCGTCGCTTTCTAAAAGCAAAATCCGCCTATCCGCCGCAACGGCCACCTCCTGGTGCTTTTTCTGGACGACGACGGCGGGGTTTATTGTGATAAAGTAGCCCAAGCCACTCACCTCTTCTAACAAGTGGAGCGGCCCCGTGTACCAGTGAATTACCGCCCTGTCCACGTCCGACCTCCTCAGCTCCTCCAACACGTCGCCCCACGCGTCTGGCGCGTGTACGTTCACCACTAGGTCTAGCTCTCTGGCTAGTTTTAAAAACTCCTTGAAAAACTCTTTCTGTTTATCAAAACTATGCGGGACAAACCTCTTGTCTAGCCCCACCTCTCCTACACACGGCGCCTCGCTTTTCTCAATTAGTTTTAAAACGGCGGGGAGGTCCCCCGGCTCAGCCTTGTCCACCTGCCAGGGGTGTATCCCCAGGCACTGGACCGCGCCGCCTATTTCAAGAGTCTTCTTGCTACTAGCCAAGTCGTCTGAGACGCAGACAAGAGACCACTCCTTCCTATACGTCTCTAACTCGTCGGGGGGAAACTCGTGGCAGTGGACGTGGTTGTCAAACACGTTTTTAAAATAGTTCCAATATTTATTTCTCACAAGGCCTGAGGCTTACGTAGGTGGTGTACAACTTAGGCGTGCCGCCGTAGGGGCCCGGCTCGCCGCGGGCAATTTTGTTAATCGGGTCGCCGCCTAGGCCCTTTCCAATGCCTTCGAACACCAACACGCCGGGCGGCACGTCGGGGTCTGCAACGGCCTCCGCCCTCACCTCGCCGTATTCGTTGTAGAGCACCACACACGGCGTTTTGAAATCCCTCGGGCTCATCCGAACTCTCGGCAGGGGTTCGCCGTATATTTCTCTAAACTGGCTGTTTGTATACAGAGGGCTTGGGGGGAAGGTCAACACGTAGGCGTCTCGCCTAGGCGGCTTGTAGGCCGGCATCGGGGGCAGGCCCCGCTCCGACGCGGCGAGGCTGTAGAACTCCACCTTGCCGCTCTTCGTGGGGAATTTGTAATAGTCGGGGGGCGGCAGTTCCACCACGCCCCTCCTCCTCAACTCCTCAAGGGCCACCCCAGTCCCTCTAATCGCCACGTCTACAGCGCGCCAGGGGTCTTCTACAATAAGTGGGTGGCTGTCTACGCCTAGAAGCTTGGCCAGCTCTCTCACCACCCAAGTCTCCCGTCTAGCCTCCCCCGGCGGCTCCGCCACTGCGGCGTTGTATATGAGGTAGTTATGCCAGTAGGAGTACATCACGTCGTCTTTTTCTAAATACAAAGGCGCTGGCAAGACAACGTGCGCCGCCTCGGCGGTTTCGTCCATAAGCGGGGCGTGGGCCACGAGGGTTATGTCCCCCCTCGCCGCGGCCTCCGCAATTCTATCCCCCTGGGGGAGGGTCAACACGGGGTTGGCGTTCCAGACGTATACTAACCTGAACTGCGTGATCTGCGAGGCCACTAGGCCCATGGGCACTACGCGGCTGGGCGAGGACATGTGTAGCCCCCTCAAGTATTTAAAGTCTATCCCCCAGGCCCCCGAGTTGGAGTAGTAAAAGCCGCCGGGGTCGCCCAAAAGGGCGTGTATTAGAGAAATAGCCCTCGCCGCCTCGCCCCCGTTTTCAGTACGCCCAATGGCAAACCCAATTACTGTAATAGGCTTAGATAGGTAGAAGTCTACAAGTTTGTAGAAAACTTCCTCCGAGACGCCGGCCTCCTCGGCCACGTACTCAGGGGTGTACTTCTCGACGTATTCTACAAATTTGTCAAAGCCATAGCCCCACCTGTCTACAAACTTTCTGTCGTAGGCCCCCCTCTTTACTAACTCCCTCGCCACGCCCAAGGCCAAAACCACGTCTGTCCCAGGCTTTACTAAGACGGGGAGGTCTACGTGCTTCATCGTCTTGCTCATCCACACGTCTACTGCGGCCGTGGGCCTTCGGCTTCTCTTAACCAGCGCCCAGCCGTGGATAAAAGAATTGGCGGCGTCAAGCGCCCAAAAAACCACCGGCCTCTCTCCAAGGGCCTTTGGCATAGCGCCGTAGGACCTCCCCCAGTGAAGTTTAATGGCCTCGTGGCCCTCGGAGCTACAGATAGAGTAGTCAGTGGAGGCGGCCCCCAAGGCGTTGAAAAGTCTCGCCGGGTAGTACCAAGTCAAGAGGCCCTGGTTGCCGTCGTAGTCTATGTGGATCACCTCCTCCGGCGCCGACTCCCTCCACCTCTGCGCCACCTCTTCAAGGGCCCTGTCCCAGCTCACCTCCACTACCTGTCTCTCGCCTCTGATTAACGGACGCTTGACGCGCCTCGGCGAGGCAAGCCTCTTCAAGTCCGCGGCCCCCCTGGCGCATGTAAAGCCAAGCGTTGGGAATTCGCGAATTGGCACAAGACGGCGGGGGGACCCCTCCACGGCGAAGATGCAGGTGTCGTAGCAGTCGCGGGTGCAGGCTACGTACATGTCTTCGCCGAATTTGATATTAAAAGGCTCTTCTGTGTAGCCGTTTGAGAAATTGCCGTAGCCGCTCAGACTTCGGGTTGTAGAGCACCTCCGCCGCGGGGCCCTCTTCCACTATCTTCCCGCCTTCGAAAAACACCACTCTGTCCGCCACGTCTTCTGCAAAGTCGATTTCGTGGGTGACTATCAACATGGTGGTGCCGCGCCTGGCGATGTCCTCCAGCACTTGTAGCACCTCTTCTACCAGCTCGGGGTCAAGCGCCGAGGTGGGCTCGTCTAGCATCAAGACGGCGGGCTGTACTGCAAGTGCCCTGGCTATGGCGACTCTTTGTTGCTGGCCGCCGGAGAGCTGGAGGGGGTACGCCCTCTCTTTTTCCAACAGCCCCACGAGGCGCAACGCCTCCCTAGCCCTTTCCACAGCCTCTTTGTAAGAAAGGCCGTGTACCTTGACCAGGGGGAGGGCGATGTTGTCGATGACCCGTAGGTGGGGGAAGAGGTTGTAGTGCTGAAATACAAACCCCACCTTCTTTCTCACAGTCCTGAGAGTGCGTGGGCTGACCTCCACGCCGTCTATCACTATTTGACCTCTCTTAGGCTTTACAAGCCATATGAGAGAGCGGAGGAACGTGGACTTGCCCGAGCCGGAGGGCCCCATGATCACCACCTTCTCCCCCTTCTCAACTCTTAGGCTAACTCCTCTAATAACCTCCAAGGCGCCGTAGGAGACTTCGAGGTCTTGGACAGCTACCGCCGACATGTTAGATTATCCCTCTTCTCAGATATCCTGGGATTGCGTACTTCTTCTCTATTACGTGGCTTATCTTAACCATGGCGTAGCATATTAAGAAGTACACAGTGGCTGCGGCCATGTACGCCTCGAAGTACATAAACCTAGAGGCTGAGAAGTAGTCGGCGCGGCGGAAGATGTCGGGGGGGAACACGCCGATCACCGCTACTAGAGAGGAGTCTTTTATTAAAAGGACGAGCTCGTTCATAAGGGCAGGTAGCGCGATTCTCAAGGCTTGCGGCATTATTATATATCTAAAAGTCTGCGTCTTAGTGAAGGCGTAGGCCTCCGCCGTCAGGTACTGTTCCACTGGAATGGCTTGGACGGCAGATCGGAAGATTTCGGCTTGGTACGCGGCGCTGTTTAGCCCCAGCGCGATCACCCCCGCTGTGAACGGGTCTAGGTTTATGCCGTAGGCCTTGAGGTAGCCCCCCACGCCGAAGTAGATGATAAAGATCTGCACCAACAGCGGGGTCCCTCTAAAGGCCTCGACATAAGCCGCCGCAACCCACGGGAAGGGCTTGGGGAGGAAAAACCTGACAAGAAGTAGCAACGACCCCAAGGCGATCCCGATGGCAAAAGACAGCAGAGCCAGCGACATGGTGGTGGGCGCTCCGCCTACGACGTAGCAAAGAGCCTCCAGGTAGGGCACTTCGGCCAAGTAGGCACATGGGTCGTTGACTAAAATCATGGGCAACTCTAATCGCCCAGTTTAAATACTAATGGACGTAGACGCTCTGTGTATAGGCTGAAGGAGCTCGAGGCCGAGATTAAAAAAGTGGCCGCGTCAAAAGAACTGTTGCACCTAACTGCGGCGAACATCGCCGTGTTGTACAACCCAAATTCTAAGTCGAGGGCGGTGGCCAGGGTCTGGGGGTTGGGGAAGGTGTTTCAGATAACCCTAGGCCTGCCGCCGACTTACGTAATTGAGCTCTTGGCGGCATTTAAACGACTTTCTTGTGAAGAGAAGTTAAAAGCCGTTGCCCACGAACTTGCGCACATCCCCCACACGGCGAGCGGAGCCCTGAGGCCTCACAACAAGACGTTTTGGAGAGACTACAGGAGGTATACAAAACTCTTCAAGTGTTCCGACTTCCCATCTCTCCAAGACTTTAGATACTAGGCTTATAAACTCCGGCGTTAGCCACTACGTGTACTACGTAGCAGACCAGAGACTAAAAGCCGCGGCGGATAAGTTCACCATAGAGCTCGTCCTCAGATGCCGGACGCTTTACCAAATCTACAAACTATACAAACAAGGACTCGTGACACAGAAAGTGGGAAAAGAGGCCGAGGCCGAGATAGCTAAAGACTGCCCAAAAGAACTAATCGAACTAATAGCCCCCACAGTCGATTAAAGCCACCCCCTCAGCTTCATCGCCTTGTATATTCTTTCTAGCGCTGTTACTACCGCCGCGTCTCTCATTGTCCATTGTTTTTCTTTTTCCCACCTTGAGTATACCCTTGCCACGTTGTTTACCATTATCTGCTC
>JAVZUI010000074.1:5948-7237 GCA_038879095.1 Pyrobaculum sp. | reverse complement strand
ATGTTCCTTTGGCACTACTAACAAGTGGCCGTACGACGCTGGATATTTATCAAGAATTACCAAAAACTCCTCATCTTCGTAAACTCTCCAAGCGTGGGCCTCCCCCCTAGCTATTTTACAAAAGATGCAGTCCATTACGCCACGTCAAATAAAGTATTTTAATGCGTTTTCCCTAAGAAGCTGGGTGGGGAGCTTCGAGCGGCCCACTTGGGCGCCTATGAAAAAGCTCCCTGCCGCGGGGTCGCCACACGCCAATTCTCTTAAGCCTGTGTAGACAGATAGAGTCACAAGCGTCTTGTACACGTCACCTTGCTGCCGGGGTTTTCTCCTCTTAAAACTGCGCCTAGGTGGTCAGGCTTTCTGCCGTCGAATATATACGTGGTGATGCAGTTTCTTTTTAATATGGAGATGCTCCACATGTCAAGCAACTCGTAGCCGCCGGGGAGGGCGCTGGACTTAACTATGTTTTCCAACTCGTCGTATGTCAGTTCTGACAGCCTTCTGGCGTTTGGATTTCTCCTGGGATCGTCGTCGTATACGGCGTCTATGTTAGCCGCGTTTAGCAAAATAGACGCGCCAGCCGCCTCTGCGACCAACGCCGCCACAGTTGCAGTGGACTGGCCCGGCTGAAAGCCCCCCGCCACCACGTACTTGTACCTACGCCACGCGTCTAGAAACTCCTCGAGGTTTACGGGGACTTTTGGATACGCCTCTTCCCCAAGCAGAGATAAAAACAACAACGCGTTTAGGCGGCTGGCGTATATCCCGAGAAGGTCTTGAAAAGTGTTCGACGCACCCCCGCCTCTTGCAACAGCTATGTACCTTCTAGCAACCTCGCCGCCTCCCGCAACGACGGCTATTTTACCTCCGTAGTTTTTTACAATTTTTGCATATGCATACACCAAGCCCTCGTCTTCAAAAACTCGGCCGGACAGCTTAAGGACGACTCCCATGGCGCGTCAAAAAATTCTGAACTCCCCTTAACACGCCCTCCACCACGTGGGCGGGGGCGTCGCCGAACTCCACCTTAGGTTGCTTGCCCACGCAGAGGTTTTTAAAAACGTCAAAGTTGCGCATGACCACCTCCACTAGGTAGCGGTCTTCGTACTTATACAACGTCTCGACGAGGGCTTGTTCTGAACAATCTGAAGAAATCCAGGCGGCCCTCGACCTCGCCTTAGAGATTTCAGTAAGCAGTTGGTTTGGGTCGACTTCTTGGCCGAAGAGCAAGACCTTGACCTCTTTACGCCCCAGGAACTTTTTCTGAACTCTAATGCTCACCGGGCCGT
>JAVZUI010000074.1:0-5938 GCA_038879095.1 Pyrobaculum sp. | reverse complement strand
GCGATGGCCTTCGTCACCTCGTCCGCCACTTTGGCCAACTCAATATCTCTCACATGTAGTTGCTTGAGTCTTTCGCATTCACATAAACGGCTGGCGAAGTCCACTACGGCTTCTTCTATTATCTTGACTACGACGTCTTGAGCCACGGCCTTGAAAAACCACTATATATATAAACAGTTGTCCGTTGTAAAACGGTGACGAAGACAGGCTAGCAGACGTGTGAAGATGGATCTAAGCGCCGACCTACGCAGTCTTCTTAGGATAGATGTAGTCCTTAGGCGCCGCCTTTATGGGCTCTAGATAAGGCCTTAAGGCCTTTGGAATTTCCACAACGCCGTCTTCTCTCTGGAAGTTTTCTAACACGGCGGTGATAGTCCTCGTAGTGGCAAGCCCGGTGCAGTTAAGCGTGTGTACAAACTCCTTCTTCATCCCCTTCCGGGTCACTCTTATGCCCAGCCTATACGACTGCCAATCCGTGACGTTGGAACAGCTGGCCAGCTCTCTATACTTGCCCTGAGCGGGGTACCACACCTCGATGTCGTACTTCTTAGCGGCGGGGGCGCCCAAGTCGTGGGCGCAGATGTTGACTACTCTGTATGGCAGCCCAAGCCCTCTGATCAGCTCCTCCGTGTTTTTAGTAATCTCCTCGTGCCACTTCCACGAATCTTCTGGAAGCGAGAAGACGAACTGCTCAACTTTGTGAAACACGTGGACGCGGAATATGCCCTTGATGTCTCTGTTCCCTGCGCCTGCCTCTTTTCTAAAACACGGAGACCAACCCACGTACAACTGCGGCAACTCTTCTTCTACTAACTCCCGCTTGTAGAGATACGCCGCAATTCCGTGCTCAGCAGTGGCTATCAAGTAGAGGTCCTCGCCGTCGATTTTGTATATGGCGTCTTTAAACGTGTCGAAGTCCAACACTCTTCTGATAACGTCGAATTTCAACATGTAGGGCGGCACCACCGGCCTAAACCCCTTCTGCGTCAAGTGGTCCAACGCGTACATAGCCAGTGCAAAATCTAGCCATACCAAGTCGTCGAAGAGGTAGTAAAAACGGCTCCCAGCCACCTCCCCGGCCTTCAGCGTGTCCGCCATTCGCAACACTTGTTCAGCCATGTCGGCGTGACCAATTGGGGCCTTTTCCACCACCACGTACTCCACGCCGGCGTCGAGAGACGCAACGGCGTCTTTCACCACCCTAACCACGCCCCAGTGCCTCACTGGGACGGAGTCGACGCCCTCGGGGCACGTGGGCACCGAATCGTGCACTAAATTGGGAAAGCTGTAAAGCAACTCCTCCCTCTGCCTCTCCACCTCCTCTATCTCCTTCTCAACTTTTTCAAGCCTTGAGGCCAGCTCCTTGGCCTTCTCCACGACCTCTCTCCGCCTTTCAGGAGGAGCCTTCGCGCCCTCTCTAGACAGCTGGTTATAGAGGTGGCGGAGCTCGTCTACTTCCTTCTTCAACTGTCTCCACCTGTTGTCAACTTCTAGAAACTTATCGACCAGGGAGGGGTCCATTCTCCTCGCGGCGAGGATCTTCCTAACCCGGTCAGGGTCGTGTCTCAGCGCCTCTAATACGCTGTATGACATATAGGAGAGGGTGGGGGAGATATTAAACGTTATCTTCCCACAAGCGCTTTAAGCAGAACTAACACTCTAGACAGCTCCTCCCCGCTGCCTATTTTAAACACGAGAAGCGGAACTGCGTAGTTTGGATGCCAAAACTCAACATATGTCGCACTCTTTAAGGCCACGACGTGTACGAAATACTCCCTATCGCCCACCAAGCGGTATATGTAGCGGCGACCTTGCTCAAACCGCAGAATATCTACTAGTTCATACCCAGCCTCAAACTCTCTGACAAGCAATATGTCCACATATTCTCACAATAGCTTATTTAAATGGTCTCCACGTCGTCGCCTTCTCCATTCTCAACAACGCTAAAATAAACAGCCCTGGCCAACTTCTTGCCCTCGGGCAACACCGTCCCCAAGTAAACTAATGCAGAAAGCCCCAGCAGGGCCAGAGAAAGGGCCAACGTGCTGTCAAATCTTAGCTGACTAATAACAAACGGCGATATAGACGACCTTAAGTGCCCCAGCTTAACCAAGGCCGCAATTAGCGAAGACGTCAACGCCGCAGAGAGGCCCACGGTGATTATCCACTTTCCGTCGCTTCTATTCTTCAAAGCAGTGGCCACGTTGACGACTACGTAGGGGAGCACCGAGATGAACGTCATTAGGTAGACTCCCGCCAGCAGGGGATATACGTCGAGCAGTCCTGCCCACCACACGTTAAAAAGAGTATACAGAACGCTAAAGATAACAAACACAAGGCCCACCTTCACAGACTTGGAAATAATGTCAAGCATGATAGACCAGAAGCCTAAGTATATTAACCCAGCGAGTAAAAAATCAGCCGCACTCCCCCGTCTTGCAGTAGGGGTCTTTGCCCTCTTCCAGAGCCTTGAGCTTGGCCTTCTCCGCGGCCTCCTCAATGGCGGCGTCGAGCGCCAGAGGCCTCACCACTATCTTCGCCTCGGCCAGCTTTTTCTTAATCTCCTGCCTCAGCCCCGTGTATATCACCTGTACCGACTTAGACTTGTCTCTGTACACAGTGATGCCCTTCACGCCGAGGGCCCAGGCGAGGGCGAAGGCCCAGTAGACGTCGTCCCTCGGCGCGTTGGCGGGGAGGTTTATCGTCTTGGAGATGCCCTGGTCTACCCACTGCTGGGCGCTGGCCTGCATGAGGACGTGCCACAGCCAGCCTATCTCCATGGCGGTGGCCAGCAAGTGCTTTACGCCGTCGGGCACCGGCGCGTCTTTCAACATGCCCGTCTCCTCCACCGCCTTCCTCACCTCAGGCGTCCAGAGGCCCCTCTCCCTCAGGTACTCCACGCCGGGCTCGTAGTACTCCACCAACGTGCCCACTGTGACGTTGCGCAGGAAGGCCAGGGCGAAGACTGGCTCCACCCCGCTGGTGGTGCCCGCCAGTATGCTGGTGCGCCCCGTCGGCGCGATGGACAACACCACCGAGTTCCTAACCCCGTCCCTCACCTTCTCCCTAAGCGCGTCTAAGTAAGGCGCCAGCCACCGCCTAGTGCGCATTGTGACGTCCCTAAGGCGGTCGCCGGCCTCCCTCAGCTCGGGCGGGTATGCCCACTTCACCCGCTCCCACCTAGACCACACGTAGTCCTGGAACTTGAGGACTGGGAGCTCCCCCCTGGCGTACGCCGACTTTTCAAAGTACTTAAACGGCCCCCTCTCCCTGGCCAGCTCCGCCGACTCGTCGAGGGCGTGTACGTATATCCAGCCCATCACCCGGTTTATCAACTCGACTGCGTCCCAAGAGGCGTACGGCACCTCAAGCCTAATTAACAGCTCGGCGAAGCCCATGATGCCGAGCCCGTTCTTCCTAGTGGCCAGGTTCATCTCATCTATAACCGCGATGCCAGTCCTACTACGCTCAATGGCGTCGTCGAGGAACCTAGTCCCCACCCTAGCCGCCTCGGCGAGGCCCTCCCAGTCGATGCAGGCGAGCTTCTCCTCCAAGGTCCGGCCGCGGCAGTTAGGCTTTACAAACTTTACCAGGTTGATGTGGGTGAGGTTGCAAACTTCAAATGGATTTTGCACCGTTTCCGCACAAGGGTTGACAGACCTCCAGACGTATCTAAACTTATAGCCGCCGACCTCCACCTCGGCGTAGAGCAACGGGTTGGAAGCGTTTAGGTTAGACTTGAATATGAGGCCTGGGTCGCCGGAGTCCCAGGCGCCGTCTGTAATTTCGCGGAACAGCTCTCTGGCGTCTACGTGGCCCCAAATAGCATCTCTGGGGATTTGGGCTTCTTTGTGTATTTCTAAAAGCTCTGTGGGCTTTACGCCAGTCTTGTCGTAAAACGCCCTGGGGTTTACCAGCGGGTACTTCGAGTCGCCGTCTATGCCCAGCGCCTTTTCCATAAATGTGTCGTCTACGAATACCGATATGTTGAAGTTTTGTAGGTGGGCGTCTTTCAGCTCTCCCGTCTTGGCTTTTATGAATTTGCGTACGTCTGGGTGCCAGGCGTGTAGTGTGCCCATCTGGGCTCCCCTCCTCTTCCCTCCCTGCTTGATTACGTCGACGTTTGCGTCGAAGAGCTTCATGAAGGAGACGGGGCCCGACGCCACGCCCACGCTCCCCCTCACCACGTCGCCCTCGGGGCGTAGAAGCGAGAAGTCGTAGCCCACGCCGCCTCCCAGCTGTTGGATTATGCCCGAGTAGGCGAGGGCGTCGTATATACACTGCCTCCCTGGGTGGGTGAGCGAGGATAGGCAGTCCTCCACCTCCAGAGTGAAGCAGGAGGCGAACATCTCCTTCCTAGTCCAGGCGTTGAACCAGAAGGGCGACGCGGGCACTATCTTCAGCTCTGTGATGTAGCGGTAGTACCTCCTCGCGGCGTCGGGGCTTCTTGCCACGGCGGTGGCCACCCTCGCCGCGGCCATGGCGGGGGTCTCTGCGATTTTAAAGTCGGGCCCCCTCAGGGCGTAGTTTCCGTTTGTGAAAAGCCTCAACGCGTTGTAGGAAAGAGACCAGTCGAAGCCCGGCGAGAGCTCCACTTCTCTCAACAGCGCTAGAGCCTCTTTTTTGATGACGCCCGCCTCTGCCATTTTTTCAAAAGCCGCGGCGGCGCGCCTCTTGTACTCCTCGGGTGTCTTCGACTTGAGGAAGTCCTTGCCGAAGGCCTCTTTGTATATACGGCCGAGCAGGTGGGACTTGGCGACGGCGGCCAGCTCCGGCCTGTCTATGGCCTTTTTCAAAAGCTCTAGCTGAACCATGTCGGAGAGCTCCCAAGACCAGACGTCCTTCGTAACTGCCACGGAGACCTCTCCGTCTACGTGAACGCCGACGTCTGCCGCCGCGCGCTCCAGCGAGGCCTTGAGCTTCTCCTGTGAGAAGAGCTCTGAAGAGCCGCTGAGCTTGTAAACTGTATACATGCGTTATACCTCCTTTGTATTAAAAATACCTTATAGATAAAATAACAGAGGGGGAGAGAGTTGGGTGAATGTATTTACTCCTGTATTAGCGACATGAACTCGCTGTCTCCTAAGATTGTGGACTGTTCTTCAACTACTTTGTCCATGTACCTTCTGCCTGACTCTTTCAGCGTTGTGTAGACGGCGTCTACGACGTCTTGCGGCACGTCTGGCTTGGGGTGGGGCAGGCCGAGCCTCCCCACCGTGGCCTTTGCCAGAATCCACATTTTGACATGTGGCTTTTCGACGTCGTCAATGTCGATGCCGAGCCAGTACATCTCTCTCACTATTCCGAAGGTTAAAACCTTGACGAAGTACTCCCAGTTCTCCCTAATTATTTCTTCGTCTCTTGTCTTTAAGGCGTTTAGAAACTGCGGCGTTTTGCTTTCTTGTCTGTGGTATCTTGCCCTCGTGAGGACGGACACTACGGCGGGGTCTAGAACTGGCCTAAGCGACTTGTAGAGCATGACTACGCTTAGGAGGGCTTGGCTTGCCATTACTCCTCTGGCGAAGTTCTCCACAGCCTCGTCGACGTCTAGTTCTTTTTCCGTGTTTCCGCTTAGCAAAGCCTGCACGTCGCCGGGTTCCACGGGGTCTAGGAGGACGAGTTCGCCGTTTTTAAACACTGCGGGGACACTTAACACGTAGCGGCTTAGGTATGAGAAGTACGGCGCCGTGGCCATTTTAAACTCGACGCCGGGCGTTCCCTTTAGGGCTTTGTACAGCGTGTACGACGACTTGCACGTATGGTGTAGCACTATGCTTATCATCGCGTGCGTTTTTTCCCACTTTTAAATCAGTTTTCGTTCCCCTCTTCACACCTCTGCAAAGACCAACGTCATCACAGTTTAAAGTTTTTAAGTGGATATATGTCTACGCGCGTGATATTTAAGAGGGGAAAGCCCCGGCTAACTCCAGTCACCAAC
>JAVZUI010000073.1:0-7260 GCA_038879095.1 Pyrobaculum sp. | reverse complement strand
CGTCCCCCACATAGCCGCCAAGCTTATTGAAAAAGTCATAAGAAAAGGCGCATGTTGCGTCATAGTACACGGCTTCCTTTATCCATCAGTCCCAAAAGGCCCCAACACGTACGTCTTAGTTAAAATGACGACACCGACGCTCTACGACCAGGTGTGGGAGAGGCTTGTAGAGGAGATTAAAGACGTAAGAGGTTACGTCTTGCCCGGAAACGAGCCCCAAACGATAAGAAAAGTCCGCGAAAAAATCGGTTGCGAGTATAGGATTGTGTCGCCAGGCATAGGGCCGCAGGGCGGCAAGCCCGGCGACGCGTTAAAGGCGGGGGCAGACTTCGAGATCGTGGGGAGGTACGTGCTTGAGGACCCAAGCCGAGTTTCAGAGTGGTCGGGGTTAAGGCCTACGTGTTACGAAAAGCCTTAGAGAGTAGGTCTCTTCCGCTCCTGAGGGTACCGCCACTGCTCCGCCTTCTTCGCCAGATGCGACAAGTACTTGTAGATACCGACGTCGCTCTTTGCCCTCTCGACGACTGCGTCTAGGAGGGCTATCAACTCGTCGTAGGTCCTGCGGTCCACCGGGTAGGGAACGCCGTCCTTTCCGCCTACTGCGAAGGCAAATTTAAACGGGTCTACAGCCGGGTCGTTCCAATCGGCCGGCGCTTTGAATATAAGCTCCGCCACTAGAGACAACGCGCGTAGAGTCTTCGGCCCCACCCTATATCTCAGCAACAACTCCTTGAAGTCTGCGACAGACTTCGGAGGAGGCAGGTTTTTAAGAACGGACTTAACGTCTACGTCAATTTTGACATATGGGTGGTAGTACGGGACGTCGACTAGAGTAGCCTGGCCTTTTAGGAGCGCCAAGTAGCGCCCAACCCTACCCGCGCCCTCGTTAACTAGCTCTAAAACCACTTGGCGGTTCTCTCTACTCAGGCGGGAGGCTAGGTTTAACACTTGCCGTTGTCTAAGCCCCACGACGCCGGTGTGTGGACTGTCGAAAAACTGGTCTGTACGTATCCAGTGGTACCTCCTCGCCATCTTAGCCGCCGGGTTCATGCCCTGCTGTATCACAGCCCACCTCCCCGTCTCTGAAACTATGAAGGCGTGGTGGTAGATGTCGTAGCCGTCTTGAACTAAGACGTTGTCCACCTTCGCCGTGAGCCTCGATGCGATAACGAGGGACTCAGCGTCTAGGTCAAATAGTTTGGATATTTCCACCAACTCGTTAGGCGTGTTCAAGGCTTGCCTGCCCTTACCCCCCGCCACCCTGACTGGAACGTCCGAGCTCTTAAGGACTTCCTTCACCACCGCCGTTGTGACCGTTGTGGAACCTGAGCTGTCCCAGTCCATCCCAATCACGTTGTTAAAGGCTTGAAAGAAGGCTGGGTTGCTGAACCGCTCCACCACGCCGTCGGGGCCGTATAAGTCGTGCATTGCTCTAAGGACTAGCGAGGCAAGCCTCTTCATTCTCTCCAGAAGCCAAGGAGGGACGTGGCCTCCGTGTAGGGGGAGGTCGGCTACGCCCGATATTCTCACATGTTTATAAAGGTTCGAATATATATCTGTCATGTCGGTCTTCAAAGCATACGACATTCGCGGTGTAGTGGACAAAGAGTTAACGACAGATATCGTGGAGAAGATTGGGTACGCTCTGGCGAAATTTTTCAACGGCTCCGACGTCATAGTTGGCATGGACGTGAGGACGCACTCTTTTAGAATAGCGGAGGCTCTTTCACGTGGATTGTTAGCTGGTGGAAATGTAATTTTCATAGGGACCTCTACCACGCCTGCCACGCACTACGCCTCGTACATTTTGAATAAGCCGGCGGTGATGGTGACGGCGTCTCACAACCCGCCGGAGTACAACGGCATGAAGATAATGAAGGCGGGGGGGCTCGACTTAGAGAGCCACGAGATTCAGCAGCTGGCCTCGATGCTGGAGCAACCCCCGCCGGAGAAGCGCGGCGTGGTTTACGTCAGCGAGGCTTTAAACAAGTACATAGACCACGTGGCCAGCCTCTTCGGCGAGTTGCCGCTGGCAGTGGGTTTCGATCCTGCCAACGCCGCAGGCGTGGTGTTAAAACCATTGCTTTCTCGGGTTTTTAAGAAGGTTGTTGCGATTAACGACTACCCAGACGGGCGCTTCCCAGCCCACCCGCCGGACCCCGAAAAGGCGGAGAACCTCAGGCAGCTACAACAAGTGGTTGTGCAAAACAGGCTTGACGCAGGCATTGCGCTAGACGGCGACTGCGACAGAGTAGGCATGGTGACGGCCTCTGGGAACATATTCAGGCCTGAGAAGATGGTGTACACGTTGATAGAGCTATACGCAAAGCCGGGCGACGTCGTTGTATTAGACGTGACGATGCCCCTCTACTTAGAAAAAGTGGCCGAGGAGAGGGGGGTGAAGGTGGTAAGGCAGAGAGTAGGCCACAGCTTTCAAAAGCCCACTGCGGTGAGGACAAACGCGCTGTTCTGGGCAGAGTACAGCGGCCACGTAGGCTTCAGGGAACACCACTACTTCGACGACGGGATATACGCCGCGTTAAAAATACTCTCCATACTGGCGCAGCACGGCACGTCTCTAGACGAGATGCTGAGGCGGGCCCCGCAGGTCTACGAGGAGCGTATTGACGTAAAGACGGCGGACCCAAGAGGAGCTGTGGAGAAGGCCAAGTTAAACGCAAAGGGGCTTGAATACTACGAAGTCGACGGCATTGACATAAGAACGCCAGACGGCAGACTCTTGATAAGGCCCAGCAACACGGAGCCTGTGGTCAGGGCGAAGATCGAGGCCTACAACAAAGAGGGGGTAGACCGTCTGCGATCGCTGTTATCGAAACTCTTACCCGTATAACATCTGCGGCTTGCCGTAGAGGAAGTAGGAGGGCCGTTGCGCCAGGGCGGCCCCTAGGATAACAGCCGCGTATGGCAGGCAGACGGACTCTTTGCAGACAGAGCCGCTGAACTGGAGCGTGGGGATTTTAAGCTGTCTCAACAAATCGGTTTCTTCGTGTGTAATTTTGATTTTAACCTCTTTTAAGTTGTTTAGTCTCTTGACCTCTTCTAAATACTTGTCAATTGTAGAGCCGTCGCATGGACATATTACAATGTCTTCTTCAACTTCTTCTATCTGAGGCCAGTACGAGGCCCAGAACGGCACGTCTATGACGTTGGGCTCCACGTACCGCCTAGTGTCGTCTGTGCCTTTCTCAAGCCTGTTGCCGAGGTTGTACAGCCAGTTGGCCTCTATGGTGAGCGTCACTAAGAACTTGTCTAACAAGTCTTTTGCCTTGTCTCTGCTCTCTATGCCGTCTTTTGAGGCTATGTAAGCGGCGAGTAGCCTTCCCTGCTCTACGATGTGGGATTCCCTCAAGGCGCCGTAGAGGTGTCCGGTTACATATACGTTACTGCCTCCCACAGACCTGCCGGACTCGTCTAGAATTAAGAGCTCGCCGTAGTTACTCCTCCTCGGTACAAGCGAGCTGAGCTCGAAGCTGTACCACACCTTGTACCCCAGCTTTGTTACTACGTACGGGTTTACAAGCCTCACCGCAGATACTACAAGGTCTATGTTGACTTCGCCGGGCTGGTTCTCCTTTCTTCCCGTGACTACTTCGTACTTTAACAAGCCTTTTTCAAACCCCCTTATCCTCACCGACGTGATTACTGGGAAGTCGATGGCGGACTTCACTTTTTCGTAGTACTTCACGTCTCTTAGATACGCCGAGTTGTCCATGACGACCACCTCGTTTCCGCTACGGCGCAGGGAAAGCGCAGTTCTAAGGCCCCACTCGGTAGTCCCCCACACAAGAATTCTTAGCCCAGATGGGGGGCGCGCCAAGACCTCCTCGGCCACTTTTTGAGGCGCCTTCCTGCCCTGGGGGAAAGTAATAGGCACGTCGACCCCCCCTGTGGCTAATACCAAGTGTTTATAACGTACCCGATACCTGACGCCGTTGCTATAGACGTAGAAGCCGTCAAAAAAGCCCTCTAGTAAGTCCAGCTCGCCGGCCTTGGACACAAACGGCTCTACATCTACGTCGGACAGCCGAGGGGCGGACCCCAGGACGTGGTGGCCTCCCAAGGCGCCCACGTGCACCACCTTCACGGCGTAGCCGTACTTCTTCAAGTCAAGGGCGGCGGCGAGTCCGCCCAGCCCACCACCCACAACCAGGACGTCTGTAGACACCTCTTCTTCGCGGCTTGCTTCGGGGTTGCACTGTGTAACAGAGGCACAGGGCACAGAGGCCAACATTACGCACTTATTAAACATTTAAGTCAGCGCTTTGGACCGCGTTCACAGCTCCCCCTGAAATTAGTCATCATTATATACACTAAACTTTTCATATGACTCTTAAGTCTTACATAGCGGCGTATCTAGCGGGCGACGCCGAGGCTCTACGCCTCTTAAAAGAGGCGGGTTTTCTTAACGAGGGGGAGCCCACGTCGCGGGGCTACGTGCTTTACAAAGCGTTAAAGCACGGCTACGACGTGTTAAGCGCTGTGAAGCACCTCGGCTGGGACGACTTTGAATACTTCCTACGGCTGGTGTTTGAAGAGTTTGGGTTTTCCACCGCCGCCAATCTGCGACTAAGTTGCGACGGGAGGGGGGCCGAGTTTGACGTCGTTGCGTGGAGGCGGGACTTGGCCTTTGTAATCGAGGCCAAGAAGTGGAGGAGTGGCCAGGGGAAGTGGGGACAAGTGGCGCGGGGCCACTTAGAGAAGGTGAGGAGGTGTCTGCCTAAGCTACTTCTCTTTGCCTCGTCTGTAGTACCCCTTGTAGTTACGTCTGCCCGGTTTTCTTCTATTATCGGCGGCGTGCCTGTTGTCTCTGTTGAGAAAATAAGGGACTTTCTCACCTCTTTTGACTACTTCAAGGATCAGATCGCTGTGCTTCGCTAGGCACTCGTCGCATGAATATACGTAGAGGTCTAGTGGCAACTCGCTTCTAATTTTTACAACGTTGTAGGTGTCTAGTTTTTTGAGGCAGAAGAAGCAGCGGGTCACGCCTTTTCTGTCTTGGCCCACGTTACTTCGAAGTCTGCGATGATGCGGGCCCTGTTCTTTGGGGCGAGCATTCTCTCAGTTAAAGTGCTTAACAGCGCTGCGTAGAATATTGGGATGGATAGATACTTGGCGAAGTTGCTTATTACAATGACCACGTCGCCGTTGCCGACTATATAGATGTACGGCAGGGGCGCCGAGTATAGTAAGGCCAGCAGTGCCAGGGTCTTGGACAGGCGGCTTGTACGTATTTTTTCCACGTATTCTATGTAGGCGGTCACTGCGACGAGGATGGCCGTGAACAAAAGAGCTAGGGGCCACGGGATCTGGAGAAATTGTTCAGAGGCGCCTCCCGCGGCGATTTCAAAGCTTTTTACATCCACGGCAGTCGTCGCATAGTACGGTATGCCGAGGGGCTCTACCACGAGCACCAGTATGGCGAGCAACACTGCGAGTGCTGTTAGCATTGCCAGTGTTGGTCCACTACTTTAAATAGTTGGGGGGGCCGCCGAATATCTCAGCCTCCCGACGATCCAGTCCTTTAAGACAATTCTAGCGGCTTCCTCAATGTTTACCTTGCCGCCTTTTAATAGCCTGTGTTTTACGCGGCCAATTTGTTCTAGTGCGTTATCTAGATCGCTGTCTATGCCGTACGCCTCTTTTAAGGCCGCCGGGTTGTAGGTCAGCACTCTTTTCAACAGGGCGTGTGCATAGGGCACCGGGTCGTCCACAGTGCCTGGGTCTACGAGCCCTCTAATTACGTCAAGCGCGGGGTCTCCAGTGGAGCTGGTCTTGACGATCCCCGGCGTGTCGAGGACTAGGAGCCAGGTCTTTGCCCTGACTAACTGCTCTCCCTTGGTCCAGCCGGGCTTTGGGCTTGTGGGGGCCACGTGTCTGCCCTTTAGGTAGTTTATTATCGTCGACTTGCCGACGTTGGGGTAGCCTACGACGACAACTGTGGCTGGGATCCGGGGCGCCAAGGCTCTTATTGCCGCAATCAGCTTCCTAGTGCCAAGTCTGTGCTTGGCGCTTACGTAAACTACGTGGAGGCCGCGTTTTTCAAAATATTTTTTCCATAGGTCTAACACGTCTCGTTCCACTAAATCTGCCTTGTTTATAACTACGAGAAGTCTCTTGCCCATGTGCTCTGCCAGTTTTTCCACGTCTTCGTTTCTAGTGGCTAGGGGGTCGCGTGCGTCTAATACCTCTAGCACCACGTCGCCGTCTTCGACTACTCTCCGTACTAGTCGCCAGGTCTCTTTCACGTATGCCACATTGCAAATACTTATAAACTAAGTATTGCGTAGAGGCATGTCGTTTAGGCCGCCGCCCTCTAGGCTTGAGCTTATACGGCTGAGGCGGCAGCTGGCGCTTTTTCAACGGATGAAAAAGACGTTGGAAGATGCGAGGAACTCGACTATTCAGAGAATTAGGGCGCTGGTGGGGGACTTAGAGAGGCTGAGGAAAGAGATAGCAGATGGCTTCGTCGACGTGGCTAATAATTTCAAAATCGCCGTGGCTAAGTCTGGCATTGACAGAGTTGAGAGCTTAGCAGAGCTGATGCCGAAGTCTGTGAAAGTCGAGCTGGTAAACAGAGGCACGCACGTTGGGCTGGAGATTAGCGGGTTTGCGAAGTATCCTAACTACAGCTTGGCCACAGAGCCCGCCGAGTTGGACATCGCCTTGGCTAAGGCCGCCGATTTGCTTAAGAAACTGATTGAGTTTGCTGAGAAAGAGACCTTGTTCTACACGTTGCTTAACCGCGTGAGGGAGTATCAGCGTATGATTAACGCAATTGACTACGTCGTGATTCCGAGGATTAGGGAGAACATCCAGTACATAAGGCTGGCCTTAGAGGAAGGGGAAAGAGAGGAGTTTATCCGGAGGAAGATAATTACGTCACATATATAAATACTCACATCTTTTGCGACCATGTCTATGAAAGATCTCAATACACTTGTTAAAGAATTAGTTGATAGAGAAATCGAAAGTGTCATGTCAACAGTAAAGGAAGAGCTAAAGGTTTTGGTATCTGAAATAGATAAAAAAATAGAGGAGTTGCGTCAATATTTAAAAACCTAAGAAGTTTGGCGCCTATGAACACCAAGGCAATACTAATCGCGGCGTTGGCCTCTGCGTTGGTGTTGGCCCAAGCCACGGATGGTAGATACATTGGAGCCGGGCTTGCTGTAGGCCTCGCAGGCCTCGGAGCCGGCATAGGGGTGGGCATTGCGGGGGCGGCGGCTATATCTGCGCTGG
>JAVZUI010000072.1:0-7633 GCA_038879095.1 Pyrobaculum sp. | reverse complement strand
TGGACAAGATGTTTACTAGGAAAGAGCTGTACGAGCTGATCCGGTACTACGACTACGAAAAGGTAGACGGCGAAATAGCAAAAAACGTAGATGAACTATATAAAAGACTGAGGGGGAGCGCCCATGGATAGGATTACGAAAGTCTTAGCCGAATACACTGACTACATAAACTACTCCAAAGTGCCTTACGAAGTCCGCCACGAGGTTAAGAGGCGCATAATCGACTCAGTTGCGGTGGCCTTCGCCGCCTATACAAGCGAGCCCGTGGCGCTGGCGAGGAGGGCTTCTTCGCGCTTCGCGTCTTCGGAGGGCGCGCGGGTGTTGGGCACCAGGTACCGCACGCCCCCGGACTGGGCCACCTTCGTCAACGGCCTCATGATCCGCTACCACGACTACAACGACACGTACCTCTCTAAAGAGCCGCTTCATCCAAGCGACTTGATAGGGGCGGCCCTCGCCGTTGGCGACTACGTGGGGTCGAGGGGCACCGAGCTCATAACTGCGGTTGCAATCGGCTACGAGGCCAGCGTCACCTTCTGCGACGGAGGGACGTTGAGAAAGAGGGGGTGGGACCACGTGAATTTCTTAGGCATCGGAAGCGCGCTGGCCGCGGCTAAGCTGATGGGCCTCGACGTCTACAAGACGCAACACGCCTTGGCGCTTTACGCAGTGCCCCACGCGGCCATGCGCCAGACCAGAGTCGGCGAGTTGTCTATGTGGAAGGGGGCCGCCGCGGCGAACTCCAGCAGAAACGCCGTGTTCGCCGCGTTGCTAGCCAGGGAGGGGTTCACAGGGCCGTACAAGCCGTTCGAGGGGGAGATGGGCTTCTTTAAACAGCTGTTGCAAGGAGACTTCGACGTCTCTGTGTTAAAAGACATGGAGAGCCTCAAGCCGCCGAGGAGGATCCTCGACACCTACATAAAGCCATACCCAGTGGAGTACCACGCCCAAACCGCCGTCGAAGCCGCCTTGAGGCTGAGAGAAAAGGTCAGGATAGACGAGATTGAAAAAATTAGGATAGACACCTACGAGGCCGCCTACACCATAATAGGCCCCAAAGACCCCGAGAAGTGGGACCCACACACCAAAGAGACCGCGGATCACTCCATAATGTGGATCACAGCCGCCGCGCTGGTACACGGCCCCATAAAAATTGAACACTACAACGACATCAGAAACCCCGCAGTCCTATCGCTCATGAAAAAGATGGAGGTAAACCTAGACCCAGAGCTAGACAAGCTGTACCCCCAGGCCTTCCCCACGGTAGTTACAATATACACAAAGGGCGGGGCTAAGTACACAGAACGCGTAGACTATGCCAAGGGCCACCCCAAAAACCCCATGACAGACACAGAGCTAGAAGAAAAATTCAACACATTGACAAGAGGCATCCTGCCGGAGGAAAATAGGAAAAAGGCCCTCGACATAATGTGGAGACTCGAAAAATACGACGTAAAAGACCTACTAGAGGCCCTGGCAATCTAAAGCCACACCTCTTAAAAACCCACTGCAACTAAACCACAAACTAAATGTACTACTTAGGTCGAACGTAAAAAGGTTGGCGTATTTTCCACTATGGGTTTTCTTGAGCCAAGAGACTTAGCCGAGAAAAAGTCGCAGAGTTCCATGTAAAGAGCCGTTTTTGCGCTACGTCGCCGATAAAATTAATAATGCGCTGGGTGTAGTGGAGTGGATATGACTCGGCTAGTTGCAGTTCTCCTGGCGGCGGCGTTCGCCGCGGTGGTGCATGCTGGTGTGGCGTATGTAAACATGTCTAAATACGTCGTGGAGGCCAAGACTCCGTGCGGTCCTTCGTATGTATTCACGGCGCCTCTCGACACATATGTAACCCTCGGCAGGTGGCTTGAGGAGCAGAAGATTGTAGAGAAATACGACACTCCTCTCCGCAAAAAGGCGAGAGAGATGCTGGGGATTAAGTCTGAGGATAACGTGACCGTAGAGCAGTGGAACGCGCTAGTAAGTCTCACCCAGTCTCTACTCCGCGACAAAGTAGAGGCGGTGGAGAGGGTGTTAAGAGACGCGGGGGTCGAAGTCGTCGGCGTCTCCGGCTCTTCGGCTCTCAAACTACGAAGCGACAGGTCTGTCAACGGCACTGTATATGCATTTGTAAGGCTCGGCGGCAGGCCGGACGTGTTGAAGAAGTTAGAAGAGGTGGCCGCCGCTTACAACATCTCGGTAGTGGTTGTAGACCTGCCCAGGGTCAACGCCACGGACAACACAAACAAGACTGTGGACTTCATACCGGGGCTCGGCGCGCCTAAGTTCCGCGACTTTGGCATTTCGATATTCGGGCCCTTCAGCGACGCGGCTTTTTACGTGGGTAAAGCCGACGAGAAGCTCGCCAAAGCCGTTGCCAAGTACCTAGAGGAGAAGGAGCTCTGCGGCGTGGCCGTGTACATAGTCCCCAGCGACGACTACGTCCCTCACATAGTAACCCTAGAGGGTAAAGCCGGCCCGGAGCCCCTCCTCTACGGCGCAGTTGCCGCGGGCCTCGCGGCGCTTGCATTGGCCTTATTGGTAGCGGTTCGAAGGAAATAGGTTATTTTTTCTCCGCTCTCCAGTCCACGAGGCTGTGTACCGGCTTGCCTTTTAGCTTCATTACATATGCGGTGGCCGAGAGGGCGGCGGCCACCCCCATGGCGGCTGATATTACGGCTTGTTTATATGGATACGCCACGATGTCGCCCGCGGCGAAGACGCCGGGGGTTTTGGTCTTGCCTTCCCAGTCTGCGATTATTTCACCCCTCTCGTTTAACTCGACTAGGTGTTTTACAAAGTCGCTCTTCGTCACGTAGCCCACTTCTACGAAGACCGCCGCCACTGGGAGCTCTTGCACCTCGCCGGTTTTTCTATTCTTGACCACAACCGCCTTGACCTTGGTGTCGCCCTTTATCTCGACCACCTCGCTGTGGGGGACAAACACCGCCTTGCCGAGCCGTTTTGCCTGTTCTATAAACTCGTCGTCGTGTATGGGCTTCTCCCCTGGGAAGATCCAGTAGAACTTGTTGGCCACGGAGGATAGGATAGTCACGGGCTCCCTCGCCAAGTCTCCCCAGCTCACCAGCGCCACGTCCTGGCCCTTGAAGAACGGCGCGTCGCATATTGTACAATACGAGACGCCTCTGTTCTTAAACTTGGCCTCGCCGGGCACGCCCAGCTCCTTTGGAGTTTTTCCAAAGGCTAATATGACGGCAAGCGCCTTATACTCGTCGCCGCCCTCTGTCTTCACCACAAAGACGTCGCCGGACTTCTCCACAGACTTGACCTCGTCGAATATGATCTCCGCGCCGAAGGAGCGGGCTTGTTGCTCCACGCGCTTCGCCAGCTCGGGCCCCGATATTTTAGCAATTGCGGGGTAGTTCTCGATCAGAGTAGTCATGTTGAGCTGGCCCCCCAGGTCTTTGGAGACCACCAAAGTCTTCAGCCTCTGCCTCGACGTGTACAACGCCGCGGACAGACCGGCGATTCCTGCGCCTATGATAATTACGTCGTAGTCCGCCTCCATGGCGTCTTCACGGATCTGAATTTATAAACTTAGGCCGGTGCGAATACACGGCGTGTAGAGAGAAAAAGTTTTAAAACCGTGTAAAAGAGGCCCTTTGATGTCTTCAAAAGAGGCGGAGGCTCAGAAGGGCAAGCAGGGGTGGATCACCCCCGCGGTTATACCCCCGGAGGAGTGGGGCACCTTCCGATACCGCGGCAAGACGCTAGAAGAACTCCTCAACATGTCAATGGACGAGTTTATAAAACTCCTACCGGCTAGGCAGAGGAGGAGCTTAAAGAGGGGGCTTAAGCCCGAGCATAGAAAACTCCTCGAGAAGATTAGGAAGGCGAAGAGGCTGGCGGCCCAGGGCAAAAAGGTGACTGTCAAGACCCACTGCCGCGACATGATAATCCTGCCCGAGATGGTGGGCCTCACTATACATGTCTACAACGGCATTACGTACATACCAGTTTTCATATCGCCTTGGCACATAGGCCACTACCTAGGCGAGTTCGCCCTCACCACGAAAGTAGTGCAACACGGAGAACCAGGGCTAAAGGCCACGAGGTCGTCTCTACACATCGCGGCCAAATGACGGTGGTCAAGCTCCAAGCCAGGCCCCGCCCCGGCGACGTGGTCAATCTGCCAAATGGTAAAAAGATAGAGGTCAGAGACGTGGGCATTCCCTACGTCCTGCCGCCCGCCGCCGCCTGCGACGACCCGCTGTGTCCCTGGCACGGCCACTTAAAAGTGAGGCTGAAACTCCTCGAAGTCACAGTGGAGAAGGTGAGGATGCACAAAGCCGCCGTGGTCACCCACGAGTGGGTGCACTACATACGTAAATACAACCGCTACGAGAGGAGGCGTAGGAGGATGAGGGTAAGAGTCCCCGAGTGCATAGAAGTAAAGCCAGGGGACAGGGTGATAATAGCAGAGACCCGCCCCCTGTCAAAAACCATCTCCTGGGTGGTGGTCGGCAAGAAAGAAGACGTAGTGGAGTGGAAGGCTAAACACGAGACTCTACAGACGGCGCAGTAGAATTTAAAAAAAAGCTTTCTGACGGCTTGTGAGACTACTGTTAGGCCTACTGTTAATTGCCGCTGTGGCGTTGTCCGCGCCTCCCCGGGCCGAGCTTTCGTATTCCCATGTGTGTATAGACGCCTCTGCGCTCGGCGTAGCCGGATTGGACTTTGCGGCGAGTTACTACTTAGACGGAGAGGGGTGGCGCCCGGCCCCCGTGTACGTCGAAGGCGTCGTGGTGCCCGCCGTGTATCTAAACATAACAGAGGTATACACAGTAGTGGCGCCTCAGAGGCTTTCGAAAGTGTGTCTAGACATCCCCCCGTCGAGGAAGGCCGCCGACGCCGTTGTAAAAGAGGCGGAGGGATACGCCAAGGCCAGGGGGAGTCTGTACGTCATAAAGACCCCCCACGGCGTCGGCTATTTATTAGTAGAGAACCGCCCGGCAGACATCTCGCCTATAGTTAAATGGCCGAGCAAGGCTCCCTCCGCCGAGGTGTTAGAGAGGAGAGAGGTGGCGCCGCGTAGGCCGCAGGAGGCTGTACAAGCAACCATGGGGGAGGTCGTTGGCTACATCAAAAGCGTCGTGTTTAACTTCACCAGGTATACAGGCGGCTGTGCCGTAAGTAGGGGGAGGATAGGGCTGCCCAACGGCACTGTGTGGATTGAGGTGGTCCTCACCAACGCCACGACTCCCGGCACCTACAGGGCTTATATAGACATATACGACGTTCCCACAAGCGGCGTGGCAGTTTTCTACGACTACTACGGCCAGCAGGTTACTGTAGATGGGAGAAGCCCGACCTACGTCGCCAGACATGTGGACGTTCCCACCTCTGCGCAGTCTAAGCTTATATACGTTGAGACTTGGATATGCGGCGGGCCTAGCGGCGTATTAGACGGCTATGTGCTCTTCAGAGTCAAGGCCAGTGATTACTACGTGGGATACGTCACGTATCCCATACAGCCGGGGGCCGTGGTGGTGGTTAAAAACGCCCTGGCCAGCCCAAGCCTCAACGAGCACCTCGCTGACGGGACCCACCTCATGTTCGTCCCCACTGAGATACCCCCTGGACATTGGGTAGGGACCGGGGACCTCTCGGCAGATTTCGCAATTAGGCTCTGCACCACGTCCTCCGCCAACCCGCCGCCCTCGTACTTCACGACCAACTTATACTACGGGCCCTACTGGCTCGGAAGCCAAGGCGTCGCCGCGCAGAGCTGTGGACAGCAGAACGTCGGTGGCCACAGCCTGTACTGCTGTTCTTACAGAGCAAACAGCTGGAGCTGGATAAACGCGCCTGACCAAATCGCAACGTCCTACGACCTGAGGACGCCTATGGGGCTCCCGCTCGTCCTCGGCCCAATTCCCACGCACTCAGTCGTATATGCAGACGTGACTGTCAACATGTTGAAATACCAAGGCCAGAGGAGGCCTGAGGCGGCCCCGCCTGATTCGCAGATATTTGGCAAATTCCCCAGCTGGTACTTGTACGTCGTTCTTGATTATTGGAACGCGAGGGACACCAGCGGCGTTGCTGCGAGGATAGACATAAGGGTGCTTTTAAGCGGCGGGATGGTAGGCATGCCTTATATGACCGTCTCAGTCTCGCCTCGTGTTATAAAAACAGGGTCTACTCAGTATGTGTTTAATCTCCCAGATAGGTTAGACGTGGCGTTCTACTCCTCCATCCAGATATTCGTGGTGACGGGGTCGCCGCCTACTGGAAAGACCCACGTCCCCAGTACTTCGTTGAGGAGCGCCCTCGACTTGGCGTCTGCGGTCCTTGAAGTCTTGGGCTTCGTGGCGCAGGTTTTGCAGTTTGTTGCATACGCCACGGGCGCATATGCCGACAAAGCCGCAGCTACGATACCGTTCGTAAGCACCGTGGGGAGATTCGGCGTGAAGAACGGCGTATCCACTTATTCTGTTTCTATCTCTTCTAACACCGCCGTGGCTACGATAAACTTCGGGCTCCTTGAGAAACAGACACGACACTCAATAGCGTTGGGCATATTTACCAGCGCCGGCACTTATATGATTAATACAGTTACTGTGTGGGAAGGCTCTTCCACAAAGACCTTCGCCGTAGGCGCCTCGATGCAAGTCTCTGACAGGTTAAGACTAGCCAACGTGCCGTATTACGGCTTTAGAAACTTTTTCTGCGGCTTTAACGAAGTTCCCGATGAGATGAGGACAGGAATTTGTAACTACGACTCGTTGAGATGACGTGTAAACTACTTCCTCTTGTCTCTACTTTTCTGCTTTTTGTCATGTTTATGCCTCTTTATTTTCTGGGGTATACATATTACTTCGTTGCCCCGCTGGGGTTTGCAGTTGCCTACCTAGCCTCTTTTAATGTGAAGTTCCTCGCGGCGTGGGCCGCGGCGCTGGCGGCGGCCTATCTCGCGTCTTCTGCCCAGGATCCCGCCTACCAGCTGTGGCTACTCGTGGGCTCTACCATCGCCGCGTATCTACTCGCCTTGGGGCTGGGGAGGCGGGGGTGCCGCCTAGTTTCACTAGCCGTTTTTTGGCTGGCGGCCCAGGTGGCGCCGTTGCTCGTGAGCCTCCCCATATTTTTGCTACTCGGCCCCGTGTTTGGACAGCCTCTGCCCAACCTGTGGGAGTACCCCCTATACATAGCCGTGTACTGGCTTATCTACCAGACCCACGGCAGGGCGGTGGAGTGGTGTCAGAAAAAGATAGAGGAGCCGGCCCCCGCGTGTTGGTTTAATAATGAGGGAAGTTGAGCCGACGTGGGGCAGACAGTTTTAGTCGACTCGAGAGAACACGCCCAGGAGGTGGTTAGGCACATCAAGGAGGCTGGCTGCGGCGTGTTGAAGACGAAGCTAGAGGCGGGCGACTACATCGCCGGGGACTTCGTCTTCGAGAGGAAAAGCGCCCAGGACTTTATCAACTCTGTGGTAGACGGGAGGCTTTTTGAACAAGCCGCCAAGCTCAAGAGCTCGGGCTTAAAAGCCGTGGTGGTCGTAGAGGGAGACCTCTGGGGCGAGCTGAGGTTTAGAAAAATTTCCCCCAACGCCGTGCTGGGCGCCCAGCTGGCTCTATACGCCATGGGCGTCGGGCTGATATACACAGAGGACAAG
>JAVZUI010000071.1:1907-7836 GCA_038879095.1 Pyrobaculum sp. | reverse complement strand
ATTCAACTCCACAGACGTCTTTATAGAGGGAATAAGGGCCGCGGGGTCGCCGCAGCTTCCAGTTTATAAAAGGGGGGTCGGCCTCTACGTCTACAACTCCACGGGGGTCTACGTGGCGGGGGGGCTTTTTGAGTACTTCCACGACTGTATATACGTCGAGTACTCCAGGGAGGTGTCCGTGAGAAACGTGTCGGCGAGTAATTGCAGATACGGGGTGCACGTCATGTTCAGTGTGGGGGTTGAGGTGGCTTGGTCTAAGTTTTGGGACAACTACGTGGGAGTCGCCGTAATGTACACCCACAACGCCACAGTACTGGGCGTCGACTCGCGGGGAAACAGGGCCTGGGCGGAGGGGTACGGCTACCTCTTGGCTGAGGTGTCCGGCCGAGTGGCCAACTGCACGGCGGCGGACAACGTACACGGGTTTTACGTGCTGTACTGGGGCGGGACTAGGGTTGTGGTGTCTGGCTGCAGGGTGGAGGGGAACTACTTCGGCGTCACGCTGAGGGGGAGGAACGCCACAGGCGTGGAGTTTGTGGGCAACGTAATCGGCGACAACGTGGTGCAAGTGTCCCACATGGGAATCGGCGAGGCTTACGCAAACGCCTCCTTCCGCGGGAACCTTTGGGGCGGCCACGTCTCCTCCGGGCCCTACGTCTACTCCAGCGCCTTCTCCGACTTGATGACTGCCACAGAGGGGGACTTGGCCTTCTTGGCGGCGTCCTCCGCGAGGCCCATTATCGACGCGCTGGCCGCCAGGCCCATAGCCTACGACCCCACCCCCGTCCCGGACCAGCGGCTGCCAAGCCTCCTCTTAGCAGTTGCCCTACTCCCCCTAGTTTTGATATGGAAGTTAAGGTAGATCTGGGGAAGAAGTTCGGCAGATTTACCCTGGAGGTGAGGGCGGGCTGGCGCGGCTCCGCCGTACTGCTCGGCCCCAACGGCGGGGGGAAGTCAACGGCTTTGAAGTGCATAGCTGGCATATACAACTGCCGTAGGCACGTGGTTGTAGACGGGAGCCCCGCCCCGCCTGGGCGGTTTCTCTACGTCCCCCCCGCCCCCAGGGTCCCAGAGGCAGTCACCGTGGCTGATTACTTAGCGCATGTCTCGGAGGTGTTGGGAAGAGACGTGAAGCCTCTGTTTGGAGTAGACGGCTTCTTACACAAGAGGGGCGGAGAGCTGTCCACAGGCATGGCGGCGCGGGTGGCCCTCGCGGCGGCCTTCTCCACGGACAAGATTCTCATACTAGACGAGCCTCTGTCTAGCCTAGACACGGAGGGGAAGGTGGAGCTGATGAAAAGGCTGGCGGAGAGGCCCTTCATCGCGGCCACCCACGAGCCGTGGCCCTTCCTGCCGCTCAGGCCTTACTTCCTCTACGTGGAAAACGGCGTGTTGAAGGCCGAGGGGGGCGTGGAGGCGTTGAAGGCGTACTACCTGTCTCACTGCGGCGGGGGGCTCTGCGTCGAGGAGGGAGAGTTGAGGAGCGTGGTGGGGTATGGCTTTTAGAGAGCTCTTCTTCTTCTCTTTGAGAAGGGATGTCGCCTCTAGGCACCTGGCCGCGTTGTTTGCAGTGGGCTGGGCCGCCTCTACTTCTCTCACCGCGCTTGGGTACACCTTCGCGGCGCAGGTCACAGCCATAAACGTCGTGGCGCTGGTGGCGTCTCTGCTCTCGGTAATGGCCTCGACGTCGATGACTGTAAACGACAGAGACGGGGTCCTGGAGCTCTACCTCGCCCAGTGGGGCCGCGGCAGATACGCGCTGTCTAGAGCCGCGGCGAATTTAACGACGTCTCTGATTCTGTCCGCCGCCGTGGCCGCTCCGTATGTGGCGGCGAGGGGGTCGCCTCCTGTGTTGTTGTCCGCAGTTATGAGCGCCGGGGTGTCCTCTCTACTGGGCACCTACCTGGCCTTAGTCTCTAAAAACAAAGACAGGGCGTACGCCCTGGCGGTGTCTGCGTGGACGGGGCTCGCCCTTGCCTACGACGTGCTGATTGCGTTTATCTCTCTCATAATGCCGCTGGGGGAGGAGGCCCTCGCGGCGCTTCAGTTGATAAATCCGCTGAAGCTAGGCCCGCTGGCCGCCACCGCGGCTGTGGACCCCTACCTTTTGACCATGGGGGCGCTGGGCGAGTACGTAGTTGCCCACTGGGGCCAAGGCGGCGTGTACTACCTCGCCGCGTCGCTGTACTTGGCCTGGGCGACGGCCCTGGTCTTCGCGGTGTACGACACAGCCAAGAGGGCAGACTTATGAGAAGTCTCCTATTCTTCATAATCCCTGTAGTTGTGCTTGCCCTCTCTCTTGGGCATACTCACTCTCTCTCGCCTGGCCACGCGTTGTTGCACACGGCCACTGTGGTTTTAGCGGCTGTTTTGCTGTACATAGCTATATCTGCATATGAGAGGGTCAAGTCGCCTAGGTTTAAGTGGCTTACAGCCGCGTTCGCCTTACTGCTCGCCAGAGAGCTCGTGCTGTCGCTGTCGATGTACGCATCGGCGACGTGGCACCTCCCCTACACGGACATACCAGTGGACCACTTCCTCGGCCTCCTCGCCTTGGTGGTCCTAGCGTATTCAATCTACAAAGCAGAGTAGCGTGGGAAGGGGTTGGAAAATTGGCTGGCACCTCTGCTAGGAACCTGTAGAGGACATAGCGGCTTTAACATAACTATCGACAGTATTAAAAAACGACAAGATGAGGTTAACAACAAGCACGGAATCTCTCGTGGACAAAGGCTTCTAGCTCAAGGACAAGGGGGGCGATGGTGGCAGTGGTTAAGTTGACGCCAGGCCATATCTGCACCAAGCCGAATTCTACCAAAGTTCCGGTTATCGCCCCAAGTGCAAAATTTACAGCCAAAACCGCGGCCATTATATGCGCCGCCTTTTAGTAGTAGGGGTTCCAAGTCCTCCAATATTTCCACAGCATCTGCCCGATGGCCACCGGCAGTCCGAAAGTAAGCGAGATGTATATTGCGTGGAAGTATATACCCAACGCGCTTAGTGGGAGAAGGGGTTGTGGGTTCATGAGTTGAAAAACGTTTTCTATATAAAAATACATCAGCACACTGCCCAGTACCTTATAAGAACATATGTTCTAGGTCTTAGTAAGAATTTATGTAAAACCTACGGAGGCTGGGAGAAAAAAGTTAGGAGGACTTTGCCGCGGCCATTTTAAACATTTCGACGAGTGCCGGGATGTATATGTTAGTCCAGTTGTTGCCGAGTTGCTGTTTAAAGGCCGTGATCTGCGTAGTCATCGTGGGGGCCAGGTCCTTGTCGCCCTCTGCTAAAAACTTGGCTATTAACTGCGCCGCCTTGTCTGGGTCCGCCGCGGGGTTTGTCAACCCGTTCTTCTCAAAGTATTTCTGCATAATCGGCCCGCCCGCGGTGCCCTTCTCCACCCCCACGTTGCCAAATAAAGTCTTGCTCAGGTCCGGCCCGATGTTCCCGCCCACTTCAATCCCCGCGGACTTTACCGTGTGGCAGGCGTTACATGCCAGCTGTTTGAAGTATTCCACGCCTTTCTTCGCCAAGTCTTCGTTGTATTTTATTGCAGTGGTGGCCTGGCCGGCGGGTGTTGTCTGTGTCGGCGCGGCCGTCGCCGTAATTGGGCTTTCTGTAATAGTGGTTGTGGTGGTTTTTGTAACTGTCCTCACCTCGACCCCTGGCTGGTAGGTGAAGGCCAGCGCCCCCACTATTATTCCTATGACTGCAATTACGATGTATACCATGTCTCTGGCCATGCCTATGTCAACAAAGATGTCTTAAACTTATTTTGGTAAACGTGGTTAACCACAAAAAAGAAAACCGATCCCGGTACGTTTCTCCATGTCTCAAACTACTAACAGGCGGAGTGTGCTTAAGGCAGCTGCCGCCGCTGGCATAGGTTTTGCGGTGGGTAGCTGGGCCATTGCGCTGTCCCGCGGCAAGACTGTCGTAGAGGTCGCCCAGGAGAAGGTACAGGAGGTTAGAGTCAGGCCGGTAGTTCAACAGCAACAACAAGCGGCTCCCCCCACGGCGCCTACCGTCACCGCTCCACAACACCCCGCCTTCCAGAAGAGGGGCCTTGACTACTTAAACCCTGACTATATCCAGAGCACGTTGAAAGTTTTAGCCTCAGAGGATCAACTGCCCAGCAAGCCCACTGCGTATAACATCAACGACTTAGACTGGATAGCCATCATGATAGAGAGCCGCTACCACGAGCCCGGAGTGGAAATGGTGGGCGCCTACACCTTCCTCGATATGAAGAACTTCAGGGTGTTGAAGCGTGTTAAAAACGCTGGCGACAGAGTCCACGTGGTGAGGTTCGGTAGGGAGGAGTGGCCGGAGAGCAAGAGGAGGTTTGCAGTGGGCATGTCTAGGGACTGTTGGCTGTCTAAGATCGACCTCTACTCCATGCAGGTGGTGAGGCAGATTAAGATAGGCGTAGACTGCAGAAGCGCCGCCTTTGACAAAGACGGCAAGTACGTCATCGCCGGCTCAAAAGACCCCGGCCACGTTGTAATACTCGACGCCGACACTTTCAAAGTGTTGAAAGTCATACCGTTCCTCGGCGTCAGCAAGTTCTTCCCAACCCCCATGATGGGGAGACAGGGCGCTATCCTCACCACAGACCTAGGCTACTGGCTAGTCAACGTAAAAGACGCAGAGATGGTCTTAGTAATAGACTACAGAGACCCGTCGTTCCCAATAGTTCACGTGTTTACTAGCTACGACCAAAACGCCAAGGGCCGGTCCGTGAGGGTGCAGATAGGCGACAAGACGTACGACGTCACTGGCATAGGGAAGAGCCCGCACGAGCTAAACAAGCTAGACAAAGAGGGGAGGTACGTAGCCGTCACCGGACAGGAGAGCAACACAATTACGATCTTAGACCTTAAGAACTTCGAAGTTGTGAACGTAGTTCCGTGTGGTAAGAAGCCGCACCCAGGCCCCGGCACCCTGGTGCCGAACAAGTACTTCTTAAGCAACGCCATCGGAGAGGGCAAGATCACTGTCATCAACCTACAGACCATGGACTTGGAGAAGTACATCACGTATCCCAAAGAGTTCCCAGCCGAGACAGGCGGGGGGCTGTACTCTACGCCGCCTCTCCCAGACGGGACGGTGCCGAAGGGCTTGGCCTGGTTCGACACGTCTTTTAACGTAAACAAGGGGGTCTTCGCCGTAGACGTCACCATGTTAGACGTGGCCACCAAGCCGCCGGACGTGGCCGTATTTGCCTCAAACAAGCCTGGCAAGTGGGCGATGCATCCCACATACACGCCGGACGGAAAGTACGTCATAAGCGCGCTTGAGAGGACCGACGCGGTGTATAAAGTAGACGCCGAGACTGGACAGATCGTTGGCACGATCGAGCTTAAGAAGATCGAGCCGGTCCAGCTGTTAGAAGAGCCCAGCCCCACGGGCATATTCCCTGCGTGGAGGATAAAGACGCCGTGGCTGTAGGGAGGGTATACGTCGTAGGCGCCGGCCCGGGCGACCCCGAGCTGTTAACACTAAAGGCTTTTTTCCTCCTTCTCACAGCCGACGTCGTAATAGCCCCCTCCCTCGTCCCGGACCCGATTTTAAAATTTGCCAGGGGCGACGTAATAAAAGTGGGTAGGGTCACCGCGGAGAAACATAAAGAAGTCGTGGCGTTGGCGGTGGAGGAGGCTAGAAAGGGGCGCGTAGTCGTAATCCTTAAGAACGGAGACCCCGTTATCTACGGGAGGGGAGTCGCCACGTGTAGAGAAGTGGAGAGGGAGGGGGTGCCTTGCGAAGTCGTGCCCGGGGTCTCGTCAATGTCCGCCGCGGCGGCCAAGTACAAGATCGGCATTACGGAGGGCGGCCGCCCGCTTTTACTAACCACGGGGAAGGGCAACGGGCAGGAGCCAGACGTGGTGGTCTTCATGCCTGAGGGGGCGGCTGAGGGCCTCGTGGTAGA
>JAVZUI010000071.1:0-1888 GCA_038879095.1 Pyrobaculum sp. | reverse complement strand
GCAGGCCTGAGAAGTCCCCCGCGCTGGTGTTCCAGTTAAAAGATCTCCACCACCTTCCTCAACGCGGTCTTCAAAGTCTTGTAGACAGCAACTTTCGACACCCCAAACCTTTCCGCCATCGAGGTTAGAGAGTGGCCATTGGCGGCGGCCTCGAGGACTTTCCACTGCCTCTCTGTGAGGTACAGCGACACCTTCTTAACCGGCTTTACGGAGAGGACCTGCCAGCCATATTCAGACAGCACTTTTCTCACAGCCCAGTTGTCCTCCACGTGTATCACCGCCTTGCTCCCTCTAATCACAAGCCTACCCACCACGTAACCCCTCGTGGCTAGTCTGTAGAATACGCATTCTTCGCAGTTCGCAGTTACGTAATCCACCCCCCTGGGCGTCTCTACTAGGTGGTATATCTTAGAGCCGTTGATTTTAAAACCGAGATGAGCCACGGCGTCTTTGGGGACCCGTGGACATGTCTTAAAAACTACTCTAAGAAACCTCATTAACTAAAATTTGATTTCTACTTTTAAACATTATTCCCATGAACTAAAAAACTAATTAATATACACATATGTTTAGATATGTGAAAAAATTAATTTTATTGCCTCAATATCTTTAACTGCATATTTATTAAAAACGTCACGACAGCTAGGCCTACCACCGGCCCGCTTATAGTAGCTAACAGAGGTTGCCCAGTATGTGCGTACAAGGCCCTCGCCGCCAGTCCTATGTTTAACAAGACGTAAGACGCGAGGCCCACTACGGGGAACGCCCTCCTCGGCCTCACCACCACCTTCTTCCTAATCTGAGACATTAACGCGTCGAGGAGGATTACGTCCACTCCAAAAACTATGTTAAAGATAAAGCCCAGCGCAACTGCGTGGAGAGCCACGTCGTACCAAATGCCAGACCCGCCGGTTAGCAAGAGGAGTAGCCCCCCAAGCCCCAGCCACATATACGCCGTCAAAATCTCCGCGACAGACAGCGCCTTTCCCCTTCCGGCCCCTCTTAAAATTCCAGAAGTGGCCGCCGAAAGCGCGGCGGCTAGAAAAATCAACAGGCCGCCCACCTGAGCCGCGTTTAAAGACCAGGCGAACAGCCCCGCCGTCACTAGGAGGAAGGCGGCCGCGCCCTCGTAACCTCTGGATGGTCTCCTCCCCGTCACCAGGGAGATGTCTCTAGTCATCACGGCGAATATTGTGCCCACGGGGAACATCAAGGCCGCCGCTTTTATATAGAGAGACGGCGAAAAGACGATGTACACCAGCGTGGCGGCTAGGGCGGCGATAATGAGATAGTTGTATACAAAAGGCCTCAGCCCGGTGCTCGACGGCGTTAAGTACGTCTTGGCTGAGTAGTACGTCAGCAACGCCACGTACGCCCCGGCTAGGATGAGCGCTTGGGCGGTGAACTCGGCCAGTGTGGAGAGGACGGCCCCCCAGAGCAACAACGCCGCAGGTATCAGCACAGTATTCGGCGCCGCCCTGCCCTTCCACTCGATTGACAATACGTTTAGAAGCTCGTTTCCAATCAAGGCGCCGAAGAAGCCGAATACCATCAGCGCCCAGTGCCTGTCGACGCCTAGGAGGGGGCCTCTCCACCACCCGGCCCAGGTCCACATGGTGAAAATACCCGCCAGTCCGCCCAGCATTAGCGAAATCAGTCCAGCCGACATTAGTATGAAGCCACGCCTTGGGTGAAACTCGACGCCCCTCTGAGTCATGTATATAGGTCGATTACGACTTTTAAGAATTAACTATGTTAATACTTTGAACTAGAACTAAAAACTAGTTTTTTGGAAGTGAACTATTCCACACCACCTTAACCAACCCCTGCTTACGGCGTTGCTTTAACAGTGTTTAGTCAGCGGAATATAGAGGTGCGATGTCTGCGT
>JAVZUI010000070.1:0-7913 GCA_038879095.1 Pyrobaculum sp. | reverse complement strand
GCTTGCCTTCGACGCGCTTATGAGGGCGGCGGGGGTCAGGCTGGGTGACTGGGCGGGGTATGCCTACCTCGCGCTTAGGATTTTGGAGAGCGAGCGGGGGTACGTGGACAGCGACGTCCTCGCCCACGTGGAGAGGATGACTGGCTTGACGCATGTGGAGTTGGTGAAGCTGGGCCTCATTAGGGAGGCTGAGACAGGGGGGCCGAGGGTGGCTAAGCGGAAGGTGTTTGAGGTTTTGGCGCCGCGGAGCGACTCAGTTGACGAGGTGAGGCGGGTCTTCACGGCGCAGAGGGGCAGGTCGCCTGCGCTTGACTGCCTTCGGCAGATGCAGCTCAGCCTTCTGGCCAAGGCCCCCGTCTCCTGCACCCCCGAGGCTAGGCAGGAGGCGCTGGCCCTCGCCAGGGCGCTGGCGGAGCTGGCGAAGGCGGGCATCCTCGACGGGGATGACCCCGACGTGAAGTTGGCGAGGGCGGCTGTGGGGCTGGAGTGGTGGCAGTAACGAAATTGTAATATAGCGGGGGTTTACAGCTCTATATGTCTTTTGTGAAGCTTCTCGCCGAGGGGAGGGTCAGCCCGGCGGTTGACGTGTACGAGGTCTATAGGGCCCTCTTTCTCAACGGGCGGCCGGCTCCTCAGCACGAGCTTTACTGCCGGCCGGAGGATTTTCTGAGGGTGACCTACGTGACGCCGGGGTTTAGGCAGTACGTGGAGGATTTCCTGCGCCGCCTGGAGTCGGGGGAGCCGCAGATCTACCTGCTTCCGGCTCTCTTCGGGGCGGGCAAGTCGCACTTCCTCGCCTTTGTCCTGCACGTCGTCGCGCTGTATAGGAGGTGTAAGGGGAGTGGGGAGTGCGTGAGGAGGTATCTGGCGGAGTTCGGCATTGAGCTTGAGGCGCCTACCCTTGAGCGGGTTCCCAACGTGGCGGTTTTCCGCCACGACCGGGAGCCTGAGGCTGTGGCGGCTCAGCTGTGGAGCTCCCGCACGAAGGATGGGTTGAGGGATGTGGTGACGCGGAACGCGCCGCTTGTGGTGGTTTTCGACGAGGCTCAGTATTTCGGCGAGAAAGCCGGCTTCGTGCCGTGGCTGCAGACGCTTGCGGAGGTGGTTTCTGAGAGCCGGGGGGCCTACCTCTTCGTGTCTTACGCCCTCTTCCCGGAGTCGCGTCCGGCGACTGAGGCGTCGTCTTCTCTCTTTGTGGTGCAGAGGATGAACCACGTGAAGGTGGCTCTCGACACGGTGAGGAACATCGCCTTGGTCTTTAGGCGGTGGGCCGGCGTCCAGCCCACCCGCGTGGATCTGGCCCCGTTGAGGGGGGTGGTGCGGGATGAGAAGCTTGCCGAGTACGAGAGGAGGCTTCAGGATTCGTACCCCTTCAACCCGGTGTTTCTCGACGTGTTGCTTAGGCTGGCTGACGAGTCTGTGGCGGAGCGTACCAGGGTTCAGCTGACGAGGGAGCTTCTGCGTACGCTGTCCCGGGCCTATCTGAACGCGGCGTCGGGCGAGCTGGTGACCTTCGCCCACCTCCCCGAGCCTAGGGATCTGCTCATCATCGGGGGGCCCTACGCCGATTATTGGAGCCGCCTCTTGTCGCTGTATGAGGAGGACGTTAAGAAGGCGGGCGGGAAGGCCGCCGTCTCCGTCCTTAGGCATATCCTGCTTGTTACTTTCTTGGCGAAGCTCCTCCCGGTGGCGGTGCTCTACCCGACGGAGGACGACTTGGTGCTGGGGGCCTACAACGGGGTCGACGTGAGGCCTGTGGATGTGAGGGACGTGTTGGCTCGGGTGACCGACGTGGGTCTGCACGTGGCGAGGCTTGGGGATAGGTACATCTACTGGTTCGTGGGCGACGAGGCGTACGCGATTAGGGAGGCCATGGGCAAGTTTTCCGACGAGGACGGCTGGGAGGTGGTGGCGGACGAGGTGGCCAGCTTGCTGAGGGAGAGGGCCGGCGCCTTCTCGTCGGTCTACATCTCGGGGCCCGGGGAGAAGACGTTTGGTAAGGTCAGGGTGGTGTCGGCGCGGGACGCCTGGCAGAAGGCGCTGGAGGAGGTGGACAAGTCCGTCCTCGCGGTGGACCTCCTGGAGTTCGGCGTGCCGAGGCGGCGCAACAACTTGTTTGTGGTTAGGCGGGACGACAGGGCTGAGCTGCCCCCGGACGCCAGGGAGTTGCTCTCCAGGCTGGTGAACGTCTCCAGCGTTAGGGAGGGGGCGGTGGCCCTCGGCCAGGTTGTCAAGGCCGCTGAGGAGGTTCTGGGCAACCTCCCCATGTACTTCCCGGACCTCCTCGGTGAGGAGGGGGACGAGCGGCTGAGGCGGGAGATGGAGCAGCTGCTCCGTTCTAGGGTTGAGCGTTGGAGGGAGAGAGCGAAGGCGTCGCTGAAGAACACGGCGTATACGTGGCTTCGGAGGGTGGCGGCGGGGTTCGCCGATGTCGAGGCCAGGCGGCTGGATGAGTACCTCACGGACGTCGCCAGGAGGAGGGCTGACCTCAAATCGCAGGTGGTGAGGTCTCTGTTTGAGAAGGACGTGGTGGAGTGGGACGGCTTCAAGAAGCTGGGGGATCTCTGGAGCGTGTATCTCTTCAACGAGCGCCTGTCGGCGGCTCCGATATCTTTTGACGAGTTTGTGGAGGCTGTGCGGGACTACTGCGCCGGGTGTAGGTGTCTCTTTGAGGTGGATGGGTCGGTGAGGTGGCTTTCTAAGTCTGGTTGCGAGGTTCCGCCTCTGGACAAGGACACGGGGGTGGCGCCGCTTATGTGGCGGGGCCGGCTCCAGGAGTGGGCTGTGGAGGCGTTCTTGAGGCAGCTGGCTCAGCTCTCCACGGGGTCTTCGCGGCTCTACGTGGTGTATAGGAGGCCGAGTGGGGAGGAGGTTAAGAGGGCTGTGGACGAGGTTCTGGCGGCGCGGTCTGAGTGGTCGTTTCTGACGGAGGGGAGGGTGGTGGAGGAGGTGCTACAGAGGGGCATCGACGTGAGGGTGGACAGGGCTCCTGCGCCGGTGGTGGAGCGGGCGCCGGGGTCCCGGCTTGTGGTGGAGGTGGTGGCCACCGACGACCTTCTGGCTGTGAAGTACAGGCTGAACGTGTGGGCTGAGGAGCGGGAGGAGGGGGTGTCGGGGCGGCGCTACGTCTTTGAGGTGGATGTGCCTGCGGAGCCGGGGGCGTATGCCCTTGAGGTGGAGGGGGTGTTTAGAGACGGGGCGCGGGACAGGAAGACCGTCACGATTAAGGTTAGGGGGAAGTGTAGGAGGGGGGTGACGAAGTTCGAGGTGGGCCCGGGCGAGATGTTGAGGGCGGTTCAGGCGACCTCTGTGCAGGACGCCGAGTCGTTGTTGAACTACTTCGCCGGGAGGGGGCTTGTCTTTGTTTTTGAGGTGGGGGCGAGGAAGGCGGATCCGGAGACGGAGCTTAGCCTAAACGCGAAGTTCGCGGTGTCGGGCGCCGAGGCCAGGAACAGGGCTCTTAGGCTTCTGCGGGCGGTGCAAGACGTGTCGCCTGCCGTAGACGCCGTGTTTAGGTTCAAGCAGCCTGCGGCGGTGGACGAGGACATGGTTCAGAGGTTTAAGGGGAGACCCCTCAAATACGAGGTGGAGGTGGAGGAGGAATGTTGATCAAGAGGAGGGGGCCTCGGCGGGTGGCTGTGGTTGCGGCTGAGGGCAGGTTCGAGGTTGGCGTGCCGCTTGAGGAGGTGGCTGAGTTTCTGCGGAGGCTTTGGCCTTGGGAGTTCGGCAGGCACGTGGAGGAGGGAGAGGGGGTGCTGGTGTTTAGGGATAGGGTGCCGTTTGAGAGGGCGCTTGTCTACCTCCTGGCGAGGAGGGGCGGGCTTCAGCCCGGCGACGCGGAGTTCCTCGCCGCGTCTCTCCGGCTCCACGAGACGGCGCTGATCGCAGACGCCTTGCTCTACCGGCTGTGGCTCTGCAGGTCGGGGGGCGGCGGCTGCAGGCGGGTGGTGGACGCCTTCGCCAAGATGGCTAAGGCGTATCGGGAGGTCCTGCCGTGACTTCTCTAGTGGAGATCCTCAGGTCGGCGGGGAAGGAGCTGTATAAACATCAGCTGGATTTCGTGTCTGACGCCCTCTGGCTGGCGCGGCCCCGGGTCTTGCTGGCCGACGACGTGGGGCTGGGGAAGACCATCCAGGCCCTTCTCCTCGTCAAGGCGTTGATGGAGATCGGTCGCGTCAACCACGTCTTGGTGGTGGTGCCCCGCGCCGTGTTGGGGCAGTGGGAGGAGGAGCTCCGGCGGTTCGACGTCCCCCACTTCACCGTGGAGAACCCGGAGTTCCCCATAGGCCACAGGGTGTACCTAGTCACGCTGGACAGGGCGAAGATGCCGGAGTACCTCGAGGCGCTGAGCCGCATCCACTGGGATCTCGTGGTGGTGGACGAGGCGCATAAGGTCAGGCTGGGGACGCAGAGGCAGCGGCTTTCGCACCTCTGCAAGGCGGCGGGCGGCTGCCTCCTCTTGACCGCCACGCCGCACACCGGCGACGAGAGGGACTTCCAGTTCCTCAAGTCTCTTGTCGACGTCGTTGTCAGGAGGGAGAAGAGGGATGTGGAGGAGTACGAGGGTAAGAAGATCTTCCCCTCCATAAGGTACTGGGTGGTGCAGGTGAAGGCCTCTAGGGAGGAGGCGCAGGCGCTCTATGCGGTGCTCAGCCTTCTGAAAAAAGCCAACGTGGAGCCCATTGTGAGGGTTGTGGTGGAGAAGAGGGCCATGTCGAGCCCCGTCTCTTTCTTCAAGACCTTGGGCAGGGTGGTCGGGGGGAGGTGTGACGAGGAGGCCCTTGAGGAGGGGGAGCTCGACGCGTGTATAGGCAACGTGGCGGGGTGGAGGGATTTGGCGGCGTATGCGGAGAGGTTCGCCTCCGCCTCAGATAGGAAGCTCGCCGCGTTGAGGAGGCTGGTGGAGGTCTTGAGGGGCCACAAAATCTTGGTCTTCACCGAGTACGCCACGACGGCGGAGTACCTCTTCAACGCCTTCGCCTCGGGCTGTAAGGTGGTGGACTCGGGGGACGGCTTCGCTAGGGCCGACTGCGGCTGGCTGGGTGTCATGTACGCCACGTCGCGGGCCAGGGAGAAGATAGACGTGGGCCGGGAGGCGGCGCTTCTGGCGGAGAGCCACGAGACCGCCCTCTTCATCTCCACGGACATAATGTCGGAGGGCGTCAACCTGCAGAGCTTCGACGTGGTAGTTAACTACGAGGTAGTGTGGAGCCCCACTAGACACGTCCAGCGGGTGGGGAGGATATGGCGGTTCGGCCAGAAGAAGGAAGTTGTATACGTGGTGGACATGGTGTTGAAGACTCCGGCCGCCGAGAGGGATGAGTTCGACATGTATCTCTCCCTTTTGGAGAAGCTGTATGAGATCTCCCTCAGGGCTCTGCCGCCTCAGAGCTATGGCGAGTTTGAGGTGTATGAAGTTGCCGAGGACACGTTTAGAAGAGTTCTGGAGGTGGGGTCCTCGGCGTTTCTCACAGAGGCGGAGGTGTACGAGGCGGCCGCCGGCGGGCGGCTTGAGGCGCTTAAAAAGAAGATCGAAGCCATCATGAGGGAGAGGGAGAAGATTAGGTGGAAGCCTAGGCAGCTGGTGGAGGAGGGGCTGGAGGCTAAGCTGGGGCCTCTGCCGGGGAGGCGGGCGGAGCCCGGCGGGGGGTACTACGTGGCCTACGTGGAGTACCTAGCCGACGGCGCGCCGCTGTATAGAGAACGCATGTTGGTGCGCCTCGCCTCTCCGCTCAGCCGGAGCAGGGAGGTGCCGGAGGCTCTCCACCGCGAGGCGGAGGTGCCGTGGGACGCCGTGGAGGAGGAGCGGGGCGAGGTGAAGGAAGACGAGCGGAGCTGGGTGGAGCGGAAGATCCACGAGGAGGTCTGGCTCAGCCGCCTAAAGCCCTACCTGGAGAAGGTGCGGAGCCTTCTGCCCATCGGCGCGCCGCGGTACAGAGTGGTGGGGGTCGTGAGGGCGAGGGTGTTGGGCGTGGAGGTCGCCGCCGGCAGGTTCGAGGAGCTGGTGTGGCAGGAGGTGAAGAGGAGCCGGAACATCATGCGGAGCGAGCTCGCCGCGGCTAACTGCGTCAAGGCTTGGCTGGCGCAGAACGGCTACGCCGTTAGGGAGGATTACGCAAGCGTGCCGCGGCCCTTCGACATGGTTGTAGCCAAGGGGGGTCAGATCTACGTGGTTGAGGTGAAGGGGAAATGGGTGGGGAGACGCGACGACCCCATATCCTTCACGGCCAACGAGATAGACTTCGCCTCCAGGTTCCCAGACCGGTACATAGTCTGCATCGCCTACACAGACGGCGACAAGTGCGTGGAGCTGACCTGCAAGCCCTTCGCCCAGTTCCAAAGAGAGTGGGTGCTCGAGACGGTCCGCGGCATAGAGTACAAATACAACGCCAGGAAAAGGCAGGTATCTTAGGCAAATCGCCACGCATTGTTGCCGCAACTGCAGGCGTTGACCAGTAAGGTACCGAAACCCAGCCGGCTCAAGGCGCGATAAATAACCATGGTTACACCACACATCAGCTCTCAAGCTCAAGCAGTGCAATCAAATACAAGCCCCATATACGACGTAGACACCTTAATCAGCGAGGCCGGAAATACCGTAACGATAGACACCGTCGTTGCCACGACATCAAGCCCACCTGGCGGATTCTATATACTTATCAAGTATCATCAATTGCCAAAGGCATGAGGAGAACTAACTAGGTACGTAAGAGGCATATAAAGACAATATACACAAACGCCCCATTAAGAACATGCATCGAGGAGTAGCAAGCACACCCGTGGCACACCTAATAAGTAGGTCCTCAATTAGGATTTATACTCGAAAAGTTACTAAAACAAGAGTAATGCGAGTGGTAGTGGCGCAACGATGACCTTGTCATCGCGAAGATCTACCTTGTCCCCATCCAGTGTCGCGTAGATGCAGTATGAAACATTGATGTCATTAAAAGTATTGCTAATACCATTGAGAGCCTTCTTACATCTATCAATGTGTTCCTTATCAAAGCTCCTCGAGACCTCGAAGAGAATTCCTAGGTTTACTTTGCCGCTTTTCTCATCGGTGTATCCAACCTTTATGAGGGCATCAATTTCGTAATTATTGGTCTTGACGTAATTAACGTATTTACTCAACGGAGGCCTATCCTTCTCAGGCCTACCGCACGAGACGCTCATTGCGTAGGCACCAAGGGCTAGGTTCGACAATGTAATGGCTTCAAGGTAATGCCCAAGTTTGACACTTAAGTCCTTGGTTTCCGGCTTCTCTTGAGCTTGCTGTTTAGGCTCTATTGGCACTAAGTCATCAATGGCCCTCATGACTTCACCAAACGCACTTGGATATTCATTATTGCCGACCATGTGCGTATAATATAGGTATGTACCAATTAAGTACCTGGGGTCTGTGAATACGTACTTAACCACATTTTGTTCTTTACCTTCTTCTTTGTCTTTATTCTGTTCTTTTTCTTTATAACGTTTTATTCCTATAACAACTCCACTGTTATCTAAATAATTAATGGCACTTAATACGGCATTACGCGGATCCTCGTGCTCCTGCCCTATATTCCACCATAATGAAATTTCTTGTGCCTTGTTAATAACCTCACGAGGAAGCTTCTCTTGGTCAGTTTCTAAGCCCTTTTTCATCACCTTTTCCGCAAAATACATCATAACAGCTTGGAGAGCTACTTGGAATAGCACGTAATTAATTCCCCCATAATACTTACCGTATACCCTTGCATCTTCAAGAATCTCTTCCACAGTCTTAAGGAACATATGGCTAAAGCCCTCTAACTTTCTATTATTTAAGCAATCATCTACGCACTTAATACCATGTGCAGTGCCACCACAAATTAGGTAACACCTAAAAAGCCGCATTAAAAAGACGTAACCATCACGATTATTATGATCAAGAG
>JAVZUI010000069.1:0-7937 GCA_038879095.1 Pyrobaculum sp. | reverse complement strand
TATGAACTGTTATTAAATAAAGAGTTTGTTTAGGACATGCGTCTTGACAAATACAAAACGGCGCTCCGATCTGTGGCCAAGGCGTTGGATAAAAAAGGCGTAGACTATGTGTTGATAGGCAGCGCAGTATTGCCGCTGGTCTACGGCATAGACTACGACCCAAAAGACGTAGACCTCTTTATATTAAACAAGTCCACCGTCTTAGACAACGAGCTGTTCGAAGAAATTGCGCAGGAACACGACTGGGACATGGGCACCTCAGACCACGGCACAATATACTACGAGCTTATAGTTGGCGGAGAGGCGGTTAGAGTAGACCTCTTAGAAAACATACTCGACATCTACATACCGCTAGAGCTTTTATCAGACGCAAGGGAGCTGACAATAGACGGCGCCAAGGTAAAGTCCATAGGCTTGGAAGAGCTACTGGTCCTCAAGGCGAAGATCGCCACAAAAGACGCCGAGGAGTTTATAAACGAGGTGGCGAGAATCGTGGTGGAGAGAGACATAAAGCTCGACTACAAGAAGATAAAGAAATACGCCTCGTTGTACGAAGACGCCGAGGACATCTTAAAACGGCTCCGCCGCAACGGCATCTACGTAGAATAATTTTTATAGAAGTGGGAGGTTTTGCGGTATGCGACTACTTTATGTTCACGCAGAGCGTTTTGCCTGGGATGTAAAAGAGCCTGCGCTCGACATAAGGGACGAGCCCGTCTCGGGCAAGGCGGAAAACGCCTTGGTGGCCTTCGTGACGGTCGAAAGGGGGGACACGGCGGATGACGACTTCTTACGCCAAGTGGCCCGCGACATTGTAGACGTTGCGCAGAGAGTAAAGGCAGGGGTAATCGTTGTGTATCCCTATGCGCATTTGTCAAACGAGTTGGCGAGGCCCTACGTGGCGAGGGAGGTGTTAGAAAAATTGTACGCCGCCGTGAGGTCGGAGTTCAGGGGAGAGGTGCTCAAGGCGCCTTTCGGCTACTACAAGGCCTTTGAGCTGAAGTGCCTGGGCCACCCCCTGTCTGAGCTAAGCCGTAGCTTCAAGCCGCAGGAGGCCCGCGCCGAGAAGAAGGCCGAGGAGAAGAGGGACGTGTACTTAATCCTCACGCCCCAGGGCGAGGAGTACGACCCGGCGCAGTTCAACTACACAGACCCCGACCTCAAGGCGCTTGTAGAAAAAGAAGTGTTTAAGAGAGAGCTGACGGGCGGCGCCGAGCCGAGGTACTTGGACTACATACGTAAATTCGGCTTCGAGTGGGAGCCGATGTCAGACGCGGGGCACATGCGCTACGGCCCCGAAGCCACGGTAATGATGGAGCTCGTGGAAGACTACGCATACAAGGTGGCCCAGTCTCTGGGGATCCCAGTGTTTAAGATAAGGGGCACTAACATGTTTAAGCTCGCAGAGAAGGCGATTGAGACCCACGCCAAGTTATTCGGCGAGAGGCTGTACATAGTGGAGTCCGACACAGACATGATACTCCGCTACGCCGCGTGTTTTCAACAATTCGCCATGGCCAAGGACTGGGTGATTAGCTACAAGAACCTGCCTTTCGGCATGTTGGAAATCGCCGACTCGTACCGCTACGAACAGCCCGGCGAGACTGTAATACTGTTTAGACTAAGGAGGTTCTACATGCCCGACCTGCACATCTTCACCAAAGACCTCAACGAGGCCATGGAGGTCAGCTTCAAGGTACACGAGGCGATATTCCGCGAAATTGGGAAGCTGGGAAGGACCTACGTCTCGTTGTACAACGTCACAGAAGACTTCTACAAAAGCCACAAGAACTACCTCGTAGAACTGGCGAAGAGGGAGGGGAAGCCCATCCTCGTGAGAATACTGCCGGGACAGAAGTACTACTGGGTCCTCAACGTGGAGTACCACATCGTCGACGAGTTGAACAGGCCTAGGGAAATCGCCACGTTTCAAATAGACGTCGGAAACGCGCAGCGCTTCGGCATTAAATACGTCGACGAGCAGAACCAGACCAAGTACCCCGTGATAATCCACACGGCGATAATTGGAAGCGTGGAGCGCTACCTATACGCAGTCTTCGACACAATGGCGAAGTTGGAAAAACAGGGGAAGACCCCCAAGCTCCCCACCTGGCTATCCCCAGTACAGGTGCGGATCATCCCGATAACCAAGGAGAACATCCCCTACGCCCTCAAAGTGGCCGAAAGGCTAGAAGAAGAGGGGATTAGAGTAGACGTAGACGACAGAGACGAGACGCTGTCCAAAAGAATAAGAGACGCCGAGGTCAGCTGGGTGCCCTACGTCTGCGTCGTCGGGGCAAAGGAGGCAGCCGAGGGGACGCTCTCGGTGAGAGTAAGAGGCGAAGGCCAGTACAAGATGTCTGTGGAGGAGCTCGTAAAGAGGATAAAAGAAGAAGTGAGGGGCTACCCCACCAGGCCGCTTTACCTACCCAAGCTACTCAGCCAACGCCCGTCGCGCTAGCCATCCACTTGTCTTGCTTATACTCTTTCCCCAGCAAAAGCCGCGCGGCGTATTCTCTGCCTAGGTAGAAGGCGTGGTCTGGCAACAGCTTCGCCGCCTCCCTCCCTATGTGGGACAGGTCGACCTCTCTGAGCAATACGCCCACGGGGCTGTAGTGGTACAGCTTGTCCCCCAGCACGAAGTTGCCGTGCGGGTCGTACACATCTCGTCTAAAGACGTCTAGTCTTAACAAGGCCAGCGCCTTTTCAAAATCCCGCTTCTTTACATAACACGTGGCGAAGACTGCCGCGTGTCTATCCAGCCCGCAGGGCCAGTCTTCTAACAAGTCACAGAGGGCGGCCGTGTAGTCTCCTTCGTTGGCTCTCTGCAACACGAGGACGTTGTACAACACGTCCCCAGACTCGACGCCGTATGTAAGGACGTAGTCCAAGGCCTTTGCCCTAAGCGCCTCTAAGTCCACGTCGTATATGACGTGTGCCATATGCACCGGATGCCTCTTGTTAGGCCTCTCCAACGCCACCTCCCGCCGGGGCCTCGCCGGCTCTTGCCTAGGCCTGTACGCCCTCCCCACCGCTTCTCTCAACGCAGCCTCGCCGCCCCAGCGGAGGTCCACCACGGCTACGTTGAGCTCTTTTACGTACTGACACGGCAGCCTCAACGCCTCGGTGCACTCGCCCCTAAGCGTCCTCACGATGTACTCGCCGGCGCCAGTGAAGTCCGGGCCGTAGACCACCACCGTGTCTACATACGTATAGGCGTCGTAAAGCGACTTAATTATATAATTCACGGCGTCGGCGGTGTATACCGTGCCCACATAAGCGGCCAGCTCCCTAACCTCCCTAGGCACGGCCTCTGGGCTTACCCAAAGTAAGACAAGTAAAAAATTAGACATAAAAAAGAGAGAAGAGTTATTTATAAGAGCGGTCGGAGTAGTTAACAGTGAACCTCTTAGGAGACAGCTGCGACACAATGTAACGAAACGCGGCCATGGGGTCTGAGTGCTCGCCACACGTGTAGACGTCCACCGTGGCGAAATTATAGGTAGGCCAGGTGTGGATGGCGATGTGGCTCTCAAGCACAAGGGCGATGACAGACACCCCCTCCTTGTCCCCACCCTTAAACTTCCAAGAATTAACTTCCACAAGGTGCATGTGCGCGATGTGAGCCGCCTCAATTACAATTTTTCGAAGTCGGTCCTCGTCTTTCAACAACTCTTCGTCGACACCGTACAACTCGCCGTAGACGTGTTTCCCCACGACCGGCGTTTTGATTTGGGTCGTCGCTTGCATTTCGCATGCGCCATTGACACCCCTATATAAACTTTTCCAACAAAAAGATACATCGATTACGAGCCGAACAACACCTGCAACTACTGACAAGACAAAGCTTAAAAAGAGCAGGCCAGTTATGAACAGCCGGGGTGGCCGAGCGGCCCAAGGCGCGGGACTTGAGGCCTATGCAAGCCATCCCGTCCCCGCAAGGGGGCGTGGGTTCAAATCCCACCCCCGGCGCCATTCAGTTTAAACCTACGAGCAATGACCAGATTGCCTAGGGTCAGAACTGCGCGCTACTTACCTCAAAATAGGCCTCCCCAGTACACGTAGAGGGTCGTGTAATCCCGCTCTCTGCGGACTTTTAGATACACGTCGACGATTATCGTAGGCCTGCCAGGCCAAGCTCTCCGGCAGTGGCGCAGAACATCTGAGGAGGCTGGGCCAGCAGATATGCAGACAAGGCTAGCGCCAACGCCAAGCCCACTACTACGCCCCCATGTTTTTAAAGAAAAAGAATTTAAAAGTTTTACTGGTCTCTGGGCCTGTGGCTGGCTATTGTTTTTAAGACGTCGCATGGGTCTTTGTCTATGCAGACTATTTCTACTTCTTCGTCGGCTGTTTTGACGACGAGGTCTGCGTCGTCTGGGGCGTTGGGGCCTACGTGTATTTTGTACCCGACTTTTTTGTCTCTGAGGCCTTCTACGACGACGTAATCCGCGTCTAAAACGCCGCAGTCCACTGCGCGTGTGTAAAGCACGTATACCTCGCCGTTGTAAAACAACACACTGTCGGCGCCCGCCCTTCTCAACCTGTGCGTGTCTTTTGTGGGCGGGTCGGGGTCGTGGTGGCTTAGCTTCACCGCCACCACTGTGCGGCCCTCTTGTTTCAGCCTCTTAATTATCCTCTCCGCGAGGGCGGTCTTCCCCACGTCTTTGCCTCCTGTGATCTGGATTACGCAGGTCACGCCAGCGTCTGGACGAGGAGTTGTAGCTCTTTGAGGGCTTTTTCGAAGTTCTCCAAGGCGGCCTCTGAGGCTTTGTATACTTTCCTCCCGCCTTCTTCTGCCTCGACAAGTACTCCGTCTGCCACCATTCTCTTGAGGAGGACGTAGCCGTAGACTGTGCTTACGTTAAACCCCAGCCGCCTTATCTCTTGTATAATGGCGTAGCCGTGCATCGGCCCCTTTTTGCGCAAGGTGCTTACCACGTACAGCCAGAGGTTGCCCTGCCCTATACATCGCCTAAACCTCTGATACGCCCTCATCTATCTCTCTTCCCCTCTATGAACTCCAACACTGCTCTGTACGCCTCGTCTGGGCTCATGTGGACAGGTGGGTTCTTGAAGCCCCAGGCAGAGGCGCTTATCAGCGGCCCCCCCACGCCTCTGTCGAGGGCTAGTTTGGCCAGTCTGATTGAGTCTGTGACCACCGCCGCGCTGTTCCAAGCGTCGTGTACGTCAAGCGTGGCCTCTATGCGTATTGAAAGCCCTCCAAATATTTCAGCCTCTATGAGCGTGTGGGCAATCTTCCTGTCCCCCAGGAACTCTATGTACGCCACGGGGGATATGTACGCGTCGAACTCCTGCCCCATGGCCATCATCTTCACCGCCGCGGTCTTGGTCTTTTCCTTGTCCCCCCGCCTGTACATGAGGTTTACGAAGTCTGGGGTGCCGCCCACGTTTATCTGATAGGTGTGTTTTATGCGGACTCCTCTCAGCGCCAGCAACCTGACCAGCGTCTTGTGAAGCACCGTGGCGCCTATCTGGTTTTGAGTGTCGTCGCCGAGCAGAGGTAGCCCGCGCTCGGCGAACCTCCTCTGCCAGTACTCGCTTGTGGCAATAGGCGCAGGCATTGCGTTTACAAAGGCGGCGCCCGCCCTTAAGGCCGCCTCTGCGTACGCCTCGGCGGCTTTTTTAGCACCGGTGGGGAGGTAGTTCACCACCACCTCGGTGTTTGTGGAGTGTAGCTCTCTCACCACGTCCTCCACAGTGCCTTCCACCACCTTTTCCACAAGCCCGCCCTCGGGCTTGCCGTCCAGCACCGGGCCGGGGCGCACCACTACGCCAAGCTTCCCCGGCCTATACACAACAGTGGCGTTGTTAGGCGGTTGGAAAATGGCCTCCGCCAAGTCGCGGCCCACCTTCCTCGCGTCAATCTCGAAAGCAGACACAAAAAGGATGTCTCTTGGGGTATATCCCCCCACGTCTTTAAACGCCACAATGGGCTCCGCCTCTGGGTTTCTCTTGTAGTACTCTATGCCCTGCACGAGGGCCGACGCGCAGTTCCCCACTCCCACAATCCCCACGCGAATGGGCATGTCTATCTAAACAAACCTGTTAATAAACAATTATGTTAACTTACGCCCTTGCCCGCCTGCGCGTGTTCTAGGCCAAGTTCTCAGCCACGACCTCAGCGAGGTCTTTTACCTCCACCGGGCTTTCTTTCGTCCTCTTGGCGTCTGACAGCATGGCGTTGCAGAACGGACAGAGGGTTACAATAGTAGACGCCCCCGTGCCGACGAGCTCTTCAAATCGGATGTGGCTTATCCTCTTCTCCTCAGGCACGTCGAACCAATAATGCCCCCCTCCCGCGCCGCAGCAGAAGGTCTTTTCCCCTCGGCGAGGCGGCTCTCTCAACTCGCCTAGCTTAACTACTACTCTGCGCTGCGGCTCCACTACTTTGTTGTACCTGGCGAGGTAGCAGGGGTCGTGTATGACGTAGCTCCCCTTGCCAGCTACTCGCACTTTCCCCTCTGTAACCAGCTTTTGAATTATCTCGACGTGGTGGTACACCTCTAGTTCTACTCCAAATCTCTTATATTCATTTTTAAACACATTGTATCCATGTGGACATATTGTAATAATTTTCTTGACATTGTATTTTTTGAATAGCTCCCTGTTGTTTAAGACTATCTCCTGGAAGCGGCTCTCCTCTCCAATCCTCCTCACAGGGTCTCCGCAACACGTCTCCTCGTCCCCCAAGACCGCTATTTTCCCCAGCATGCCGGCCTTGTCGAGGATTTTGACAAAAGACTCCACTATCTGCCGCGCCCTGTTGTCGAAGCTACCCATACACCCTACCCATAGTAAAAACTCGGCGTCTGGGTTCTCCGAGATGTGGCGGACGCCTAGTTTAAACAGCCACTCGTGTCTGTTGACGTTGGGGGCCGACATGGTGTTCCCGTACTGCGACACTGACATAAGCACGTCGGCCACTTTTTTGTCCACCCTGCTCTGCGCCACTAGGGCCCTCCTCACGCCGTATATCACGTCGAGGTGGTTCACCTTCACCGGACATGTATACACACAGTAGCCACACGTGGTGCAGGCCCAGGCTTGTTGTTCCAGCTTCACGGCGAGTTCGTACTCGGGGTTGTTTGAGTTGAGCGCCACGGTCCTCACCACCACTCTAGGCGACAGAAGCCTCCCCGCAGAGACGGCGGGGCACCCGGCGTCGCATGCGCCTATTTCTCCACAAGACTGGCACGACAACACCACGTCTCTATCTACGTCTGCAATCTTCTCGTAGCCGAACTTCACCTCCTCGGCCTTTACTCTGCCCTCTATGACGTCTTCAAGTAAAAACGGAGTCCTAAACTGAGACACCGCCGCCGCGTGGTTTACCATTAGGTTAGCCGCCGGCCTTACGTAAAATAAGGCCAGCAACACGTTTCTAACAATCCCAATGGACGCTGATAGCCAGTAGAAAAAGGGAGAAAGAGCTATGTCAAGAAGCGTCAAGACGATTATAAAGAGGAGGACTAACTGCATCTTCTTTGACTCAGAGACGAAGCCGCTTTCGGAGCCTAGTCTTTTATGTATCACAGAGCTTCTAATAAACACGCCCACTCGGTAAAGCGCCGCGGCGACTAAACCGCCCATTATGGGCAACGCGATTACCCAGAGGGCCAGCTGTATCGCGGGCAGGTAGTGTAGAAGCGCGAGGACCACCGACAACACCACCCCCGCGGCGATGGAGAAGTGCATATACCCCACGCCGCCGCGGGCCGCCTCTTTAAATTCATGAATAACTAAACTGTAAAAATCTATTTTCTTATTATATAATCGTATACGTAGCGCCAATTTGTACGTAAATATAAGAAAAGTTATAAGAAATAGAGAGAGTAGTATTTCTTCAAACATCGGCCGGACACTATCTCGTAATTATAAGTATTAATTTCGTCATACTACGTATTTACATATCG
>JAVZUI010000068.1:0-8596 GCA_038879095.1 Pyrobaculum sp. | reverse complement strand
TTACAGTAGAGTGGAGGCAGTACGAGGCACTGGCCCAGATACAGTTTAAAGACGACTTCTTCCTATTCATAGTCTTCTCCTGGTCTGACGAAGACTGCACAGTAGAGTTCATGATAGGCGACGAGAACGCCGTCATTCAGCCGAGGCACATCGACAAGGTGGAAGTCGCGGTGTCGGCTATGAAGCTGGCGTATAGGATGGCCTTGGAGAAGTTTACTTGTTTACAACCTTCTTCACCCTCTCCCGGAGGACGTTGATCAAAGTCTCGTCGTCGCGGTCGTCCTTGGGGTATACAAAGACCTCTTCCTCCGGCACGACCGACCCGTTCTTCTCTACAAAATATATGAGGCGTAGCGGGTAGTCAAGGCCCGAGCGCCTATACAACATACGCATAATCTTTGTCGCCAGGGACCACTCGGCCTTGGTCTTCCACTCGTCTTTTTTCAAGATGTGAGATTTTAGTTCCACGAGCTCTTTCCTGCCGTCTGCGTATTTCACCAAGAAGTCCGCCTGGGCGCTGATAGTTACGCCGTCTATTTGGAACATAACTGGAGGGGCCGGCTCTATTTCCACGACTCTCTTTGCCCAGGGCAGAAGTTTAAGCAATTTGCTAAACGCCCCTGTGTGCGGCTCGCCGTAGTGTTCGATAAAAGTACGAATAGCCGCCACAGAGTCTCTGGCCTTGATGAGTGTGAGCACGGCCTTTTCAAAAGCTTTACCGTAGCGCGAGCTGAGGGCGTCAGGCTTCTCTAGTCTAATTAAATCGCTAAGGCGCATTTTTAGCCTCTTGGCGAAGTCCATACAAGCCTTGGCATAGGTATTTAAATAATTTACTCACTACACGTCTGTGTATAACGTAGTCGACTTATTTGCCGGCGGCGGCGGGTTCGCCTTGGGGTTTAGCCGCGCGGGTTTTACAATTAAGCTGGCTGTGGAAATCGAGAGAGACGCCGCGCGTACGTACAGCTTTAACCACAGAGAGGCGGTGGTTTTACAAGAGGACGTCCGCAACGTGGACTACCTCGACGTCTTAAAACTCGTCGGCCGGGTAGACGTCTTGATAGGGAGCCCGCCGTGTGAGCCCTTCACAGCCGCAAACCCGAACAGAATGGAGGACCCGGCGGATAGGCTCTACCTCGACCCCGCGGGGCAGTTAACTCTGGAGTTTGTTAGATTCGTAGGCGAGTTAGGCCCCAAGGTCTTCGTAATGGAAAACGTGGCCGCGCTGGCTGAGGAGCCTCTTAAGACGTATCTAAAGAGAGAGTTTGAAAGAGTGGGATACGACGTCTATTTCAACGTGCTCCGCGCTGAGGAGCACGGAGTGCCGAGCAGACGCCGCCGCGTATTTATATCGAACATTAAAATATCGCCGCGTAGACACCGCCTCGTCACAGTGCGCGAGGCGTTGCAAGGCCTCCCCCCGCCAGACAGCGGCCTTGTCCCCAACCACGAGACGGTGGCCCTAAGCCCGAAAAAGATGCAAAGAATTCAGAGGCTCAGGCCCGGCGAGGCCTTGATGAAGTTTAGGGGAGCCTCCGACATGTACGAGAACTATATCAGGCTGGTGTGGGACGACGTGGCGCCCACCGTGATGGGGTCTAGGCGTTTTGTCCACCCAGATGAGCACCGGATTTTGACGGTGAGAGAACAGGCAAGGCTCATGGGATACCCCGACGACTACGTCTTCTTAGGCTCTAAAGACGCGCAGTTCAACATGGTGGGGGAGTCGGTTCCTCCCCCTCTGGCCTACGTCATCGCACAGGAAGTAAGAAGATATTTAGAGGGGGGATAGACTAAACGTGGCTAAGACGCCTTGCCCCCTCTGCGGTAGACTAGTCGACAGGCTCATAGAGGGCATGTGCCGCGATTGTTATATCGAAAGAAATCCGCTAATACGTTTCGAAGGGAGGCCGTTGCGTTGTAAGTACTGCGGCGCCGTGTTTTTAAAAGGGCGCTGGGCCAGGTCCAGAAAGGCCGAAGAACTTGCAAAAAGAGTGCTGAGCGAAGCGGGCGAGGTCAGAGGCGAGATAGAAAAGCTAGAGGCCGTGGACAGGTTAGAGGAAATAGACGTCTTGGTCACAGTGCGAGGCACGCCGCACCCCTCCATTGAGCCCATGACGCTGGAGTATAGGATAACCATGCGTTTTGAACTTGATGTATGTAACTCCTGTCTAGAGGCGTTAAGCAGGAAGGAGAGGGCATTAGTACAAATTAGAACTGTGCCTAGGCCTTTAGACAGTGAGTTGAAGCAGAAAATTCTCCACATCATCGAACAAGAGCTTTTTAAACTTAGAGAAAAAAGGGTGGGGCACATCTCAGACTTGAGAGAGGTTAAAAACGGCATAGACATCTACACCACATCTACAAACCTAGCTAGGCACATTGCGTACGTCCTACGGGGGGAGTTCCCAGCACATGTGACCGAGTCTGCGAAAGTTGTGGGGGTTAGAGATGGGCGAAAAATATACCACATGACCTACTCAGTCCGCATACTTACGTACAAGCCGGGGGATGTGGTGAAGATAAGAGGTAGCGAGAAAGTAGTGGTAGAAGTTGGTAAAAGGTCTGTGTACCTCCGCGACGTGGCCCTCGGCAACTATGAACAGCTCACAATTTCTGAGATTCTACGTAGTAACGTCGTTTTTGACAATATATAACTATATAAAAACAGATAAGTGATAATAAGTAAAACATGTTATTTTAGTTACTTATCCATATATCAACATTATAGAAATACTAAAACCAGATTTAGTGACGCTTTTAGTAAATATTTAAAAATATAATGAAGAATAATTAACCATGTACCCCACAGTAGTTATAAGACCTGCAACAAAAGAAGACCTAGACTCGGCAGTCACTCTCGTTGTTAGGCTAAAGCGCCTCAACGCAGAGTTTGACCCCCTGTTAGAAGTCGCTCCTGATATTGAAAAAGCGTCGCGTAAATATCTCGAAGATGCCTTGAACAGCCCCACCTCCGTCCTCATCGTTGCGGTGGAGGGGCAAAAAGTCGTGGGAATTTTAAAAGGCGACGTGGAAGACAGAATATTCTACAAGCCCAAGTACGCCGGAGTTATAAAAGAGTTTTACATACTCCCAGAGTACCGGCGAAAAGGAATAGGAAAGCGGCTGATGATGGAGGGGATCGAGGCCCTGAGGAAAAAAGGCGCCGAGATTATCATGGCCTCTTTCCCAGCTCTAAACGAGATTGCAATAAACTTCTACAAGAAAATGAACTTTAGACCTATAGAGTATCTCTTTGCAAGAGAGGCCTAATTTTTTATAATCTCTTAATTATTTCTACTACTTTGTCTGCAAATTCCTGGGTGCCTAACACCTCTTTTACTCTAGCCTTCCTCTCCTCCTCGTTCATCTGTCTGGCCAGGTCTCCGGTGAAGTAACCTTCTTTGTAGGCGGTCTCAACGCCTTTCATAATGAGGTCGGCGGCCTCTCTCCACCCTAGGAATCTAAACATCAGTTCAAGGGCTAGGATCGTCGCGGTTGGGTTTACGTAGTTCTTACCTCTGTATTTAGGCGCTGTTCCGTGGACGGGCTCCGCCATCATGCCCCAGTCGCCGACGTCTAGCCCCGGCGCTACGCCTAAGCCGCCCACGAGGCCTGCCGCCTCGTCGCTGACGTAGTCGCCGTTTAAGTTGGGGGCTAGTATCACGTCGTACTCCCCGGTGCGTGTCAATAGTTGTTGCAACATGTTGTCTGCTATTCTGTCGTTTACAAGGACCTTCCCCGGGGGCACCTTGCCTCCGTATTGTGGGAGCTCGTCTTCAAAAACTACGTGTTCTCTAAACTCTGTGCGTGCCACTTCAAACGCCCAGTCTTTAAAGGCGCCTTCTGTGTACTTCTGGATATTGCCCTTGTGCATCACCGTGACGACCCGCCTCTTGTTCTCAATTGCGAATTTCAAGGCGAGCCTGGCGATGCGCTGGGTTCCGAACTTGCTTATCGGCTTCACGCCGATGCCAGCGTCGTCTCTTATGTTTATACCTAGTTCTCTTCTCAGGAATTCTCTGACTTTGGCGGCCTCTGGGCTGTTGTAAGGCCACTCAATCCCAGCGTATACGTCTTCGGTGTTTTCTCTAAAGATTACCAAGTCCACCACCTCCGGCCTTTTAAGCGGAGATGGGAGGCCTGGGAAGTACTTAACCGGCCTAATGTTGGCGTATAGGTCGAAGAGCTGTCTCAGCGTTACGTTTATTGACCTAAAGCCGCCTCCAACAGGAGTCTCCAGGGGGGCCTTGAGGAAGACTCTGATTTTTTTCAAAACCTCGACGCTCTGGTCGGGCAGCCTAGTGCCGAACAGCTTCTCAGCCTTTTCACCAACCACTACCTCGTACCAGGTTATTCTTCGAGATTTGCCATAGGCCTTCTCAACGGCGGCGTTGGCTACTCTAATTGCGGCATAAGCCACCTCAGGCCCTATGCCGTCGCCTTCTATGAAGCCGATGACTACTTTGTCCGGCACTTTTAACTGGCCGGGGCCGGTGTATTGTACGTACTCGCCTTCGGGAGGCTCTACGTATTTATTGGCGTAAGTCACAAGGTTTGGTATATTCTGTTTTATTTTCTCAATATCTACCGCCATGGCAACCACTGTCTTTAAATTAAAATGTATTTATTAGACGGGGCGTAGTACAAATTTCCGTTGTTTGGCAAATTTATATAGGTTTTACGTGACGGGTAGTGTGAGGATAGTTTCAGACGTAGTTACTAGAGTTATTCTTACAGGCGAGAAGAGAAACGCCTTTACTCCTACTCTAGTTGAAGAGTTGTTAAAAACCCCGTGTGACGGGCCTATAGTATTTATAAATGAGGGCCCTGTATTCTCGGCGGGGTTAGACTTGTCGGTGTTTTTACAAGACAGAGAAGTCGTGTTGCAATACCTCTTCAAAATCCACGACTTTGTAAAAAAACTGCTTAGTTGCCGGGGGAGGCTGTTTGCGGCTGTGGCGGGCGACGTATACGGATTCGGGGTTGAGTTCCTCTACTTCGTCGACTACGTGGTGGCGCTTAGGGGAGACCTCAAGTTTTCTCTGCAAGGCGTAAACTTCGGCGTATTTCCCCCCTACACCTCCTCGATAGGCGAGTACTTATTCGCCCCCGCCCATATTCGCACCATGTTCATGAGAGAGTTCACAGCCGAGGAGGCGCGTTACATCGGGCTTGTCTCAGAGATAGGACAATTCGACTACAAGAAGTTTTTCTCTCCTCCTGACTACGTGTGGGAGATAGTAAATCGGAGGGCGAGGTTGGCAGAGGTAGTAGATAGAGCGGTGCCGTATTTATACAAGCTGGCTGAGGTGGGCACTAGGCCAGAGACGCGGGAGAAGATTAGGCAGTTTTTGAGAAAAAGCTAAATTTCCCCCCGTAAGAGGGGGTGAATGCCTGCCAACCTCCCCGCCGAGGCCAAGGCCGCTTGGCTTAAGGTAATGGAGGCTAAGACTCCAGAGGAGAAGATTCGGGCGATGGAGGAGTTTCTGTCCTCAGTCCCTAAGCACAAGGGGACTGAGAAGCTTATTAAACACATACGCCGCAGGATGGCGGAGCTTAGGAGAGAGTTGCAGGAGAAGAGGGAGAAGGAGAGGTCTTTGAGATCGGGCGGGGGGAGTCGCATATACGTGGCCAAAGAGGGCGACTTGCAGGTGGCAGTCGTGGGGCCGCCTAGCTCAGGCAAGACGGCGCTTCTGCGCTGTCTTACAAACACGCCTTTGGAGCCTGACGACTTGCCCTTTTCCACAGTGGAGCCGGTACCCTCTATGTTTATAGAAGATGGGGTGTATGTGCAAATGGTAAAGACGCCTAGTCTGCTTTTAGAACAACAAAGCGAGATGAATACCATAGTCCTAGCCACTGTTAGAAACGCAGACGCCGTCGTGTTGGTGCTGGAGGCGAACGCATCGTCGCATGTGCTTGGGAAAATAGTGGAGTTTTTTGAAGACGAGGGCGTCTACCTCTACCCGCCTAGGAATTATGTCAAAATCGAGCGGCGGGGGCTCGGCGGGGTGCAGATAATGGGGACTGGGACTGTGGTGGGGGGCACATTAAACGACGTGAAGAAGCTTTTAAACGAATACGGCATATACCACGCAGTTGTTTACATACACGGCTCCGTCACTCTCGACGACGTAGAGGAGGCGCTCTACCTCGAGAGGCAGTACAAGCCGACGATAGTAATATTCTCCAAGCGAGACGTGTTCAGGCCCCAGCAGGAGGCATTAGAGTATCTTAACAAACTCGGCGTCAAGTACTACGAGGCGGACCTCTCTAAATGTTCTATAAACCGCAGGGCGCTGCTTGAAGACTTGCTTAGGCTAACCAAGAGGATTAGGGTTTTTACAAAGCCGGTCCATTCCAAAACTTACGTGGAGAAGCCCATAGTAGTTAAGGAAGGATCCACGGTAGAAGAGGTGGCCAACCAGATACACTCCTCTTTGGTGAAGACTTTTAAATACGCCGTGGTGTGGCGCCGCGAGACGTACCCAAACCGACCTAAGCGCGTAGGGCTGGACTACGTGTTACAAGACAACGACGTTGTGGAGATACATTCTTAATATATTTACACGATCTCTACGTGTCTTGCGAAGAGGCTAGGCGGGTGTTAGAGCGCTTAGACGAGATCGAAATACTGCTAAACACCATCCTGGAGGAGCTCAGGGAGCTAAAGAGAGGACAGCCTAAGGCTGAGAAAGAGGCGGCTCCTAAGTCGTTTTTAGAAGTCCTTAGGGAGAGGAGGCTCATGCCCCTCTCCGAGGTTAGGTCGAGACAGGCGTTGCGGCAAGCCCTGGAGAAGGGCCTCGTGGTGGTGCTCCGCGACGAGGGGGCCAACCGCGACGTCGTAGTTTTGAAAGAGGCGGCGCGGAGGCTGTTAGACAAACTGCCTCTTTCTCTCCAAGACGCAGAGCGGCTAGACCAGAGAGACTACGAGCTTCTACAGTTGTTAAATAGGCTCGGCTACGTCTTGCTGAAGGGAGGCCAATATATAAAAACAGAGCTGGCGGAGGAGTTCTACCTATGAGTGAGTTGTTTTGGTTTGAGAAGTATAGGCCTAGGTCTTTTGATGAGGTGGTGGATTTGGAGGAGGTTAAGGCTAGGCTTAGGGAGTTTGTTAAGAGTGGGGATATGCCTCATCTCCTTTTCTATGGGCCTCCTGGCACTGGGAAGACTACTATGGCTTTGGTTTTGGCTAGGGAGCTATACGGCGACTACTGGCGTGAGAATACGCTTGAGCTTAACGCCAGCGACGAGAGAGGAATTGGCGTAATTCGAGAGAGAGTAAAAGAGTTCGCCAGGACGGCGCCGGTGGGCAAAGCCCCCTTCAAACTGGTGATACTAGACGAAGCAGACAACATGACAAGCGACGCACAACAAGCACTAAGACGCATAATGGAAATGTACGCACAAAACACAAGATTCATACTACTAGCAAACTACGTAAGCGGAATTATCGAGCCAATCCAGTCACGTGTTGTGATGGTTAGATTTAACCCGTTGCCTAAGGAGGCTGTGATTTCTAGGCTTAGGTACATCGCCGAGAACGAAGGCGTCAAGGTCTCCGACGACGCGTTGGAGACTATCTTTGAATTCACCCAGGGGGATATGAGGAGGGCGATCAACGCCTTACAAATTGCGTCGGCCGTCAGCAAAGAAGTTACTGAGGAGACTGTCGCCAAGGCGTTGGGGATGGTTAGCCCAAGGATGTTGAGAGAGACGTTACACGAAGCGGTGAGGGGCAGTTTTGGAAAGGCAATCACCCAGATATATGGGTTTGTAGTAGACGGAGGAGTCGGCGAGTTGGAAATTATAAAACAAATCCACAGAGAGGTCCTCAGGCTAGACGTACCTGAGTACTTGAAGCCGGAGTTGGCATATATTGTGGGAGAGGCCCACTACGCCGTGTTGCGGGGCGCCAGGGGACTTGCTCAAATATACGGCGCTTTGGCAAAGGTAAGGAAGCTGTTAAGAACAGTTACGTAAAGGCGGGGGAGAATGACGCCCAGCTTGACGTCTTGCGAGCCAGAGAGAAGGCCTTAGAGATGTGTTGTACAGTGGGCTAAGATGTTGCGGCTAGGAGGTAGAGGAAATTACGCCAGCATCACCTATTGAGCACCTCCTCGCACCGGGCGGGCGGCTGGGTGCTTCACGTCTCTAATACTTTGCGTTAATGTTAAACAAAAAACTTATATACCCGGGAAAGGTTTTTAAACTCGATGTCCACCACTCCTCCCACGTCAGGTAAGCCGCTTAGGCTTCGTATAAGTAAGGATAATGAGGGGTATTTAAGCCTTCTCACCGAGACGGGCGAAATATACCGATGTCCAATCTGTGGCAATGATAAATTTGTCTACAACTACGAGCGGGGAGAGGTTGTGTGTATCGTGTGCGGCGCCGTTGTGCAAGAACAGCTACTAGACCTAGGCCCAGAGTGGAGGGCCTTCACGAGCGAGGAGAAGGGCCAGAGGGCCCGTACGGGGGCTCCGTTGACTAGGCTAATCTCGGAGGCACTAACGACAGTCATCGACTGGCGCGACAAAGACGTCTCAGGCAAGGAGCTCGACATCAAAAGAAAGCTCGAAGTCATTAGGCT
>JAVZUI010000067.1:0-8754 GCA_038879095.1 Pyrobaculum sp. | reverse complement strand
GTCTTTGGGGTTGTGGGCTACCAGGGGGCGGGGACTTTTTGGAGTATGTCTTTGAGGGGGCTGTTTTTGTACAGTTGGGGGTCTAGTTTTATGGCTATTCTGTGGGGTAGGGCGTAGTGGAACGCCCTCTTTACGTCGTCTGGTATGACGTAGGTTCTGCCTTCTAATGCGGCGAATGCCTTGGCTAGCTGTGCCACGTGTATGCTGGCTCTTACGCTTAGGGGCGCGTTGGTGGCTTTTCTCGTCTCTTCTACTAGCTCGACTATGTAGCTGGCTACTCGGTCTTCTAGCTTTACGGCTCTTAGAGCCTTAGTGGCGGCGGCCGCCTCGGCTGGGCTTGTCACAGGCTGTTTCTTAAGCGCCTCTAGCCTCGTCTCTATGTCGCTGGCCTCGGCGACTACTACCTTCTCTAGGGTGGGGTCTGGCCTCTCTACGTATATACTTGTGGTGAAGCGGTCGAGGACTGCTAGCGGTATTTGTGCAAGTCCTAGCTCTTGCAGGTTGGCGGTGGCTATTACTAAGTGCGGCTCTGGTAGGGGGTGCTCTTCTCCTTCTATTGTCACTCTTTTTTCCTGCATCGCCTCTATTAGGGCGGATAGGCTACGGGGCGGCATTCTGTTTATCTCGTCTATTAGCACCACGTTGGCAAATATTGGGCCTTTTACTACGTGGCGCCCGCCGTCTCTGGTGTATATGGCGTATCCCAACACGTCTGAGGGGAGGGTCTCGTTTGTGGCTTGTACGCGTTTAAACGTGCCGCCCATGGCGTATGCCAGCGCCTTGGCGAGGGTGGTCTTTCCAATCCCCACGGGGCCTAGGATTAACAAGTGGCCTCCCGCCAACGCGGTCGCCACCACAGCCTCTACGGTGGCCGGGTCCCCGTAGTAGACGTATTGAAGCGCCGCGCGGAGCCTCTTGGCCAGCGCGATGACGGGGGTCAAGTCTCTCTGGGCCATATCGAGATTAAAAGCGCTACTAGGGGTATTAAAACTATTGCCTCCGGCGCGGACCTCACGGCGCGCCACAGCGCCGCCCTTGCGTCTACCACGCCGCCGAGGTACGCCGTAGGCGCCTCGCCGCACAGCGACTTCAGCCACTGGGCGTTCTGGGCCATATCCAGCATAGCGTTTGTGAAGACGTAAGGCGACGACACCGCCACCACCTCTCCGCCTCCTATTCTCTGGCGTATCGCAACTGTGTAGCTACCCTGGGCGCCTCTCCACGTTGAGAACTCGCTTGTCTTTGCCACTGGTGTGGCGGCCTGCCCCGGCACGAGAGGCGACGGCTTGTATAACGCTATTGTGTAATTGCCGGCGAACGCCAGCGGGTAGTGGGGGTTCAAGGCGTTTAGCGCCTGGTCTGTTACTTCGCCTTCTTTGACGTGCGCGTCTACTTCCAACGCCCTCAGCGTCTCGTTTGTGGGGCCTAGTAGGATTATGACTGTGCCAGGGCGGGGAGGCGGCGGCGTCGCCCCCGGCGCTACGATTATCACGCTGGCGTTGTCTACCGAGGCGATTTTGCAAAGCTCCGCCACTTTAGAAGCGCCTTGGGGGCCGGTGTTGTGTATGCTAAACGGCGCCGGGTCTGGGGTGAGGTATACCACGGCTAAAAACGCCGCAAGGAGCAACAGCGCGGCGTTAACGTAGCGCGTCATAGTCCTCTTCTCGGGGCTCGGCCCCTCCGTACAGCACTTCTTCAAGTCTTTTCCCAATTTTTTCTATTCTCCTGTACGCGGCTTGGTCGATTTTGTACACGGCGTCTATTAGCTCTCTAATCGTCGTGCCGGGGGTTAGCGATATGCCTAGTCGTTGTGCAGTTTTCCGCAGGTACTGCGCCGCCAATGTGGCGTAGTCAAGCGGCGTAGGCTCTAAGACATGCGGCTGGGGCGTGGGCTCTCTTGGCCTCCTCCTGAGGACCGTCGCTGTGAAAAATGCGAGTAGCCCGAAGGCGGCGCCTATCTGTACTGGATTTATTACCCACGTGTTTAGCTGGACGGTGGCCTCTGAGTAGGGGAGGTGGGGTGGGATGTAGATGGTGAGGTTTTTTGGCCCCGTGGTCTCTAGTATGCTAGGCGTGTAGTAAAAGTACGGCGTCAGAGCGGTGGGCAGTCCCGAGATCAACGCCGTGGGTTTGTTCAGCGGCGGCGGGTCTGCCGTTATGTTTAGCACACACGTGGCGGCGGCTGGCGCGTACATGCCGGACGGGGGGACGTAGAGTCTCAAAAGGTAGGTCCCAGGTGTCAGGTCTGTGGAGTTGATTACCGCGCTGAATGTGCCGTTGGTAGTGGTGATGTTTACCACGTTTTTCCCTACTCGTAGTGTCACGTGGTCTGTGTTGCTTGTGACTGTTCCGTTTATCTTTACGGCGCTGCCCCACTTGACGTTGGGGGGGCACTGTAGGGATACCGTTGTGTTTAGATAATCTACGTTTAACGTGGCGTTGGCTCGTGAAGGGCCGTACTTCGCGTCTCTCGGTATGTACACTGCTGTGAGCACTACTGCGGGCTTGTACACGTTTATCCTTACCGACACTTCCTTCTTATTTAACACCGCCTCTTCCCGTATTAAAGCCTCGTTGAGGTATATTAGGAGAGTCCCGTTGGGCGGGCGCACTGAAATGTGTAAGGTTATTGTCTGACCTGCGCGTACTCTCTGGGGGGCTCGTAGCGTTATGTTAGAAGGGGTCTTTTTTTCAAGGGCCTGTCTGTAGTTTTCTAGTCTCACGTAGGCGGCTGTGTAGTACTCCTTCGCGCCTTCCCAGAGGCCGAGCTCTGTCAAAGTTTTCTTTATCTGGTCCAGCGCGCTTTTCGCCTTGGCGTATGCGTCGTTTGCCTCTGTGATGTTGTTCTGCGCCACGGCGTAGGCGAGGCGGCTCATTTCAAAGTCGAGCGTCTTTACTAACATAGATAGTTGTCTGAGAGCCTGGGCTTGGGTGTTGTTGGCCATTGTGACGATATCTAAGTACTGTCGGAATTCTGGCGTCCCGGCGAGTTGGATAAGCGTGGACAGCCTCAGGGCGGCGGGTTTTAGGTCTATGGCGAGTCTCTCAGTCGCCGGGTTTGGGCCCCACGTGGATATTTGGACTAGTGCGAACATCAAGAGGGCTACCGCAACGGCGAGTAGGTGCCTCATCGCCATATCAAAGAGGCTATTCTCAATGCGGCGAAGTAGGCAAAGGCTACTAACAGGGCCGCGGCGGCGATTGCGGTCGCTTTTGTGTAGTGCGGCGCCACGGGTCTGGCTAGGGCTAGTGTAACGAAGTAGGTTAGCGTTAGTATCGAAACGTAGACGCCGGCGTCGGAGACCCCTAGGGCGGCTAGAAAGGCGTAGAGGGCGCCGGTGAGGAATACCCAGAGGGCGAGGTAGGCGTTCATACGAATCTGACGACTACTCTCCTCCTCCGCCCCTCGCGTATGTCTTCTACTACGTAAGTGGGCCTTCCCGACGCCTCTGCCGCCGCCGCCGCGGCCACTGAGGCGAGCCAGCTGCCGAAGACGTACTCCGCCACTGTGCCTTCGTAGAACAGGTCGGGGGCCTCCGCTTCCACTCTTAGCCCGTCTGGGAGGGGGGTCGCCACAATCTTCTTAGCCATGCCGGTCTTGGCGAGGCATGCCGCCGCGCTTTCGGCGGGGTCTGTGCCGATGACGTCTCTGCAGTAGTCCACCAACGCGGAGCCGGGGGGTATGAACAGGTAGCCGGCCTCTGTCTTGAAGGCGAGGCGAGGTGGCGCCCGGGGCTCTCCGAGCACTGCGACGGGCCTCGGCGCCATGGCAGAGGGGATGTAGTAGGCCTTAGCGGCGGGGGGTATGTGTTCTAACACTGCCTGTACGTTGGCCCAGGCGCCCTCCGCCAGCCTCCGCCAGACCTCCTCCGGCGCAGTCCTCTGCGGCGCCGCGAGTATCGCCCCCGAGGCCGTTATGGCGACGCCGAGGAGGAGCAGGGCCACGTTGTTTAGATAGATTGCGACTGCCAGCACCACAGCCCCAACGGCGAGCACCTCCCTCATTTACAGGACACTGCGTGCTGTGCCTTTCTCCAAGCGGCGTATACCAACAGGGGACCCGACACGGCGGCGATGGAAACTACCACCGGGACGAGCCTGATGCCCCACGGCGAGTAGTTTAGCACAAGCCCAATCAAAGGCACTACGGCGAGGCTTAGCCCAATGGAAAGGGCCAGCCTCTCAAGCGGCTCCAGCTCGTCCCCCCTGGGGTACAAGGCTTCCACTACGGCGTATCCCGGTAGGAAGAGCACGTAGAAGGCGCCGAGGATGTAGCGGATGGGCCCCTCGGCTGTCAACGCCACTACTGCCGACGTAGCGGTCAACGCCAACATGAGCCAAAGCCAGAGGCCCGCGGGGGAGAGGAACCACTGGGCGCCGCGGGGGGCCTCCAGCTCCAGCTCCCCCCTCTTGACCGCGAGCAGGATTTTAAAAGCCTCTTCGTACTTGTCGCCGCCGCGCGTCTTGACGAGCTCTTCCACAGTGGGGCACCTCACCTCGCCTTTATCCATAGGTGGACCGACCTGTTTGTGTATATTAAACTTCCGTCTGGCTGGTACATCCAGAGCTCGGCCTTAAACACCCCGGTGGAGTTTACCACAAACCTCACTGGGAAGACTACTGACTGGTTGTGTCCTAGGAAGAACTCTCTTACGTAGAAGCCCTGCGGCGACGCGGTGGCGTTGGGGCTGTCCACAAACCTCGCCACTACTCTAAACCACGCCGGGTGGCCCAGGTGGTTGTAGACGTATATGTTTAAGACCACCGCCGACCCCCTCGCCACGTCCGTGGGGTAGTCTCCGATTTTGCCCCCGGGCCCCAACAGTCCCAGGGCGGTGAAGGGCTCGACAGGCCTAAACTGCGAGGCCACTGCAAACGCCACGGCGACGACTACTACGGCGGCGACGACGGCCGCCACTTCTTCGTCAAATAACAACGTCTTCTTCCTCCCGGCGCCTTTCATCACCCGCCTCTTTCCGTGTATTTTGAGGAAGAAGAACCCGACGACTTTTCGGTGGTATGCCACAAACAAGAGGGAGATTGTGGCGGCTGTCGCCGCGGCGGCCCACGTGTAAACGTCTGCCCAGAACTTAGTCTCCTGGGCCTTCGCCACTTCTGAGGCTACTTGCGCAAGCAGGGCTTCTTTCTCCGGGCCTGTGGCGTTTAAAGCCTTGTTTAGTAGAGGCACTGTGGAGCTCACGTCGACCCCCCGCCCCGCCGCCTCTACTACTAGTCTATACGCCTCTAGAATGTCCACTAGGCGCGGGGGGCAACGTTTTTTATACCTATCTCCTCCAAGGCCGTGTTGAAGTTTTTTAAGTGGCTGGGGGGCAGGAGCCACTTCTTCACCCTCGCCTACCCCGTCTTCTCGCCTATTTTAGCGCCCGTGCCTATTTTAGCCTTCTTGGCGAGGAGGAGAGAGGTCTCCGCGGCTTTGCACCTGGCGGCCCTGCCCCTCCTCCCGTGGCCCTGGAACTACGTCTTGGCCCCCTACGCCACGTTGTTTTTGTTCACAGTGCCTTTCTCCACGTACGGCCCCTACCTCGCCGCGGCCTATCTGCTGTCTGTGCCAGTCTGGGGGCTTGTAAACCCCCTCCTCACTCCGCTGGCGGCCGCCGGGGCGTGGTGGGCTTTTTGGAAGGCGCGGCACCTAGCAACGCCGTTATTAGTAGAGGCCTCCCCGCCCACTCTAGTGGCCGGCGAGGTGGGCGTGTGGCCTGTGAAGATTAGGGCTTGTTGTAAATTCTTGGCGTGGTCGGAAGAGCTCGCTCTTGTGGAACAGGTAGGCGACGGCGTGTTGGAGACCGAGGCGAGGGGGGCTTTTAAAGTCGGCGGGGTCTACACCCCCGGCGTTAAGTTGTTGCTGTCAGACCCGCTGGCGGTTGTGAGGACTGTGAGGACTGCGGCACATCCCCCGATTACAGTGATACCGAGGGCTAAGATGGCATTAGAGGCGTATGCGCAGAGGGGCGTGGAGCCTGTGGAGTACGAGGGGCTGAGGGAGTACGTCCCCGGCGACAACCCCCGTCTCATACACTGGAGGAGGTCTCTGGCGTTGGAGAGGCTGGTGGTTAAAGTTTTCTCCACGGCGGGGCGCTACGGCAACGTGGTGTTAGTGCCCTTTGCCAGGACCGCCGAGGTCGCCGACAGGCTGGCCGAGGCCGCTATATACTCGTCGCTAGCCGCCGGCGCCCCCGTCTACCTCTACGACTTCCGCGAGCTTAAGAAGGTGGAAAAGATGGAAGAGGTCGTAGCCTCTGTGGTGGTCGTAGGCCTGTTCTCCACGGCCCCCTCCGAATGCGCCGAAGAGCCGAGAGGGCTTCCAGAAGACGCCCTCGTCGTGGCTGACAAACCGTATGCTTCGTGTTTTAAAAACCACGTGGTTTACACGCCCGAAAACGCGTAGGTGACGTAGGCGCGTGCACTGGTTACTGTCATATAAAATTGTGAAAAAACTTGGGGGGTTGTATGTTTGTTACTTGGCTTTTTCTTCTTGTTTTTTCTTTTCTTCTACTTTCTTAGGTGGTGCGCACATGGCTTAATCATTGTTTGGTGTATTTAACTGTTTTCATCAGCGGAAGGAGTCGTCACCGGTCGGCATGTTTATAAACTGGTGGAGTTTTTAAGTGTGTACAGGGTGCGGATTAGGGGGGTTTTTGCCACTGCTCTTACTAAACTGGCGCTGGGGTGGGGGTTTAAAATTGTGCAGCCCACGTCGAAGATTTTAGATCGTTTTGGGCTGGAGGCCGACTTCTCGCCTCCTGACGTCACCGTAAAGGACCACGAGTCTAGGTCCGGCGTCGTCGTGATTGGCAACTGCGAGGCGTCTGAGGCGTTTATTACAAAACTTGTGGAGTACGCAGACCCCGTCGTGGCAAGGTCGGCGGTTGGGCTACACGCCGTCTTTGTGGGGAGGGCCGTGGGGGAGTCCTCTGTGGAGGGGCCGGGGGGCGCCGTGTTTAAAGTCCCCGGCAGGTACGTGCTGACCCCGGGCGCGGTGGGGGTCTACACCGTGGTGAGGCCCCCCGTGGGCCCGGCGGTGGGGGTGGCGGTGCCTGAGATTATCGTGGAGGGGAGCTACGTGGAGGTGAACACGTTGGGCGGGGTTAGGTTCAGCCGCCACATCCCCGAGGCGGATAGGGTGAGGCTTAGGCTTTTGGCGGAGACGAGGCTTAGGCTGAGGGGCCTGGGCGTGCGTTTTAAGTCTTCTGCGCGTTACGCCGACGGAGAGTCTATTGTTAAAGAGGCGGAGGCGCTGTACGGCGAGTTGATGGAGCTTGCCAAGGGCGGGGAGCCCGGCGCAGTGCTGAGGAGGGGGCAGTGCGTCTCCGTGGCGCTTTTCGACAAGTTTTCAAAGTTTAGGCTGGACGAGGCGAGGGCGTCGGCGGTGCCCACTGTGAGGGGGCACCACGCCTTGAGGGCCCAGGGCCTTGGCAGGTGTCTAGACTTGCTGGACCACCTCGGCGGCGACGTGTATGAAAAGGCGGTGGAGTTCTTGGCGAGGGGCCGCGTGGAGATTCTCCACATAAAGCCGTGGGGCGAAGTGATAAAAATGGCTGGGGAGGCGCTCGGCGTCTTCGACGGCGTCCTCGTGGTGAGGAGGCAGCTGAGGCCCGGCGGCGTTTTAGACGGCGTCGGCGTCAGGATAGAGAGGGGCTTCTATGCGCTTACTTGTGTGCCGAGGGACGGCTACGTGGTGCACAGCTACTACGCGGCGGACGGGAGGCTGGTGGGCACATATGTAAACGCCAACTCCCCGCCGGAGTGGGGGCGGCGCATTATCTACATAGACCTCCTGGCCGACAAGGCGTATGTGGGGGGCGAGGAGAAGTTGTTAGACGTGGAGGAGTTTGAAAAATACTCCCACATGTTGCCGCAGAGGCTGAGGGAGCTGAGGTGGCCGGGGGAAAAAGTGGCGTGTACCGAGAGGGGGCTTAGAGCTCTTTCTCAGTCTCCCTCTTCTTGACGGCTCTGTCAAATACTATCCAGTTGCGGTACCACTCCTCGTTTATCTTCTTCAACTCTGTCAAGATTAACTTAGCCAGCTCCTTGGCCGTGACGTTTTCTCTCTCCATGGCGTAGCACTCGGCCTTTTTCGCAATTCTCCTCGCCACGTCCACGGGGGCGCCCGCCTTCAAGACGCTTACCACAATCTTCTCAGGGATGAACTCCTCCTCTCTGCCGTCTCTTTTAACCACCTTGACCATGTAACCACGGGGGCGGGTTTTTAAATATTTGGCGGCGTTGGGTAGACTATTTTTATGCCCCTCCTCTCCGCCATCTCTACCACCCTCTCGGGCTGTTTGTCGTGTATAAACGGCGTAACAATGTACACGGCGGCGACTTTCACCCCCTTCACTTTTTCGTACAGCTGCCTCTTCTTGTCCACAACAGAGACGTCCCCCCTCTTCACCGCAGAGGTCAGCTCTAGGAGGATGACGGCGCCGTCCTTAACCACAACGTCGTACTCCACGTCGCCCGGCTCCCCGTGGACTAGGCCCTCCTCGTCTCTCAGAACCTCCCTCACGGCGTCCCACCCAGCCTCTCTCAAAATCTCTCTAAGCCCCTCTCTAAACGCCTCCTCGCTCATCACCCCCCACCTGGCCCCCAAGGCGGTTATGAGGTTCTCCAGCCGCCTAACCTCCCTCGCCAAGTCCTCTTTGGTGGCAAACTGTTTTAGGTCCTCCTTAGTGGCGAATTGCTTTAGATCCTCTTTTGTAGCAAGTTGCTTTAAGTCTTCTTTTGTGGCGAATT
>JAVZUI010000066.1:0-8829 GCA_038879095.1 Pyrobaculum sp. | reverse complement strand
ATTTTTATCTTGATGAAAAGTTTACATATGCTTATTATGTGTTCGATGGAATATTTACAGGGGTTTCTATTTTTATGATTTTTGCATATGAGTTTAAGCCCCCTAGGCTAGAAAACGCCACGATGTTGATCGCCCCAGCGGCCGTCCTCGCGACGCCCGTCTCCATCCCCGTCTCTCCCATACTTGGCGTTGTGTCCGCCGTTCTTGACGCCAGTCCCTATTTAGTATTGGCGTTGGCCGCTTTAAACGCTACTTACCTATACCTACGCGGAGAGGCGTTGTTCTTTCTGCCGCCGCTCCTGTTCCTGACAGCGTACGGCGTGACGTATAAAAGAGTATTTTACACAGCGTTGCGGCCGCCGGCTGGGTGGCTGTACTCGTGGCTGGGCGGGAGGTACAAAGTCCTAAAAGTGTTGGGCGTGGGGGGGTTTAGCTACGTCTTAGCCGTGAGGCACGGCCGCGTCTTGTACGCGGCAAAGATCTTAAGGCTCCGCGACGACTACGGGGCGCCTCTAGCAGAGGACGAGAAGATCTTGGCGCTATTTGGACAGGAAATGAACAGGTACCTAGAGATAAAATCTCCCCACGTGGTGAAGGCTTTTGAAGTATACCTACCCGCCGTGGGGTACAGAGACCTCTCTCACTATATGCGAAATCCGCCCTACATACTTTTAGAGTACATGGACGGCGGCACGCTGAGAGATTTGCTACGGGCTAAGAGGCAGTTGCCAGTCGGCCATGCGGTAGAGCTGTTTAGGCAACTGGCAAGGGGGCTCGTCGACATACACAGCCACCGCGTCGTTCACTTAGACATAAAACCTGAAAACATCATGTTCACTAGAGATAGGAAAGTGGCGAAAATAGGCGACATGGGCATCGCCAAGGTAGTCGCCGGGGGACATGTGAGCAGTAGTTACATGTCTCCTGCATACGCCGCGCCAGAGGTAAAAAACGGAGTGGCCACATTTGCCTCTGACATCTATTCACTTGGGTGCGTCGTATACGAGGCCTTAACTGGCATCAATCCAAACGTCTTTGTTGAAAACAACTACGCCATCCCCCCGCCGAGTTCTTACAACAGAGACGTCCCGCCGTGGCTAGACAGCTTGCTACTTCGAATGCTGGAGCCGGACCCCGCAAAGAGGCCCAGCGCAGAGGAGGTTTTAAAAGAACTAGAGAAATACCTTTAATACCAGTGACATCCCTGGCCGATGCCTTGGAAGTGTCCAGTGTGCGGCACTGAAAACGGCGACGAGGTTCTGACCTGCAGAGTGTGCGGCGCCTATAAGCCAGAGGCCACGACGAGAAGAACTGGCCACGTCGCTAAAGAGGCGGCGGCTGTGGAGGTTGTAGTAGAAGTAGTGGAGAGCCCCGTGGAGTCGCTTAGGGGTAGGCGCTACGAATTTAAGGCCTCTGCGCCAGGCGCCATTGTTACAATAGGCAGAGCAGTGGACAACCACGTTATTATACCAGACCCCATGGTGTCGAGACGGCACCTAAGACTTATAGTTACGTCCAGCGGGATCGTGGTAGAAGACCTGGGTAGCAGCAACGGGACTTATCTCGTCGCCGAGGGGGCTGAGCGGCTTGTAAAAGTAGAAAACGTGGGGAGAGGCGCCGTAATTAGGATCGGCAATACGAAGTTGAAGATCTCGACGAAAACTATATAAACTAAGGGTTGGCAGGCGACGTATGTCGGAGGAAATGCAGTATGAGTATTTAGTGCCGCTGGAGAAGTACCTAAGCGCAGGGGTGAGGCTGGGCACTAGGCTGTCTAACAAGTACCTTGAGGACAGAGGCTTCATCTTCGCCGTTAGGCCAGACGGGCTCAAGATCTTTGACATAAAGAAAATAGACGAGCGTTTGAAAATAGCCGCCAAGTTCATAGCAAGATACCCCCCAGACAGAGTATTGGTACACACCACAAGGCCCTACGGCTTTAAGCCAGTTCAGATGTTTTGTAAATTTGTTGGTTGCAAGGCTTTGACAGGGCGGTTTATTCCAGGTATGTTGACCAACCCCAACCTCCCTGACTACCACGAGGTAGACCTCCTCTTTGTAGTAGACCCACGGCTCGACGCACAAGCCGTCGCCGAGGCGGCTAAGATGGGCATACCCGTCGTGGCGCTCGTAGACACAGACACGCCTCACCAATTTATAGACTTGATGATACCGTGTAACAACAAGGGCCGCAAAAGCCTTGCGTTGATCTTCTGGATTCTTGCTAGACAAGTCTTGAGAGAGCGAGGCGAGCTAAAGCCTGACCAAGACCTCCCGGTGCCCCCCGAGGAGTTCGAGACGAGGCTTGTCCAATAATTTTTAAATCCACGCTCCGTGTTTACTTAATGCGCGTTAGGAAGCCAGCAGTTGCCGGCTATTTTTACGAGTCTGGCAGAGAGGAGTTAGTTAATCAGATTGAGTGGGCGGTTAAGCACGAGCTTGGGCCTAAGGCTCCTCAGATGCCTAAGCTGGGCGCGGAGGTGCTCGGCGGCGTCGTGCCTCATGCTGGCTACATGTACTCCGGCCCGGTGGCGGCTTGGATATACTCAGCGCTAGCGGGGTTCGGCAAGCCGGACGTCTTCGTCGTGGTGGGCCCCAACCACTACGGAGTGGGGGCCCCCGTGGCCATAATGAAGTCTGGGGCGTGGGAGACCCCCATGGGGAGGGTTGAGATTGACGAGAAGATGGCGTCGCTTATCATGTCGCATTACAGAGACGCTGAGGAGGACCCCAGCGCCTTTGCGAGAGAGCACTCAATAGAGGTGCAGTTGCCTTTTATACAGTACTTTTTCGGCGATGTGAAGTTTGTGCCTATTGCCATGTGGCGCCAGACGCTTTCCACATCTCGTGAGTTGGGAAAGGCGCTGGCCGCCGCGGTTAGGGAGTACGGCGGGAGGGTCTACTTATTGGCTAGTAGCGACTTTAACCACTACGAGCCTCACGACGTCACCCTCCGGAAAGACGACATGGCGATAGGCAGGATTTTAAAACTAGACGAGGCGGGGCTGTTCGAAGTTGCGTCGAAATTCGACATCTCAATCTGCGGAATCGGGCCTATTGGCGCCGTGATTGTGGCGGCTAAGGAGCTGGGCTTTACAAACGTGACGTTGTTAAAACACGCCACCTCGGGAGATACTAGTGGGTACAAAGAGGAGACGGTGGGGTATGCCAGCATTTTGTTTTACCGCTAAAACCTGAGTTTGACAGTGTGGGCGCCTCCTCTTATGCCGTATGTGGCCACGTAGGGCTTCTTATTCACGAGGTTTATCAACTTCTCCAACCCCTCTTCGTAGTCTCTGGCAGGTAGGTAAATAGGCTCTAGCGCCCAGATTACCCTAAGCGCCCTTGCCGTCTTGACGCTTGGCGTCCCCACGTATACTGTGGTAAGAGGCCTAAATTTGGCGACTCTCCTCGCCAGGGTGCCGCTCATGCTGTATACCAGCAAAGCCGCGCCTAGGTCTTGTGCCATTTCGACGAGGGCTTTGGCGAATCTGTCTCGGGTGTTCAGCAGAGGCGGCCTCTGGGCTATGTTGTACTCTACCCTCTCCAGTATCTTAGTAAGCCACTTCACGGCCTCGAGCGGGTACTTCCCAGAGGCCGTCTCGTTGGTGAGCCAAAGGCTGTCCACCCCCATAGAGGCCGTTATGTACACGTCGTTGACCTCCGCCCGCGTGGGCGTGGGAGAGCTCTGCACAGAGTCTAGAAGCTGGGTGGCCACCGCCACGGGCTTTCCAAGCCTTATAGAGCTCTCCACGACGGCTCTCTGCACCTTGGGCAGCGTCTCAAGCCCGTAGTGGAGCCCCAAGTCGCCTCTCGCCACGACTATATAGTCGCCACACTGGGCGAGCTCCTCCACGCCGTCTACGGCGCTTTTCGTCTCCACCTTGACCACGACTCCCGACTCTAAGCCCAGCTCTGCAAGCAGCCGCCTCGCGTTGTCTACATCTTTGCAACTCTTCACAAGACTTACAGCGACGTAGTCTACCTCGACGCCTAGGCGTGAAATATTTCTAAGAGCGTTTACGTCGTCCTCCGAGGGGCTGGGCAAGTCGTAGTCCTTGCCCTCCACCACCACCGCCTTCCCAGCCTCTACCACCCCCGAAGACTCCGCTACTGCAACGACGGAATCTGCGGCCACGTCAACTACTTTAAGTCTCAGCTTCCCGTCTAGCATTAAGACGTAGTCGCCTCTTTCCACAACTTGGAAAAATACCCTCTGTGGCACTGGGATGTAGCTACCGTCGGACTTTTCAGAAAGTCTAAACGCCACCACGTCGCCTTGTTGAAGAGGTATCTGAGGCGTTGCGGCTACCCGCACGCTAGGCCCCTTTAAGTCGAGCAGTACGGCGACGACGCGCCCCCTCTCCTCTTCGTACTTTCTAACTGCTCTAACTCTCTTCTCCACCTCTTCGGGGCTGGCGTGGGCCAGGTTTATCCTCACTCCGTCCACGAGGTCTAGCAGGTTGTACAACTGGCCTACGCCTAGCGCGTCTGTGGAGGGGCCGAGCGTGGCCACTCTCTTTGTAAACATCAGAGGGCGCGGATCCTCTCGCCTACTTTTGGTATTATGGTCGTAATCTTGTACTTAAGCTCTATGGAGGTTGCTAAGCTTATAATTTTTGAAGGCTCCCCGTGGATGAGGACTATTTTCTTCGGCTTTGGCTCGATGTGCTCCACGTACTTCATCAACTCCCTCCTGTCGCTGTGACCCGAGAAGCCTGGGATAGACACGGGCTCTGCCCTCACCTCAATCTTAGCCTCGCCCATTGTGAGGCTCCTAATTACAAACTCTCTCTCGCCGTTTAGTATCCTCCTGCCGAGAGTGTTCTCGGCTTGGTACGACACAAAGATTAGTTTGTTTCTCTCGTCGTGTGCCAGTTGTGCAAAGTAGTCGACTACCGGGCCTCCGTTTAACATGCCGTGTGGGGCTATGATCACCGCGGGCTCCTCGCTCTGGGCTATCTTGGCCACTTGGTTTATCCGGTCTTCGACGCGTTTAGCCCTGTCGACTATTACCACGTTGCCAGAGGTGGTGAAGGGGTTGACCCCCCCGTAGACCTCCTCAGCCACCTCGGGGTTTAAGTAATGGGGGTACATGAGGTAGACGTTTAACGTCTCGACGATCATCCCGTCGACGTATATAGGCACTCTTGGGACCAAGCCGCCCTCCATCATTTTGTTTAATATGTAGAGTATTTCCTGCCCCCTCCCCGTGCTGAAGGCTGGTATTAACACCTTGCCTCCCCGCGACACGGCCTCTGCCACGTGTTTTGCCAAGGCGTTCTCTGCCTCTACTCTAGGCGGCTGCAAGTCGTCTTTGCCGCCGTATGTAGACTCCATGATTAACATCTCCACGCGTTTAAACTTATTAACAGCGCGGTTTAGCAACCTCGTCTTTCCATACTTAAAGTCGCCGGTGTACAATATGTTATACCTCCCGTTGCCTATGTGCAGATGGGCCATGGCCGACCCAATCTCGTGGCCCGCGTCGTAGAAAGTGAGCTTTATGTCAGGCGTTATGTCAGTCACCTCTTCGTAATCCAGCGTAATTGTGTGGTATATCACAGCCTCTACGTCTGCTCTAGAAAAAGGCGGTTGCAACCCCTCGCGCTCTTTCAACTCTACGTAGTCTGTTAGGAGTATGAAGGTCTGGTACTTAGTGGGGTCTGTCATATACACAGGGCCCTTATAGCCGTATTTGTAAAGCAACGGGAGGCAACCCACGTGGTCCATGTGGGCGTGCGTCAACACGACGGCGTCTAGCTTGTCTAAGTCCACGAGGTCTAAGAGGGGGAAGTCCTCGTCGTACTGCCCCGGCTTCAGCCCGCAGTCGAGCAACACGTTGCTCTCGGCTGTGCTTACAAGTATTGAGCTCCGCCCCACCTCCATGGCCCCGCCTAGGAAGGAGACGGTGACGGGGCCCTCCTTCACTACAGGCTCTTGGTGTATGTAACGGGCCAGCCTCTCCATAAGCTCCTTCCTCTGCTCGTAAGCGCCGTGGTAAATCTGCCTAACCCCCACTATCTCGTGAGTAGGCAGCTTCACGCCTCCTCTAGGCACGCCGCTTTCAATCACAGCCCGCCAGCCGGTCTTTAGAAACACCTCCCTCGCCAAGCTTCTAATTTCTTTCTCCCGCACAGGCTTGGCCAGATATATATAGACGTCGCCGCTGTCTTCAAACACTACATGTTCGACGTCGGCTATGAGGTCTTTGATAACTTGCTCAGCCTTTTTCTCCGGCAGGCGGCTCCCCGCCTCGGCTCTTATGACAACTCTTTTTTTAAAGTTCTTAGCCACCTCGCCCACGAGGTCCAGCGCCGCCTCGGAGGGCTTTTTTACATATACGCACAGAGTAGGGCCTTCGAAAGACACTCTGCTTACCTCAACGCCTGATAGAATAGCCTTTATTTTATTCTCAATGTCGAGATAAGACACGCCGAGGTAAACACTTCTGTATTTAAATTATTTTAAAACCCGGCCTTGTAACGCCACATGCGTATTTACAACACAGCCACTAGGCAGGTGGAGGAGTTCGTCACGTACACCCCCGGGTTGGCCAGGGGATACGTCTGCGGAATTACGCCGTACGACCACGTCCACGTGGGCCACGGCAGGGTCTACGTGTTTTTTGACATGTTTAGGCGGTATTTAGAATCGCGGGGCTACGACGTGAGGCTTGTGATAAATTTCACAGACGTAGACGACAAGATTATAAACAAGGCGAGGGAGGAGTTCGGCCAAGAGGCGTACAGAAAGTGGAAAGAGGTCCCGGAGAGATACATCGCCGAGTTTTTTGAAATGTCTAAAAAACTGTTCATCAAGCCGGCGTACGCATACCCCAGAGTGACTGAGAACGTGGAGGACATGGTCAGCTGGATCTCCGCCCTAGTGGAGAAGGGCTACGCCTACGTGGCGCCGGACGGCTCCGTCTACTTCGAAGTGGGCAAGGTGCCTAACTACGGCGTCCTCTCCCGCCAGAAGATCGAAGAGCTGATAGCCGGGGCCAGAGTAGAGCCAGAGCCAGGCAAGAAAAACCCCCTAGACTTCGCCCTTTGGAAAAGCTGGTCCCCCGGAGAGCCTTGGTGGAGCTCCCCCTGGTGCCCCGGCAGGCCCGGCTGGCACCTAGAGTGTGTGGTAATGTCTACAAAACACCTAGGCGCCCCCTTCGACTTCCACGGCGGGGGCGCCGACTTGATCTTCCCACACCACGAAAACGAGATAGCAATAGCGAAGGCGTACTTCGGCGTCGACAACTTCGCACGCTACTGGATACACGTGGGGTACCTCACAGTGAGGGGGGAGAAGATGTCGAAGTCCCTGGGCAACGTGATAACGCTTAGAGAAGTCTTGTCAAAACACAGCGGCGAGGCGCTGAGGCTCGCCTACGCCATGAGCCACTACAGAAAGCCCATGGAGTTTAGCTACGAGCTGTTAGAACAGGCGGAGGACATGGCCAAGACCCTCTACACGGCGTACGACGAGCTCAGCCAAGCGGTGGCAGACGCCGGCGACGAGGACAAGGAAAGGTTAGACTTCAAATTCGCCGACGCCTTCTACGCCGCGTTAGAAGACGACTTCTCGACGCCAGAGGCCGTACAACAACTATACGCGGCAGCCCGCTTTATAATATCCACAGTGCTGTACAAAGTAGACAAGCTGTCTAAACAGACGGCGCTCGCCGTCTTAAGCCAATACGTAAAAATGGCCGACGTGTTGGGAGTGTTAGAGCAGAGGGAGTTGCCAAAAGAGCTACAAGACGCCGTGAAGGCGATGGTAGAAGTACGCGCAAAGCTCCGCCAAGAGAGGCAGTACCAACTAGCCGACTACATAAGAGAAAAGGCCAAGGAGCTAGGGGCGGAGCTCCACGACTTCGGCCCAAAGACGTACTACACGGTGAGGAGACACAAAGGCGGCCGTTAAGTATATTAGCTGGGCCGCAGGAGTCCGTTGTGCAGATACCCCTGGAAAGACCTCAGACGCTATGTAGAGATTAGGCTTAGGGAAGCCGAGGCGGAGGCCGACTTGGCCATAGGCTTTCTGGAAGAGGGGCTACACCGAAACGCCGCAGGAAAGGCCTTTCAGGCATGGAAGGCCGCTCTGGTAGCCGCCGCCGCGTTGGCAAGAGACGCGTTGGCGCAGAGGTTCAGAGGCAAGGCGCAGTTAAGAGAGGGCGAGGTAGAGCTCGTCGACTTGGTCATAGCGCTGATGCCGACAAGCCGCATGTGGGAAGCCGCCAGGGCGCTAAAAGGGACATACGGCGACGACGTGCCCCTCCTCACGGCCATGAAACCTACACGAATTCCAATACAACGGCCTAGACCCAGAGGGGCTGTTAAGCAAATACTCAACCATAGAACAAGTGGAAGAAGACGTCAAAGAGCTGGCAGAGAGGACAAAACAATTCGCCAAGGCGCTAAGAGAAAAACTCCAACCCCCACAGCGCCCCGGCTAAAACTTAATAAAACCGAATTGCTTATGGAACGTGTCAATTAAAGAGGAGATACTACGCCTCTTAAAAGAAGACGAAGAGTTTAGACTGGCGGTGGCTGGTCTTATCGGCTTGGGGGAGGTGTTGCGAGAACTTCGTCGGTTGAGAGAAGACTTCGACAAGTGGGTAGAGAAGACAGAGAAGTGGTGGCGTGAAAACGAAAAGAAGTGGGAGACGTGGTACGAGACGTGGTGGAAATTCCTTGAGGACTACGAACGCCGATGGAAAGAAGAAGAGGAGAGGTGAAAGGCTTGGTATGAGACTTGGCAGAAGTTCCTTGAGGACTACCAGAGGCGTTGGAAGGAGCAGGCTGACAAGTGGGAGGATGCTAAGAAGAGGTT
>JAVZUI010000065.1:0-8889 GCA_038879095.1 Pyrobaculum sp. | reverse complement strand
TGGGCTTCACAACGCTTTTGTCCCAGGGCAAGGCGTTTTTGTTTACTATGATGTTCGCCTCTTCAAGTAGGGCCGCCGCTTTGTCCCCGCCGCCGAATTTAGAGACGTCTACCGCCACCTGATGCGTCTTAGTAAACCCTTGCCTCTCGCCCACTACGCCTAGCCCCTCTTCTGCCAAAGACTCCGCCAACGCCTTTGCGTTTTGTACCACCTTTGTCGCGTACTCCAGCCCATACAACTCCATCTCCGCCAAGGTTATGTACGTGGCGGCGTATCTATGTAAGTGGTAGTTGGAGGTAAAGGTGGGGAACACCCCCTTCTGTATCTGCGTATTTAACTCGTCGCCGAGCATAGAAGCCACCAGCCCTCCCTGGGGCCCTGGAAACGTCTTGTGAGTAGAGGCGGTGGTCACGTCGGCGCCTTCCTTCAGCGGGTTTGGGAACGCCCCTCCTATTATCAGCCCAAATACGTGGGCAGAGTCGTGAAGCACGTAGGCGCCCACCGTCTTCGCCACTTGCGAAATCTCTTTGACAGGATGCGGGAAGAGGTATAAAGAGCCGCCTAAGATGATTAAGTTAGGCCTCTTCTCCTCAATTAACTTCGCCGCGGCGTCTACGTCGATGTTGAAATTTTCTAAGTCCCAGGGAAGCTCCACGGCCTTTATTCTCAGCGCCTTAGGCCCCCCTACGTTGTTATGCGAGATGTGGCCCCCGTACTTCACCGGCAACGATGCTATTAACCCGCCCTCGGGCACCAAGGCGAAGTATGTGGCGAGATTCGCAATGGTTCCAGACACCGGCCTGACGTCGACAAATCTTGCCCCCAGCAGTTCGCCGAATTTTCTAACAAGCTTCTCCTCCAACACGTCGACGTACTTAGTCCCCTGGTAGTACCTACTGCCAATCGTGCCCTCGGCGTAGCGCCCCGCCAAATCGCTTATATAGAAGAGCTCGGCGAGAGGAGACATTACGTTCTCAGAGGCTATAAGGTTTATCGTCTCCTTCCGCCTCCAGTGGTTGTGCCTAAGGACTACCTCTATCACCTCCTCTACCTCACGATGCATGAGACCTTTGATTCGTTACATATTTATTCTATACCAACGTCGTGCTACTGGCGTTCTAATCTTAGGTACACTATCTTGGTGTGGGGGTACTGCCCACGTTCGTCTTTCTCGTACTTCTTAATCATGTCCCATATGGTTAAGAGCGCTACGCCCGCTGAGAACAACGCCTCAGGGGCCGGCGGCAGGTCTCTGGCTTTTGTAAAGACGTCTACAGTCACCACGTCGCCTACTGTTATGTCAATTTTGAAGAGTTGTATCTTAGGGCAGTCGCCTCTCACTAGCTCGCACAGCCTCTTTACGCTTAGCGAAGCCGCAGCCTTTGCAGAGTGTAGGGGGTGGCCCTTGTCCACTACGGAGTCTACTAGGTGCGGGTTTCTCAGCTCCATGACTCCTCTCGCCGAGGCCTCTAGGCCCCCCTCTCTTGCGATAGGTACTTCGTAGACGGGCGCCTCTGCTAACTCCACGTCGGCGTCTTTTACCTTCACGTCTACTGCCAAGTTTTTAATCTCGCTGGCTCCTGAGGCTACGGCGCCTACTAACGCGCCGAATAATACGTCCATTTCTACGCCGGTCTGCCATTTAGTTACCCCCTCTACGTACAGCCTACCCCCGTTGCAAGCAGAGGCGGCTCTTAGGGGAAGCGGGTGGAGAAATGGTAAAAAGCGGTATGCGTTTAGAGCGGCGCCCACGGCGGCAGAAGTGTTGCAACGTGCCACGTCTAACTCGGCAGACGCCTTGGCGTATCGAGCCACGTCAGGCTTCTTAGAGATGTCAACTATCATTTTCTACACTGCTCAGCCTCTGAGTACAGCTTCGCCAACTCGGCCTGCGTCAGCTTCCTCCGCTCAGCTCTCTGAAGTAGGATCTTCTCGGCGAGGAGCCTTGCGTTTTTTTCATCAAGTTCTTTTAAAAGTAGCGTTAGCAACTCTTTACAACTCTCAAGGGGAGAATCTACGTATTGTTCAAACAACTTAGCTTTTTTAATCTCAGTCTCTATCCACGAATAGTCAGGCTGTGGCATCGGCCACCGGTGGCCACAGCGTTTACACATATACTCATTGCTAGGCAACAGAGTCAGCTCTCTAGAGCCGCACTTGGGACAGCTCACAAATGTGCAAGGAGGCGGATATAAAAACTCAACAACGGAGACTCCTTTGCTCAATCCAGTTCCTCAGCCTCGTGCCGTACACCCGTGGAGCCCGCCGCAGATCCTCAACCCGCCTTGCCCCAGTGAGGAATAGCGCGATTTTCAACTCCTCTATCACTGCCCTAATCTCCTCTCTCAGCCTGCCCTCCAGCGCCGCGCGGAGGAGAGGCTGAGACATGGTGAAAAAATCGGCCCCGAGCGCAAGCGCCTTTGCGCCGTCGAGACCGCTCCTAATGCCGCCTGAGGCAATTACAAATCCCCCATATACAGATCTTACCTCACATATCGACGCGGCTGTGGGTATGCCCCAAGTCTTAAACGTCTCTGCTATTCTCCTCTGCAAATCTGCGCCGACGCCGCCGGCTCGGGCGCCTTCAATTGCCACAAACGACGTCCCGCCGAACCCCCCCACGTCTATCGCGTCCGCCACTTGTGAGAGGAGTAGCGCCACTTCTTTCGAGATCCCGTTTCCCACCTCCTTCACGATCACCGGCTTGCCCGTCGTCTTTTTCACAAGTTTTATCTTGTCTAAGACTCCTCTAAAGTGGGGCTCGCCTTCTGGCTGTACTACCTCCTGGGCTGGGTTTAGGTGAATTGCGATGGCGTAGGCGTCTATCATCTCCACAGCCTCCACGGCCCAATCGGCGAGCTTATCCTCCGGCAGAGTCACCAGCTGAGGCGCGCCGAGGTTTGCAATCTTCGGCACAGTGGGGGCGTTTTGCTTAACTACTTCAAACGTCCACCTAACGCTGGGGTTTACCAACGCCACCCTCTGCGACCCCACGTACATTGGAATGCCGAACTCCTCGGCGGCTTTTGCAAGCTCGGCGTTTATCTTCCCCGCGAGCTCTGTGCCGCCGGTCATGGCCCCAATGCCCACCGGCGCGTTTACCCTAGCGCCTAGGAAGTTAGACGAAAGATCCACGTCTGATATGTCTAGTTCAGGCAGGGCGTTGTGGACTAGGACAACTTCCTCAAGCCAGGAAGAGCCGACTTGAGAAACCTCGGAGCTTGCCAAATATATGTGGTCGTCCTTCCTCTTGTTTATCCCCATTACTGCTTAGCTTGTTGCGCCCTCGCCCTAACACAACCACGGCCTGTGCACCGAGAGCCGACAAACCCGACCTTTTGGCCGGGCGGCGCCGTCTTCGGCACGGGAGTTCCGCCTTTCTGATGCGAGCCTCCGCCGTGCGGGTGCGCATACGGCGACATGGCCTTGCCTCTCACGGTGGGGTACTTCCACGCCTTCGCCTTAGCTCTGTAGTACTTCTTACCAGCCTTTACAAACGGCTTCTCAATCCTGCCGCCGCCCGCCACGATGCCCACAGTGGCCCTGCCTCTGGAGTCCACCTCCACAGTACGGCCGCTTGGCAGTCTCACAATAGTCTTATTCTCCTCAGGCTTGTGGCCAATCACCAGCGCATAAGTGCCTCCCGCCCTGGCGAACTTGCCCCCATCGCCTGGGTATTTCTCCACGTTGAAAATCATAGTGCCTTCGGGTATTTTGCCGAGCGGGAGGATGTTTCCAGTCTTAGGGCTGGCGGACTCCCCCACTTCCACCGCCTGGCCCACGTAGAGGCCCTCGGCTGCGTAGTTAAAGAACTCTATGCCGTCGTCCATCTTAATCCTCGCCACAGGCGCGTTTAGCCCAGGCTCGTGTATAATCTCAACGACGTATCCCCTCCCCGAGACAGAGAGGGGCGGGTATCTAACAGGGCCGTCGCGCTTCCAGCTAGGCGACCTAAACTGCGAGCCTCCACGGCCCCTCCGCTGAACTAAAATACGCTTACCCATCGCAGTCAAAAGTTAAGTCAATTTATAAACATTTCCAAAAAGAGATACGTGACGAGATGCACCTAAGCTGACTAGTGACGACCACACGGCACACTGACTCAACCGCAATACAACAGACGCTCGTGGTTTGAGGCTGGCGCCGACTTCGCCCATGTTGACAGTTGTTCTGAGACGGGGGGCGCAACGGTTGACGTAAGTTGCAAAGGTGGATGGGGCCAAGGCGTCGGCTTCGGCTCTTCGCAAATGTTGTACGTCGGCTAATGTTTAAATACTACTCACAGAGGGGGCGCCATGGGTAGAGTTAGGCCTCGGTATATCAAGTCTCTAGGCGAGAAGCTGTTGGAGATGTATCCTGACAGGTTTACTGAGAGCTTTGAGGAGAATAAAAAGGCCGTGGCCGAGCTGGCAGACATCCCTAGCAAGACTGTGCGCAACCGCGTGGCCGGGTACATCACTAGGCTTGTAAAAAGAAGGAAGGCCCAGGAAAAAGCTGAGTCCGCCACGGCGTAATATGCCGCTTTCAAAAGGCGACTACATCTTGCTTGACTACACTGTTGTGGTAAAAGACGACAACAAAATTGTCGAAACCACTCAAGAGTCTGTGGCCAAGGAGGCGGGCGTATATAAGCCCGAGGAGGTCTACAGCCCCCGCCTCGTCATTCTGGGAGAGACGCCTCTCTGGGAGCCGGTGGAAAACGCCATTTTGTCGGCAGAGGAGGGGCAGGAGTTTGAGGTGGAGGTGCCGCCTGAGAAGGCGTACGGGGTAAGAGACCCTAATAAAGTCAAGACGATATCCATTAGAGAGTTCCACCGCCACGGGATAGTGCCTAGAGTTGACGACGTGGTGGAGTACGAGGGGCAAAGGGCGCGGGTGGTGTCCATCTCAGGCGGACGAGTCGTGCTTGACTTCAACCACCCCCTCGCAGGCAAGACCTTTATCGTCAGAGGCAAGGTGGCAAAACGCTTATCTACGCTAGAGGAGAAAGCCGCGGCTTTGCTTAAGACCTACCTCCCCCGCATTCCTGAAGAGAAGATTAAAGTATCTGCAGAGGGCGACGTGTTGACGGTGGCCTTGCCGGCCGAGGTTCTGCTCTACGAGAGGATTGGCGGCATTTTACTGCAATACGCCTCAGAAATTTCGACTAAGTTCGGCGAAGTTAAGAAAGTGCGGTTTACGACAGAGGTGGAGATTAAGAGTTAATACTTTTAAAAGAGAGACAAGGGCCTTGCAATGACCACTACGGTAGGAATAGCGGTAAGAGAAGGCGTAGTCTTGGCGACAGATAGGCGCGTAACCGCCGGGTACTACATAGCGCATAAACACGGAGAAAAGATATGGAAAATCGACGACCACGTGGCGGCCACAATGTCGGGCGGAGTGGCGGACTTGCAGTCGGTCTTGTCTTTTCTAACCCTTCGAGCACGTGAGTATAAGCTAGAGTATAAGAAGCCTATTCCAATCCGCACGTTGGTTAACTACGTCTCTCTAATACTCTTCTACTCCAGGCCTTTTATCTACTTGGTACACTCCATAATAGGGGGAGTCGACGAAGAGGAGGGCGCCGTGTTGTACATGGTGGATTGGCTTGGGACTACGACTAAAGAGAAATACATCGCCACTGGCAGCGGTTCGCCCTATGCAAAAGGAGCCTTAGAGGTGGGGTATAGAGACGACATGACGCTGGACGAGGCAGTGGACTTGGCAATTAAGGCCGTTAAGGCGGCCATTCGCAACGACCCCGGCTCTGGGGAGGGCATAGACGTTGTGGTCATAACTAAGAAAGAGGGGTTCCGCCGCGTATTTGCCGCACAGCAGAAAATTGTCTTGCCTGAGTAAAATTTTTAAGACGGCCCGACGGCGTTGTCATGTCAACAATAGAAGACGTTACGATAAGAAAAATTTTTACGGGACGCGGCGACGTTACAGTAGAGGTTGAGATCTACACTGAGGACGTGGTGGCGAGGGCCGCGGCGCCGGCAGGCGCCTCTAGGGGGGCCTACGAGGTGGCGTACTTCCCCGAGGGGGGCGTAGACGCCGCCATCGCGGCTTTTGAAAAGCTGGCGGCGCCTGAGCTCGTGGGCCTCGACGTGACAGAGCCTTACGTAGTCGACGGCAAGCTCGAAGAGGTGGACGGCACGCCGCGTTTTGAACGCATAGGGGGGGCCGTGGCCATAGCCACGTCTTTTGCCGCGGCTGACGCAGGCGCCGCGTCATTGGGAATACCGCTGTTCTCGTTTATAGGGGGGGCCTACGCCAGGAGGCTACCTCTTCCCCTGGGCAACGTCATAGGAGGGGGAAAACACAGCAGAGGGCTTGGGCCAGACATTCAGGAGTTTTTAGTCTTGCCGCTGAACCCGCCTGACATATACACTGCGGTATACATCAACGCAGAGATCCACAAGAGGGCTTTAAAACATATCCTCAAGGTAGACCAAACGTTTACTGGGGGTAAAAACGACGAGGGCGCGTGGACGCCGCGGATCTCTTCGCGCACCGCCCTGAAAATTTTGAAAGAGGCGGCGGGCGAGGTGGGGAGAGAGGTGGGCGTCGAGGTGGGGCTCGGCGTAGACGTTGCAGCCTCCAGCCTGTGGAACGGCGAGAGGTATGTGTATAAAAACGAGGGCGTGGAGAGGGGGCCTAGAGAGCAACTAGACTTCGTGGCTAAGCTAATAGAGGAGTTCGACCTTATGTACGTAGAAGACCCGTTTCATGAAGACGACTTCCAGTCCTTCGCAGAGCTCACAGACAAGTTTAGAGATAGGCTAATTGTTGGCGACGACTTGTTTGTAACAAACCCCGAGCGGATTAGGCAGGGGGGTAGGGCAAAGGCTGCCACCGGCGTGATTATTAAGCCGGACCAAATAGGCACGCTTGCTAGGGCGCAGCAGGCTGTCGCAGTGGCGAGGGAGTACGGCATTAGGCCTGTGGTGTCTCACCGCTCTGGGGACACAGAGTACCGAATTTTAGCCCACATTGCGGTGGGCTTCGGGGCCGAGGTCATAAAGACCGGCATAATGGGAGGCGAGAGGACTGCCAAGCTCAACGAGCTTATTAGAATAGGGGAGTACCTAGGCAGGTGGGGGCTGGTCTCTCGCATACGTTAGCAATAACGTATATAATTTCTACTCTACGCAGGTCTGTGTCTGTTAAGATTAAGTTAAGAGTTTGGGTCGACAGGGGGGGCCAAGAGGTCATAGGCCCTGGGATTTATAACATCTTGAAGGCGATAGAAGAAACTGGGTCTATTGCCTCAGCCGCGAGAAAACTTGGCTACTCGTATAAGTTCATATGGACTTACATCAAGAAGCTTGAAGAAGTAATTGGAGCCCCCCTTGTGGAGTCGAGGAGGGGGGGCAAGGAGAGGGGGGTGTCTGAGCTGACTGAAGTGGGCAAGCTCCTCGTGACATACTACGAGTCCATGCTTAACGACATTGAGCACGTCGTCAAGAAGTGGGAGTCTAAGTTCTTAGAAGTTGTAGAAAATGCCCCTACTTACGTAAAGCCGCGCGGCGAGGAGGAGTTGCCCTACTACGAGGAGGAGTGACTTCGGGATGGCGCCTTCTGCGTCTCAACGTTTTCTTTAGCCTGTCTCAGCTCGTAGTATTTAAAGCGCGGTTCTCGTAGCCAGAGGGCTTGCCGCACGGCGTGTATCATCCCCTCCACGTCTCTATTCTTAATGTATCGGAGGAGGTCCACTTTGGGCTCTGCGTAGATGCAGGTCTTCAACTTGCCGTCGCTTGTTAGCCTCATAGTCGTACAGCCGTTGCAAAAGGCCGCGTTGTTAAAATTCTTTACTAGTTCCACCACCACGCCGCCTACTTGGAAAAGCGGCCTGTTGTGAAGCTCGCGCCGCAGATTCAGAGGCCTGCCTCCGAGCTCCGTTATCAACGGAACTAAGGACTCTATAGGCTCGTAGTACTGGCCGAATACCTGCTCCCCCCAGCCCGAGGGCATAAGTTCAATGAACTGAAGAGACGCGTCGAGAGACGAGGCGAGTTTTATAAGATCTTTAAGACTCTTCTTGTCGACGTTTACGCCTTTTAAAACAACTACATTAAGCTTAATAGACATCCCCCTCGCCTTGCTTTCATATAAGCCGCGTAGCACTTCTCTAAACATGTGGGGAGACGTCGCGGTTACCTTCGCATATTTGTCAGGGTCTGCCGTGTGTATAGACACGTTGAGCCTACGTAATCCGGCCCTGTACAGCCTGTCTACCCATTTTCTCAGGAAGTAGCCGTTGGTAGTAATCGACACAGAGGCCCCTGTCTTAGCCACCTCGGCGACTATTAAATCGATGTCGTGTCTAAGCAGAGGCTCCCCTCCAGTTATCTTAAAGTCCCCGACGCCTAGTTTGTAAAAAATAGAGGTGGCGAAGCCGTAGTCCTCGGCGGTTAACACGGCCCCCTGTTTTCTCAACTGCCCTTCGAAGTGGCAAAAGACGCAGTTGTAGTTACACACATCCTCGACGATGTACCTCATCTTCAGGAAGGGCCTGCCGAACCTATCCACAAGCACTAAACCGATAGCGATAGTAGGTTATATATGTATACGTACTGAACACGTATACTTAAATCTCTGGCTAACTAACGTGGCGTGTGGATAGCAGATGCCCTGTCGAGTTTCTTGACTGCACTATTGACGTGGACTACGTATAAAAAACACGCCGCGGCGTTGTGGACAGCTCTCTTAATAGTCTTGTTAATGCTTTCGAACTATGGAGTAGTGATGGTTGTTAACAGCTTATTGGTCAGCATTGTGGCTTTTAGAGGGTTGTTTGACCGGTTTAAAAAAGTAACAATAGTTGCCTCTCTTTTGGTTATTATTTTAAAAATTATTGTTTTAATAGATTTTTATCTTGATGAAAAATTTACATATGCTTAT
>JAVZUI010000064.1:0-9075 GCA_038879095.1 Pyrobaculum sp. | reverse complement strand
CCCGACGCCCTCATCACAAGACGGTACTCATTACAACTTTTTAGTTTTAAACGCGTCACAGACAGCGGCGGGAGACACCCCCGGCGATTACCTGTCCCTCCTCGGCGGCTTCCACCGCAATTCCCGGCGGCGAGGACTTGGCAAAACTCCTCGGGGGTCATATGTACGATATTTATGTCGCCAGAAGAGCCTCTTAACGTCAGCCCGCGGCTTGGCAAACTATGCGTAATTACTAACACGTCTAAATCGCTGAGCCCCCTCACAAACCTCCCCCTAGCCGCAGAGCCGTAGACCTACTTCTAAATGCGGGCGAACAGCTAGAAACGTGAGGGGATTTGTTGCACCTGCGCTCAGATAAAGGCACGTCGTGGTGCGGGGGGTGGGATTTAGAGGCCGGCTCCTCGCCGTGAACCCACGCAGGCCTACGCCACAGGGACCTGAACCCTGCCCCTTTGACCTGGCTCGGGCACCCCCGCCGTCTTAGTTTTATAGACGAGTTTTTAAGTTTTGCCTGCTCCGGGTGTGGCGTTCTGCTGAGGCCGCCACTTAGGCGGCGGGGCTCGTCTTCAGCTCTCTAACAAGTCAGTGGGTTTAGGTGTAAAGACGTGCGGCGGCCGGGATTTGAACCCGGGACTTCCCGGCTACCCGGGTAAGCCCCCTTTATGAGCCTTATGCGGCCCCTATAGACACACGACGGGGGCCTGGGCACTCTAACCAGGCTGAGTTACCGCCGCAGATGAAAACAACAAATCGGCTTATAAGTTTTTCGCCAATTTCTCCTACCTGACTCGTCTTTTCTCACCCGTACCGCCCGTCGCGGTCCGCTGTTCTCAGCGCTTCCAGCCGCCTTTTGGTGTCGTCTGTCGTCGCCGTTGGCTCGTCCGCGGCCGCGTGTTGTGGAGCCGCTTCTAGCCTTTTAGGGAGTTGATTACGGCCCGGGCTGCCCCCTTCACGCCTTCTTTTTCGTAGGCTTCCAGCACCTTGGACCACTTTATGCGGAGGACTAGTATAGTCGCCGCCAATGTGACCGCCGCCAGAACCGCCATTGCCGTCCAGCCGCCCCCCAGGCTCTCCCCCAGCGTTGCCAACGTCGCGTCTGCAAAAATTACGATGAAGGTGGAGAGCAGAAGTTTCCCTAGGAAGAGTGGTACTATAAAACGTCTAATGCTGTAGCCTGCGGCTCCTAGTGGTATGTAAAGGACGTCGTCTGCTAAAGGGGAGATGGCAAACAAGAACACTGCCAGGTCCACGCCCCACTTCGACACTTTTTGGAAGAACCGCTTGGCGTAGGCCAGCTCCTCGCCCATCACCGCCTTGCCTATGCCGTAGCCGTAGAGAAACACCGCCACCTTGCCTAACGTGGCGCCGGCGGCGGTTGCCAAGACTGCCAGCGCTTGGTGTAGTAAGTCGTGGGCATAGGCGGCGTATAGCACGGTGGCCAAGTAGCCGGGGAGGGGTAGGAAGGGTATGAGGTGGGAGGCGAAAACGAAGAGGAAGACCCCGATTGGGCCGAGGTGTGCTACTAAAAACTCGGCGTCCATCAGCGGCCGAACCTCCTCTGGCGGCGGGAGTACTCCTCGACGATGTATGCCAAGTCTTCTCTCTCCACCTCAGGCCAGAGCTTGTCTAGAAATATCAGCTCCGAATAAGCCGATTGGTACAGGAGGAAGTTGCTGAGACGCTTCTCGCCGCCTGTGCGCACGACTACGTCGGGCTCTGGGTTGGGGAGGTCTCTGGTGTCGAGGCAGTGGAAGAGCGTCTCCTCGGTAATCTCCGTAATCTTCACCTCGCCCGACAGTATCCTCTTGACGCACCTCACTATTTCAGACCGGCCCCCGTATCCGAGGGCGAAGGTGAGGTTGTAGTCGCCGTAGTTTTTAGTCGCCGACTCCAACTCCTCCATGTACTTCAAAAGTCTTCCAGAGAGCAACGACCTGTCTCCTATGAACCTCACTCTTACCCTATTCTCGTGTATTAGGGGGTCTTCTAACGAGCGCCTAAACTCCTCTTCGAATATTTTAAACAGTATTTCCAGCTCCAGCCTGCTTCTTTGCAGGTTCTCGGTGGAGAGGGCGAAGAAGGTCACGTTCCTAATCTCACGGTATTCCAAGGCCCAGATGAGAAAACTCCTCACCTTCTCCACGCCTCTTTTATAGGCGTGGTAGAAGTCCAGCCCTGTCTTTTTCGCATACCGCCTGTTGCCGTCTGGTATAACTGCGATGTGGGCGGGTATTTTCAGCATACCCTTTCGCCGACGTGCTCGTCGCCGCCTTTTTCGATAGTAAGCAAGACTGGCCTGTCGCAGGTGGCGAGCAACATGCCCTGGCTTTCAAGCCCCATCAACTTCTTGGGCTGCAGGTTGGCCACCACCACTACGTACTTGCCCACCATCTCCTCGGGCTGGTAGTGCTCGGCCAGCCCCGCCACTATCTGCCTCTTCTCGCCGCCGAGGTCTACCACAAGTTTTATCAATTTTTTAGAGCCCTCCACTCTAGACGCCTCCACCACCTTGCCTACGCGTAGCTCTACGCGCTTAAAGTCGTCGATAGTAATAAAGGCCATCGATACGCAATCTGACCATGTATTTAAAGGTTTATCTTAAAATCTTTATAGGGCCCCCCTGCCGTGTAAATAACGACTTCTTTAAGCCTAGGCTCGCCCGCCACCTCGTAAGTAAACAAGACGGCGACGCCTTGTACTAAGTGTACGTACCCAGCCTTCTCCACGAAGCCTTCTTTAATCTCCTCCCTGGCCGGCAACACGTTGGCAAAGTCGCCCCCCGCCGTGGCGAGGTACACGTCGACGCGTTCTAGCAAGCCTTCTTTAGTCGTCCTACATGGGATGTACACGGGGCCTTCGTGGTGTATGTGCCTAACGGGGACGCCTAGCTGTCTCAGCCTACTTACTAAATATCCCACGGTCTGAGACACCTGCTCTTTCGACGCCAGAGGAACTACAATTATGGCCGGCGGAGCTGTGAGCACGCCTCCTAAACAGAGGTCTTAAATATCTTTTTCGTAACCAGCGCGGCCACGAGCCCGCCGACTGCGGCCGTTAGGTATAGGGTTAGCAAGAAGCTGGGGATGCCGAAGTAGCTGGCCTCAACCGTCACTACAAGTAGATTAGACCTGTTAGGCCAGTGGTACCGGTCTCCGAGGTACTCGACGTAGATGTAGTAGACGCCGGGGCTTGAGAACTTGACTGCATGCACGGCGTCGCCCTCTAGCCTAACCACCTCAGTCGCCGTGGTGTTGGTGGACTTATTCACTTTGTAAATTACAGCGTCGCCGCCGAATTTGTCCACAGGACTTTTCAAAGTTATGTTAAGTAGCCAAGGCGCGTCTAGTATAGAGACGCGGCGGTTAGACGCCGCCGTTACCGCCACAGGGTTTTTTACGACGAGGCGCCACTGAGTGGAGACACAGGGGTAGTACCTCTCATCCCCGGGGAAATACGCAGTGAGGTTGTACCAACCGGTGTTGTTAAACACCACATACCTGCCCGCGCGGGTGTTGTTTACGTAGAGGTAGGCAGGGAGGTCGCTCTCCATCTTAACCTCGTAGCGCCTGAGCACATACGCCGTCTGGTTCTCCCCAAAGTCTCCCAGCAGTGTGAACTTAAGCGTGCACTGCGCCCTGTCTACGTAGACGTAGGTGACGTTTTCCGTCCCCGCGTAGTTGGGGTCGGAGCTTGTGAAAGTTGCCGCTATTCTATACGTCCCAGACCTCGGGGGCGGCCACCAGCCCTGGTAGCTCCACTGGCTCCCCGAGTATATAGTAGTGCCGTTGATCTCCACTTCTAACACGCCGGGCACCTGGGGAGACACGACGACTCTAATGGGCAACAACTCGCCGTAGACCGCCCTGGGGGGCACAGACAAGGCGACGGTCAGGGGGGCGGAGCTTACAAACACGTTAAACACAGCCCTCGTGGTCTGTAGCCCTACCCCCGTCACTGTTATGCTACCCGCGTACGTCCCCGCGGGTAGGCCCCTTACGTCTAGTGCCCCCCTCCCGTTGGTCACCGCCACTGTGTAGTTTGCGTAGTAGCCTCTGCCGGCCAGCTCTACAAACGCCGTGGCGTTGACCGGCTTGTTGAAGACTTTTACAAAGAAGTCTAGGCGGAGGGGCTGGCCGTAGACGAGCGAAAAGGTCTTGTTAACCGCCACCTCCGGCGTGGTTGGGACCACTACGAGAAGTAGAGAGGCTGTGGCGGGGAGGAAGTTGGGGCTACCTGGCGTAAACACAACCGTTAGGTTGTACGTGCCGGGTTTGAGCCTCAGCGTGTCTACGAGGGGGGCGGCGGGTCTTTTGTCGATGTATATCTGCACGCTTCCCAAGGGCTGTGTCAACGACTTGGGCACGGCGCTGACGGCTATCGACTTGCCGTATTCCACCACGTAGGGGTTCGCGCGTGTGCCGTTGATCAACACGTCGAGGACAACTGGGGCGGGCCTTACAGTAAATCCACCGGCGTAAGAGACGGCGGTTATGTTCCTATCCCCCGACACGTCGACGTTTACTTTGTACGTGCCCGCGTCGAGCAGGCCTATGGAGATAGTGGAGGGGGTTTTGACGACGTACGTCCGCGCGCCGGCTACCACCCTCGCGTTGGCGCTGTACTGCCTAGCGCCTACAAACACGGCGACTGTGATGTTTATCACCTCGCCGTATGTGTACGCCTCTCTATACGACACCTGTAACCTCGGCAACGCCTTATCTATCGTGACGTTGTACGCCACGGAGACCTGCCCCATGGTGAGCAAGGCGGTGTAGTTCCCGGCGCCGAGGCTCCACGTGTCCACCACGACCCTCCCGCCTGCTTGCAACACCAGCGTCCCAATCCTCAGCGTGCCTCTAAGAGGCGGGGGGCTCAGCCTCATCTCCATAATCTCACCAAATCTGTTATTCACAACGGTGACGTTCGGCGCCACTACGACCACGGCCTTTTGGTAAAAGGCCCCGGCGGCCGCAGTGACGTAGTACAGGCCTGAGTAAGGCGGCTGGTAGACGGCGCCTAAGACACGCGTGTTGTTTACATACAAGACGAGGCCGCCCTCACAAGTGGAGTTTACGCCTATGCTATACGTCAAGTTGCCAAACGTCATGGCACATTTTTGAACTATGGGGAGAGACACGACGCCTTTGTTTGTCCTAATTGTCACATTGCCCTGAGGTCTTATGGGCTTTACGCCTAAGTAAGTCTTCCCGCCTGCGGTGAAGTTGAAGTCCAGTACCGCCCCCTCTACTGAGCGTATTTCAACCTCTTCGTTTATCGTCACGTTGGTGTATGTAAACGCGTTGACGTAGTTCGGCACTGCCGTTATGCCGTATATATTTTTAAAGGCAAGCAGTAATAACGCTGTGAACAAGATGCTGACAGTAGATGTGTGGGGCACGATTGTTCCCATCGAGCCGGCTTTAAAAACTGTTGTGGACGTTATTTACAAAAACCTCGGCGGCAAGGTGCCGTACCAGACGATACAAGCTCTGGTAAACGAGGAGAGGAGGAAGATGAAGCTGGCCAGGAGGGAGAGGCATGAGGTAGTTCCCCCCGTCTACGTCTTGCTTAGTATTCAGAAGCAACTTAAGAACAGGGGTATAAGCGTCTACTTCGACGTATATCAGATACAAGAGGCTGTGGACGAGGCCATCTCAAGGCTTGAGGTCTCCCCAGAGGAAGACGCTGTGGAGGCCTTAAAGGCCGCCAGGGGCGAGGGCTATAGGGTGGGCATAATTTCTAACGTAATGTTCTGGAGGTCTAGGGCTACTAAGAGGCTTTTAGAAAACTTAGGCATAGCCCAGCTGGCTGACTTGCAGCTCTACGCCGACGAGGTGGGGTTTGTGAAGCCGTCGGTTCAGATCTTCGAGGCGGCTACTCAGTTGTTGGTGGGGGTGGAGCCCGACGTGTATTTACACGTGGGGGACGACTTCTACGAAGACTTTCTCGGCGCGTTGATGGCGGGGTACGGCGCCGTGTTGGTGGACAGGAGGGGGCAACATGCTAAGAAGGAGGTGTTTGAGTCGGTGCCCTGTAGGGCGTATATTGTGAAAAGTTTGAAGACTCTGTCCTTGGTGTTGCACTCCGTAGAGAGCTGCGTCACAGCTTCGACGCCAGGTATTTGACGTATTCCACAATTGCCTTGACTCCAGGCGACTCTGCCGGCCTTAATTTCAGAGTCTCAATTTCTAAGGCTTGTCTAGCTGCTTGTAGGAGTTTGTCGAAGGGCACTACGTGAGGCGGCTCCCCCAGCGCCTCTTCGACGACCTTTTCCCAAGGCGCTGTGTGCAAGGCGCTGATGGGGTACTCTGGGATGTACATGTTCAACACGGGCCTCAGCCTAGAGCCGCCCACTACCGATAGGTAGTGCTTAGTGGTCTCTATGGCAGAGACGTCTGGGGTCACCACCGGCACTACGTAGTCCACTAAGCCGGCCACTGGGCTGTTTTGGCTGAGTGGAGGCATGTCAAAAACAGCCACTCTGGGCCTTAGCCTAGCGGCTATGGTGCTGAGGACGTGTTCGAGGTGTCTCCTTGTGACGGGGACGTCTTCGTACATGTAGGTGAATACCAGTTGGAACGGGCCCTTGTCGGTTGTCCACTTTCGCAGGTAGAAGGCCCTCAGCGGGTCTGTGAGCCTGCCTGTCAAGTAGTCTGAGAGCGTGGGCCTCCCCCACGCCGCCGCGGGGTCGCCTAGCAACGCCAAGGCCGCCGTGCCTACGTTCGGCGTCAGGTCTATTAACACCACTGGATACGCCGCCGCCTCGCGCCACAGGTAGGACAACAACACAGAGGCGTTTAGGGCGAGGGTGGTCTTCCCAGTGCCTCCCTTCGTGCCCGATAGGAATAACAACTTCTTCATATCTCGGGCACGGCGGCCGGCCTCTTCTTTATGTCGCTTGGGGTCAGCGGCTCGCGTCTCTCCTCCACGGGGGGCTTTTCCTCCTTCTTCTTTTCCCTAGGCCAGAGTATGAGGGCCATGCTTAACACGTAGAGAGGCGCCGCCACATATGGGTAGCTCAGAGCCATTAGAAGAAACGATGCGACGTTTAGCAAAATGCCTAGCTCAAACCTCACGTGGGGGTGGATATACGCGTATTAATATGTGTAACGACTACTTCACTATCTTAGAGTAGTTTAAAAGCGCGCTCTCGACGAGGTCGCAGATCCCCTCCACGTCGCCTGCCTTGGCCTTTACCCACAGCGGCGTGTCTCTTCTCAATATGTACTTCTTGCCTATTTTCTCTAAGTAGCCCGCGGCAAGCAACGCCTCGGCCATGTTAGCTACTTTGAACACCACCGACCTGGTGGGCCTCATCTTTGTCTCCGCCCACTTCGCCACGTCGCCTACTACAAAGGACACTACGTTGCCCTTGGCCCCCGCCACTATTTCCACAAGGTACTTAGCCAGTATTTCGCACATTTTCACAAATACCTATCCGCGTATCATATATAAATACGTTTAGTCGCCGTGTCTGTGAGGGTGCTTGCCATCGGCACCACCGGAGTCAACATGAGAGAGGTGGCCAGGGCGTTGGAGGAGTACCACAAGGCGCAGGGGAGAGGCTCTCTTAGGACGTATTTTGTAGAAGAGGAGCTGAGGAGGGAGGTGGATTGGGTGATTTTCCTCGACAGCGACGACTACTACTGGCAGGAGCAGGTGTGGAGAGAGGCGGTGGCGAGGACTGTGGCTAGAGTGGAGGAGGACGGCGCCGACCACGCCGTCGTTTTTATGAACCTGCCCTACTTTCGCAAAAGCCGATTCTTCCCGGCGGTGGACATATCTATTTTCAAGGCTTTTAAGACCGACGTGGTGGTGACCCTGATTGAAGAAGCGCACGTAATTTGGAAGAGGATACAGCTTAGAGAAGAGCGGGAGCGCACCGGCGCAAGGCTCAGGCTAAAGGACGTATTTGCGTGGCGCACAGCCTCTATTCTACTCGGCGACACAATAGCCAAGGCGCTGGGCGTGCAGAACGTAGTAGTGGCAGTTAAACACCCTGTAAAGACCCTCTACCACGTCTCGGTGGGGGGCACGAGGCCTAGGCTGTACCTATCCTTCCCCATTACATACGTCAGAGGAGACCCAGAGGCTAGGAGGGAGATAGACGCCTACCGCGCCAAGATGCATCAGAAATTTGTAGTCTTCGACCCACTCACCATGGATGAACGGGTCTTAAAGACCGCCAAGAGGGAGGGAAGCAAAGTGGTGATAGAGGAGGGGGACAGGTGGCTTCTCCCAGAGGGGCTGCGGCCCACGGTGGAGGACGAGCCGGAGATATACCCGCTGGAAGTCCCGGAGGAACAGGTGGAGGAGGTGTTGTTAGACATTGACAACTTGATTAAGTTCAAGGACTTTAGATACGTGCTTCAATCAGATGCCGTCGCTGTGTACCGCCCGTTTATGAAAAAGATGTTTCACCGAGGGGTTTTTAGCGAGATTATGTACGCCACAAACACCGCCCACAAGAGGCTGTTCATATACTGGCCGCCTGAGGATAAGGTGGCGGGGATGGACTCCCCCTTCGACCCTGGGGCCGGCACAGTGGAGGAAGACTTTGAGAAGTTTGTCAAAGCTATTGAACGTTTTGCCTCCCGTTTTTCAACTGGTTTATAAAATTCAGGATGTTCTCCCTGCCTCTTATTTCCACAAACCCCACCCTCCTGTCGACGACGTACAAAACCTCCTCTTCTACAAAGGGGATCTGCACAACTCGTACTTCTTTTTCCACTAGCCAGGGCTCTCTTGTGACTAGATAGGCCTTCACGTACGTAGATACCTCTTCTTATATAAAACCTACAGTTATGAATGTAGAACTAAGTTGCTAGAAACTTTCAGTGTCGTCTAGCCTCATCATAAGTCAAGCCGACCGAGCTTCAACATATTTTAACCACTTGTAGAATACATGGATTTAAAACTGATAGCGGGGCTGATAGCGGGATTAGTGATCGGCGTTGCCCTTGCCTTGTTGTTAATGTCTCCACAGCCGCAACAGACCACGTGTCCAACTTCTGTAGACGTTGTGAAAAAACGCGGCGTGCTTGTTATGGGGACCTCCGCGGACTGGCCGCCGTA
>JAVZUI010000063.1:0-9322 GCA_038879095.1 Pyrobaculum sp. | reverse complement strand
TGCCCGAGCCAGGTCAAAGGGGCAGGGTTTAGGTCCCTGTGGCGTAGGCCTGCGTGGGTTCAAATCCCACCCCCCGCACTACGCCTTAGCATTTATTTTCGTATGGTGCTTCTTAGAGCCTATGAGATTGTCCTTGCAGAGTCTCGATGTCTCCGCTACTACAAGCTACCTGTCCGGCGATACATATATACCTGCGTTGTTTGATTTGGCTTTTGTTTAGCTTAGACGTAATACAACATCCGTGCCTATGCAGTGATCGCTGATGTATAGCCATGAGGGCTCTGCCTGGACAAGTCGAGGACGAATTAAGCAAGCCAAGGGCAAATCGGCAAGAAACAGGCGCCTATGTGTATGAACTACAGCTGAGACGCGAAGTTGATTGGGTCTAGTCGTGTCGATTAGTATCCTAGCACTTATCCAGAAACTCCGGCGTTTTAGTATAGGGTCTGTAAAGTCTCCGTTAAGGGACACCATTGACACTTTGTGAAACTTTATTTGTTGATAGATTTAAAGAGTATTAATTATTGTTTATTGTTTGTAGATTTCAACTTCTTGGAGGGCCTTGATTAATGCTACTAGGGCCTGGTTTGCGCAAGCGCCGTTTGCCTCAACAAATATTACACTGGCCGAATTTTCACACCTATTAGTGAAATTACGGCCTTGTTGAAGGGCCACCTGCACCTTAGGCTTAAACAGTAGTGAGAAAGGTATTACGTAAGCGAAACCAAAGCCTGTAGAGCTTGCACAGATGGTCACAAAACGCCAATTAGTAATTGCATTGATGAGGAGTTTGTGAAGCCACGTGGCGAACTTAAGCTTATATACGCGATTTCCAATGGGCCATCTGTTTTCATCCATGTCTTTAAAGATTTTACCTATATCATTATCACTAAACCCCAAGTGACGTAGAAATGCCCTAGTTAAACTCTCCCACTCACCACTTTTGTTAACAAATAAGTACTGGGTTCCAGGAAACTGTAACGTAATAAACTGACTAAACTCCTCGTAACATATATCATATGGCTTGCCGGAAGACTTACAGTCAACACAAGTTAATAGGACTCTTTGCACAGATGGAGACCCATTACTATTCTCACCCCCAGATTCCAAAGCGTTTATTATGGTAGATGGCATGATGTATTGCATGACAGTGTAAATTACATCGATTATGTCGTATATGAAAGTACCCTTAATGCTTGGCTTAGGGATGATAGTTGAAGATTCTGCATTTGACCGCTTTGTGTGATGAGTACGAACAATCTTACGTGAGACAAATTCATATGTAAAGATTTCACTTAGTCTTACTAGTAGTTTATCGATATTGAGATTAACATTGATCCATGATGGTTCGATAGAGTCGCCTCTTGATTCTCTATGTATCATTACCAGTACTGCAAGGATCACGGCTATTCCGATACAAAGTCCAATTAACTCCTTTGCACTTAAAAAATCCAGTATCGGTGATATTATTGAGTTAATCACTAGTATAGACATGGAAATTACCAATATGCTAAGTAACGGCATTGACAAGATCTTAATTGCCACCAATCCAAAACTCCTCTCTTCTAAGTTATAAATGAGAGACTTGACGAGATCTTCAATAAAGTTGTTAATTTCATTATTAATACGATTTACATCTTTATCTAACATTGCCTTAATAAGGCCACTAAATACCTCTCTCATCCTGTTAAACGATTCACTATCTTTATTGTAATTCTCAATAGCCTTTCTAGTGGACTCCTTTAACTCTTTGTGCATTTTTAAAATACCGCAGATCGAGAATAAAAGAACCAAAATGTAAAATACAATCATGCACTCCGGTGGAAGCGGGGAGATATGGTTAATATGCCATGCAACAACAAAGGCAATTGATACTTGAATAAAGAGTGCAAGTAACACCTTACGTAGCTTAGGCTTCTCTAGCATCCACAACATCATAGAGGTAGCAAACTCCTTAACGACCACCAAGCTTAATAGAGTTTTGAATTATAAGTTGCACAGCATTCTCAAGGGAATTCTCTTCCTTTTGGGATTTCTTAAATGAAACACATGTATTAATGCTAGGCATGTATGATGACTCTACGCCGCCGAGGGGTGGGGAGTGCCGAGTTCGCTGATGGGCCGCCTCCGCGCACATCGGCTTTTGGCTTTCTGATTTGGCGTAGTAGCCGCCGTGGGCGTCGTTATTAATTAAAAGCCTTGTTTTTCAAGGGTCGTGGGGCTTCTCCTCAACGTGGACTACGGCGACTTCTTGGCGAGGTCTAGGGGTAGAGAGGTCCTGAAGAGGGCCGGGGCGAGGCTTGTGGAGTTAGAGGAGGCGGTGGACGCCTACTATGTCCACTACAGGAGGCCTATTTTCGGGGGGAGGGCCTCTGAGCTGTGGAAGAGATTTGTGACATGGTACGTCCAGTCTAAGTACTACGAGGCGGTTGCCCCCCTCTGCCGGCTTAACCACCGCGCCTCGATGGAAGCCGCCGTGCGGCTTGTCAAGGCCTTTGAGTCGTACCTCTCCACGTTGGACGAGAGGGGCAGGGCGTGGTGGGGGAGGGGGAGGCAGGAGGCTTGGGCCAAGGCGATGGGTCATTTAAGGAGGCGGTTCGGCGACCCGGCAGACGTAGAGGAGCTTTACAGAGTTTTTAAGAGACTTGGCCAAATCCTGGGCAGAGGGAGGAGGGGGGACCCCGCCTCGTTGGCCTTGACGGTGGCCTCTGACCCCAGGCGCCTTCGCCTGGCCAGGGTTTTGGCAAAGGCGGTGGCCCTGGCGGGCCCGCTGGCGGGCGTCGCCGAAGGCTCCGCGGCTGGGGGAGTCGGCGAGGCGGAGCAACTACACGGCTCTATTCACAGGGTTAGACACGCCGCGGCTGGGGCCAAGGCGCTTTTCCTGGGGGCTCTCCCTCTGTTTTTGTACAAGGCCGCCACGTCTACTCTCCCAATTAGGCGTAGGCTCTCCTCGGAGACGAGGCGGGTGTATCTCCTTGTCGATAAGTCGGGTTCTATGTACTCGGCGGTTGGCGGCGTGGAGAAGATAGCCCTCGCCACTGCCTACGCCCTGGCTGTGCTTCAAAGGGCGAAGAGCGCCATCCTCCGCCTATTCGACGCAGAGGTGCACCGAGTAGACGACTTAGAGTCTTTGGTGGACGTCCTCACCCGCGTGGCGGCCGGCGGCGGGACCGACCTCACGAGAGCGGTGGACTACGCCGCAGAGGAGGCGGCCCGCGGGGGGCTTAGGGGGTACAGCCTAGTGGTTGTGACCGACGGGGAGGACGACGGCTTTAACCCAAAGGCCGCCGCCGAGGCGAAGGCTGTGTTTAAAGACGTGCTTTTCGTCGTCGTGGGGAATAAGCCTCTGCGGGGGGTGCGGTACAGGCTTCTACTTCCTGGCGTACACAGCTCTTGAGTCGACTTTGTAAAAGGCGCGGCCGGCGCCGTGTAGCGGGACGTTGACCTTTTTGAAGTCGAAGCCCCACTGGTCTGCGACGCCGGGGGCGACCCACGTGGCGAGTATTTTAAAGATGTACAACACCACTTCGCCCACCTCCACCTCTTGAAAGACCTCCGCCTCGTATGCGGCCAGCGCGCCTTTTATCCGCGGCACGTCTACGTTTTGCGACGGCTCGAACTCGACGCCGTAGGCCTTGGCCTTGTCTACCTCCCGCCCGCTTACGGAGCCCAGCTTGTAGATAAGGTCGGCGGCTTCTATGGGGAGGACATTTAGCGTTGCCGACTTGTGGCTCTGCAGACACGTGTGGGTGTACGACTCCTTGTCCACGGCCACCGCCACTGTGGCGGGCTCCTCAGAGACTGGGGTGTTCCACGATGCGGGCATTAGGTTGAGCCTCCCGTTGGGGCACTTGGCCACAATTACCAAAGTAGGCCTTGGGTGAAGCAGCCTGTAGAACTTACCGCCGTAGGGTACCACTAGTGCTAATACGTCGTCGTTTTAAAATTTGTATAGTAGAAAGACTTAAATAGTAGTACAGTAAAGTGTACGTGGAGGTGGTGAAGGTTACTAGGCACTATCAGGTTGTCATACCGGCTTCTGTGAGGAAGGCGTTGGGCATCAAGGAGGGGGACTACGTCGCCGTGTGGTACGACGAGGTGGAGAAGGTGGTTAAGATTAAGCGGCTTGACCCGCTTGAGGAGGTGGAGGAGGAGTTAAGAAAACTGCCTAAGGCTAAGGTGAATTGGAAGGAGTTGAAGAAATACGTCTATGAAATGTTTGATTGACACCTCTGTGTTAGTCGAGGCGGTGTTGTCCGGGGACCTCTCTGCCGTGAAGAAGACTAGGGGGAGGGTGCCGCTCGCCGCGTTGGAAGAGGCTATGTATATCTTAATCAGAGTCTCGGCGGCCGAGGCAGGGGCGTCGGATTTTTACAAGGCCAAGAGGGCTTTTGAAGAGGGGAGGGTGCCCTTGGCATGGAGGAGGATTGAGGTGCTGAATAAGTTGGCGCTGGCGCTCGGCGTTGTTGAACACTTGGTACAAGATGTGGAGAGGGCCAAGGCTCTAATGGCTAAGTACGGCCTTTTGCCAAACGACGCATTGATCGCCGCTACTGCGCTGAGGCTGGGCCACGGCCTGCTTACAAAAGACGAGGATTTTAAGAGAGTGGAGGAGCTTAAGCTCTGCCTAGCCTAGCTCCTATTTCTGTACCACAAGGACGTAGGGGCCGGACTCCTCCGCCTCTAGTATCTGCACGTCGTTTAGCGCCATCAGCCGCCTCAGCATCATGTAGCAGACGTAGTCGTCTGTGACGACTTTAAACTTAGCCCCCTGGGGGGCGTTGGCCAGGGCGGTGGCCACGGTCTTGAGCGGGTCGGGGCACTGCTGGCCGGATACGTCGATTACCTCCATGGGCCCCTCTACGAATTACTTTAAATACTTGCCCACCAGCTCCACAAGTTCTTTTACATTTGCAACTTCGTAGTCGGCGCGGACGCCCATCTCCAGGGGGGCGCCCTCTCTGTTTAGGTATATTGCGCACATGCCTGCGTTCTTGGCCCCCGCCACGTCGAACGAGTTGGAGGATACTAGACAGGCATCGCCGCCGACGGCTTCTAAAAAGCCGCGGTATATCTTGGGGCTTGGCTTAAACGTCCCGGCGTCCTCCGCCGTGTAGATGTTTTTGAACAGGTGGGCCAGGCCCGCCCTTTCTAGAAGCGCCTTGACCATGGACCTGTCTGCGTTAGTTAGGCAGTACATCTCAGCCCTCCCCGCCAGCCTCTTGAGCTCCTCCACGTCGCCGAAGGGCTCTAGCCTCTCCCACAGGCTTAACAACTCGTCGGGGTCGGCGGCGACAGGGCGGCGGGCCAGCACGTATTGTAAAGCCATTTTTGTGACTTCTCTAAAGCTCATCCACCTACCCATCGCCGCGAGGAGCCATGTGTATTCAAGCTGCTTCCTCCTCCACAACGCGGCGAACTCCTCCCCAACTCTCTTCTGAATGACGCCCATGTGGAACAACGTGCCGTAGACGTCAAAGGCTAGTATCATAAAAAACCTCTCGATTCGGCTTTTTAACAGTGACAACCCTCGTGTAAGTTTAAAAGGTTGTTTCGAAATTTGTCATATGGAAGACGAGAAGCCTGTGTTCGAGACCAACCTCCCCCCAGAGAGAGCTAAGAAAATAGTGGAGGTGCTGAGAGAGGTCTACGACCCGGAGATTCCCATCAACGTATACGACCTCGGCCTAATTAGGAAGGTCGTGCTACAAGACGGTGTTCTTAAAGTAGTCATGACGCTCACCGCCGTGGGGTGCCCCGTGGCGGGCTCGGTGGCGCAGGAGGTGGGGTACGCAATACAGTCCGCAGTCCCCGAGGCCCAGGACGTGGAGGTGGAGGTGGACTTCGAGAGGCCGTGGGACCCCACGCAGATGACTCCGAGAGGCAGGGAGATGTTCAAGGCGATATACGGCTACGACATTGTGGAACAATATCTAGCGCAGTCTAGTAATTAACTAGAGGCTTAGAACGCCTATAAGAGATATAGACAGCGCCAGCCACAGGAGGTACTGTCTCAAGCTTACCTTCTCTCTTTTGCCAAGTCTCTGCGCCAGGGGGTGCCACCGCGCGAGCTGGTAGTAGAAGTATAGGACTACGTGTGCCAGCGCGGCGAATGTCAGGGCTTGGCCGAGGCCCAGGGCGCCTATCAGCGCAGTGGTCACTGCGCCGTAGCCTGAAGCTAGGTAGAACAGCGCTGGGTACGAGAGGGCAGCGACGAGCGCCACGTCGCCCAGGGCAGAGGCCAGGCGGTCTAAATACGGCGCCGCCGCCGTTTGGTTTAACAACGCCTCCACCTGCTCCGGCGGGATTATGGGCGCCCCTGCCAACGCGGCTATTGCCGCCGTGGCCGCGGCCGCCCAGTATACGGCGTATGTGAGCCAGAGGCCTCTCACACGTATATTAAACAGCACTGTTTTTATCCCTATGCTTGCAATAGAGGGGGGGAAGCCGGTTAGGGAGGCGCCTATTGTGGCGAGGCCGGTGGTATACAGCGACGAGGTGGTCCAGGCAATTGCCGAGGTTTTAAAATCGGGCGTGCTCACCGCACAGCACGGGAGGTGGGTCAAGGCTTTTGAGTCTGAGCTCGCCGCCTTTCTGGGCGTCCGCCACGCCCTCGCCGTTTCAAACGGCACCACTGCGCTACACGTCGCCCTCAAGGCCATCGGCGTGGGGCCTGGGGACGAGGTCATCACGACGCCTTTTACCTTCGCCGCAAGCGCCACCGCCGTGCTCCACTCCAACGCAGTGCCGGTGTTCGCAGACATAGACCCTGAGACCCTAAACATAGACCCAGCCTCTGTGGAGGAGAAGGTCACAGACAAGACCAAGGCCGTGGTGGTGGTCCACCTAGCTGGCATGCCCGCCGAGATGGACCCCATCATGAAGCTGGCAGAGCGGCACGGGCTGAAGGTGGTGGAAGACACAGCGCAGGCCCTAGGCGCCGAGTACCGGGGTAGGAAGGTGGGGTCCATAGGCCACGTCTCGACCTTCAGCCTCTACGCCACTAAGCACATCACCTCCGGCGAGGGGGGCGCCGTGGCCACAGACGTGGCGGCCTACGCAGAGAGGGCGAGGCTTTTGAGGGCACACGGCGAGGTGGGGAAGTACAGCTACGAGCTACTGGGCTACAACTACAGGATGACCGAGCTCCAGGGGGTCTTGGCCTACTACCAGCTCAAACAGCTCCCAGAGATGCAGAAGAGGAGGGAGGCCTACGTCAGGGCCCTCTTGGAGGAGCTGGCCCTCCTGGAGGGGGACTTAATCACAGTGCCCAAGCCCAAGCCCTACATGAGGCACAGCTGGCACCTAGTCCAAGTGTTGCTGGCCGTGGAGAAGCTGAGGAGGCCCAGAGACTACGTAGTGGAGGCCATAAGGGCGGAGGGCGTGGGCAACATATACGTGGCTTACCCAACCCCGCTGTATAAAACCCCGCTATTTCAGAGGCAGGAGGGCCACGGCAGGGGGTGCCCGTGGACTTGTCCCTACTACGGCCGCAGAGTCCGCTACGACCCCCTCCCAAACGCAGAGTGGGCCGCCGAGAGGGTGGCCACCCTGTTAGTAATGCCTAACTTGACAGAACAAGACGCCGTAGACACCGCCACGGCCTTTAAAAAAGTGCTAAACGCCTTGAGGAGATAAAAAGTAGAGACGGAGAACATACATGCGGGTTACGATACTCGTAGACAACTACCTCACGCAGCTAGTCTCCCTCAAGAGGAGGTTGCTGGCAGAGTGGGGCTTCGCCGCGTATATACACGACTACAAGATTTTATACGACACGGGGCTCACCGGGGCGGCTCTTTTAAACAACATGAAAGCCCTTGGGATAAGCCCAGACGAGCCCGACTACTTAGTCTTCAGCCACAGGCACATCGACCACACGGGGGGCCTACGTAGGTTACTAGAGGCGAGGAGCAGGCCCATCACCATTGTTGCGCATAAAAACCTCTTCGCCAAGGCCTACGCCAAAGACGAAGAGGGGCGCGTGGAGGAGATAGGCGTAGACTTCGACGAAGATTACATAAAGAGGAAGGGCTCCGAGCTGTTGCTCATAGAAAAGCCCCACTGGCTACGCCCCGACGTGGTGGCCTCCGGCGAAATCCCCAGGAGGTGGGGCCCCAGCCACCTAGGCGCCGTGTTAGACGACGTGCCAGACGACATGGCCCTCTACATAAAGACGGCGAAGGGGCTCGTGGCCATCACAGGCTGCGGCCACTCGGGCGTGGAGAACATAGTAGAGTACGGAATGGCGCTCACAGGCTCCGACAGGCTCTACGCCCTAATAGGCGGGCTACACTTCGTGGGCCTGCCCCCCGAGAGGGTGGGCCAGGCGGTGGGGTACATAGCCGGCAAGGCGCCGCAGTTGGTGGTGGGCACCCACTGCACAGGCGTCCTAGGCCAGGCGGAGCTCGTCAAGAGGCTCGGCCAGGCGGCGAGGGTAGGAGGGGCCGGGCTCACCCTAGAGCTCTAGCCCCCTGTATATAGCCCTCACGTTTTCCACACATATCTTGTACATATCCTCCTCCGAGAGGACGCCCTTCGCTACATACTGCCTAAGCTTGGCGGCCAGCGTCCAAGGCGGGATCACCGCCCCAGGCCTCGACTTGTCGTCGATGTAGTCCGACTCTACGACAAAGACGGGGCCGGCCTTCAAGGCGTCTTCAAACTCCCCCCTACGGCCGACGGGCACGGAGGGGGAGAGGCCCCTGGCGTGTGCGTAGCCGGCCAAGGCCCCCTCCACGTGGTGCATAACCACCCGCCTCGGCTCGACGCCGGCCCTCTTGACAAGCTCCGCAACTGAGTCCACAGTCTGCTGCCCGCCCCGCTCAAGGTGCAGGTGGACTGCGGCCCCCACGTCCCTGGCCCTCTCAAGTACGTATAGGACTACGCGGTTGCAGAGCTCCACCACGTCGCGCGAAACAGGCCAGTGAGGCCGGCCGAATTCGCCGAGCCCAACCGCCTTGCCCTCCTCCACGTACCTCGCCGCCAGGTCAGCCGCCCAGCGCATAAACTCCTCCACCTCCCCCGCCCCCCACCCCGCCTCCAGCAGGCGGAAGCACTCCGCCGGGTGGACGCCGACCACCGCCCCCGACACCAGACCGGCGGCCCTCGCCACCTCTGCGTTTCTCACAGTGTGGTCGTATAGCTTGACAACCCAGTCCCTATCCCCAGGCCTCCCCCCAATAGACCAGGTAAGAAGCGACACAAATATAATACCACGCCCCCCCGCAGACTTAAACCTCTTAGCCACCTCCGCTGCGCCGAGGCCAGTAAACTCGTTAGCATGTGCATGGTTGTCAAAAATCATAAACGGCGAGAGAAA
>JAVZUI010000062.1:6186-9391 GCA_038879095.1 Pyrobaculum sp. | reverse complement strand
TTTAATTTTTAAAATGTCAGGCGTCGAAAGGCTGACTGTTATAGTGAGGCCCTTCATAGACACCGACATGTCTTTTCCCTTTGCCCTACTCACAATCTTCTCCACGTCTTTGGCAGAGAGGCCCCGGTACTTCAACTGCTCTTGGTCTAAGACTATTGTAATTGAGCTGGTGACGTAGTCCACGTCCACCTCCTTAGTCAACATCTCCAGAGTCACCTGTTGTATCTTCTTAGCCACTTGTTCAGCCGCCTCCCTGCTCTTGTTATAAGGCGGCTTCAGGTACACAAACATCAGGGGGGTAGAGGGGTGTCTTCTCGCGTCCACCACCTCGATAAGCCTAGGCAGACCCCTCGCCATTGAAAACTCCCTCAGACCTGCGTAGTGGAACGAGCGCAGAATCATCTGAGTGCCAGGCTCGCCGATGGACTGCGCGGTCACTATGCCTATGGCCTCGCCGGGGTCGATAAGAGACGTGATGTACAGCTTTAACACTCTGTGGATGAGACGTAACGCCCTTTCATCATCTAACTCCTTAATGGCGTTTTCAAGCTCTTTATAAAGCGGCTTAGGCAAAACGCTCTCCACTCTTGCCAAGAGGTCTTGTTTAGAAATCATCTTATCCACAACTTCAACGACTTTATATCCGCAACCTTCCCGTGGTCCGACCTACTCACATCCACGCCGTCTTCGCCGTAGAGTAGTTGCAGGAGCGTAGCGCCGCCGAACCTAACCGTGCCGTCGTAGGCGACGTAGATGTCTTGCAACGCGTTTATCAACCGCCTCTGCATGTAGCCAGACTGCGCAGTGCGGACGGCCGTGTCTATAAGCCCGTCGCGGCCAGCGGCGGCGTGGAAGAAGTACTCCACGGGCGTTAAGCCGCACCTAAAACACCTCCTCACAAAGCCGCCGACGTACGGCCCGATATCGCCCATGGGGAAGTGGGGAAGCGTCCGGGTCCTATACCCACGTCTTATACGCTCTCCACGAATAGTCTGCTGGCCCAGCGTGGCCACCATCTGCACGATGTTTACAATACTCCCCCGGGCCCCCGTCTTTGCCATCAAGTACCCCTCCGCGTCTTTTTTCACATACTTTTCAACTACAGCCGCGGCGTCTTCACGGACTTTTGACAAAATCTCTGTAATCTTGTTTTCAAAAGTCTCCTCTACTGTAAACCCGGGCATGGCCTCCAGCCTCCCGCTTCTAAACTCTTCTATCAACTCCTCGGCCTTCTTTAAACTACTCTCTATCAAGTCGTCGAGCTCTTTATAAGCCTCGTCGGGTATATATACAGAGTCCATGCCAAAGGTAAACCCGCGTATGTCTAAGAATCTGAGGAAGACTCTGAGCGACGAGTCGAGCCACTTCCTTGCTACCTCTGGCGGATAGTCACGGGCAATCCTATGCCACAGCGAGTCCACCTGCTCTGCGCCGATGGACTTCTTATCCAAGACGCCTTTTACCAACTCCCCGTTTATTACAATAATCCACTCGTCTCCAAAGCACTTATACGCCTCCTGGCACTTGCTCTTAAACGCAGTGGGCTGTACCCAGTTGAGGTCCTTGGGCAAGAAGTGGGAGATTATCTGCTTGCCGGTCCACAGCTCCGTTGGGTGGAGTATGGCAGGCTCCGGCGGGTCTTCGCTAGACTTGCCGGCGCCCAGGAGGTAGGCCACCTCTTTCTTAGTTAGAAAGGTCGACTTGTGCGAGAGCAGGTAGCCCCCGATGATGTAGTCCTGCCTTGCGCCTATAATAGCGCCGCCGTAACGCGGCGTAATGATGTGCTTCTCAACCAGCATTAGGGTCCTGGCCTCGGCCCTGGCCTCCTCAGTCTGGGGCACGTGGAGGTTCATCTCGTCTCCGTCGAAGTCGGCGTTGTACGGAGGACAGACGGCTAGGTGAAGCCTAAACGTCCTCCCTGGCAACACTTTTACGAGATGCCCCATCATAGACACGCGGTGGAGGCTAGGCTGCCGGTTGAACAACACGATATCCCCATCTACCAAGTGTCTCTCCACAATCCACCCGGGCGCAATTCTCTCCGCCAAGGCCTTGCGGTCTTTTACATATCTCAAATCTATCCTCCTCCCTTCCGGCGTAACGACGTAATTAGCCCCAGGCCAAGCCTCGGGGCCTCTAATTACGTATTCGCGCATGACGTCGATGTTCCAAGCAGTCACCCTCTCAGGCACTGTTAAGTTCTTCGCTATGTCCACGGGGACCCCCACCTCGTTAATACTAATGTGAGGGTCTGGGCTTATGACAGTCCTGGCGGAGAAGTTAACGCGTTTGCCAGATAGAGAGCCCCTAAACCTCCCCTCCTTCCCCTTTAGCCTCTGCGCGATGCCTTTTAAAGGCCTGCCGCCTCTATGCTTCGCCACAGGTATTCCGGGTAGCTCGTTGTCGAAGTAAGTAGCCACGTGGTACTGCAACAAGTCCCACAAGTTGTCCACCACGTTTATAGGCGCTCCGGTCTCTATGGCAATTTTAAGCTTCTCATTCATTCTAATTATGTCGACCAGCTTATGCGTCAAGTCGTCCTCAGACCTTATGCCAGTTTCAAGTTGTATAGAAGGCCTTACGTGAGGCGGCGGCACCGGCAGCGCCTTTAGAATAGTCCACTCGGGCCTCGCCACCGTGGGGTTGATGCCTAGGAGCTCCAAGTCTTCCCCCGGAACCTTGGCAAGCCTGTCGCGGAGAGTCTCCGGGTCGAGTTTCACTAAGGCGCCGCTTTCAGTCTCCTCGTAGAAGTAGTAAGGCCGTTCAAACCTCACCTTATTCTTCTTGTAGCCGCAGTGCGGACAAGTGGTCCTCTCAGCCGCCTTCTTCCTAATCTTCTCGTGCAAGTTCTGGGCAAGTAGCCTCCACCTCTTCCTAAGCCGCGCCAGCCTCTCCTTATACCTCTCAATCTCCTCGTTTCTCAACATGATCCTACCACAGTTAGGACATGTGGCCCTAAGGACGTCGTATATAATACGCGCGTACCCCACGTGTATTACGGGCTTTACTAACTCAATGTGGCCAAAATGCCCGGGGCAGACGTCGTGTGTCTGTCCGCACGTCTCGCACCGCGCCCCAGGCTCGGAGACGCCCAGCCTCCTCTCCACAATACCGCCTCTTACAGGGAGGCCCCCCTCGTCGTACACCTCCGACGTGGTTACCTCCATTACGGAGTATTTACGAATCATGTCCGGGCTGAGGACGC
>JAVZUI010000062.1:0-6176 GCA_038879095.1 Pyrobaculum sp. | reverse complement strand
GACTTGATGACTTTTCGAGGGATAGTATCAACTTCCTCCCTTAACGACACGGCGTAGAATAACAAAACAATATTTAAATCTTATTACGTTACTCCAAGACCTCTGTCAACTCTAACTTGGGGTATATGCCCAACGCTATCAGCTCTTGAAGTAGCAGCTTAAAGGCGTAGGGCACCACCACCTTGGCGAACTGCCCGGCGTCGCCGTGTATCGAGCACTTAGGCTTATTAGTCTTGGCGTCTAGATACGCAGGCAAGCCGCACAGCTCGCAGACGTACATCACGTACTTGTCGCTTGACTCCACCAGCCTCTCGTACAACAGCGCAGAGGCGCCGTGGGCGATCAACACGTCGCGCTCCATCTCGCCCAGACGCAGGCCGCCCTCCCTAGAGCGTCCCTCGGTCGGCTGTCTTGTTAATATCTGCACAGGCCCCCTAGCCCTTGCGTGGATCTTGTCAGCCACCATGTGGTGAAGCTTCTGGTAGTAGACAACTCCGATGAAGATATCGGCAGTAAGCCTCTCCCCGGTTATCCCGCTGTACATGACCTCCTTCCCATCCCACTTAAATCCTAACTTAAGCAAGAGTTGCCTCAGCTCGCCCTCCTTGACGCCCTCAAACGGAGTGGCGTCGACAAGCTGGCCGGTCATAGCTCCGACCTTCCCAGCCATGCTCTCTAAGAGCTGTGCCACAGTCATACGCGACGGCAACGCGTGTGGGTTAACGATGATGTCCGGCACAATTCCGTCTTCTGTAAACGGCATATCCTCATGTCTTAACAACATGCCAACCACCCCCTTCTGGCCGTGACGCGACGCGAACTTATCGCCCAGCTCGGGCACTCTAAGCTCCCTCAGCCTAACTTTAACCAACTTATTGCCCTCAGGCGACTCTGTGATAATAACCCGGTCCACAATCCCCTTTTCGCCACGGCGCACGGCGACTGAGGCGTCTCTCCTCTCTTTTAAAATCCTCTCAGCCTCAAGAGTCGTGTAAAACCTAGGAGGCGCCGTCTTGCCTATGATCACCTCGTTACTACTTACATAAACCTCCGGAGGAGCGATTCCGTCTTCGTCCAGATGGCTGTAGGCCTCAGGCCCTCTGTAGCCCTTTACAGAGCTGTCCGGGATCTCAATTCTGTCTTCCTCCCCGCCTGGGTATTTCTGCTCCTCGGTCTCATAAGTGCGGTAGAAAACCGAGCGGAACATCCCCCTCTCAACAGAGGCCTTGTTTAAAATAACGGCGTCTTCTATGTTGTAGCCAGTGTACGTGAGCAAGGCCACCACGGCGTTTTGGCCAGCCGGGCGTTTAGAATACCCCACGAGCTCGAGCCCCCTCGTCGTTACGATGGGCCTCTCGGGGTAGTACAACATGTGGCCGCGGGAGTCTAACTTATACAGAAAGTTAGACTGGGGTAGCCCTAGAGACTGCTTTGCCATTGCGGCCTCGTATTGGTTACGAGGAGACTGGTTGTGTTCCAGGTACGGAATAATCGAGCCGATGGCGCCCAATATGGAAGATGGTATAATCTCGACGTGGGTGTAGCCGCTTAAGTCCTCCTGCGGGTTGGTCGCAATCTTGGCGTTCTCCTCCTCGTCGGCGTCTAAGTACTCCACGACGCCCATTTTAACCAAGTCGTCCCAAGTCAACTCCCCCCTCTTGACCTTCTCCACAACCTCCTTGGTTAATTTCAACTTCCCCTCCTCCACCACGAGGAGAGGTCTCCTGATCCTCCCGCCGTCGCAGTTGACCAGAACAGCGCCGTCTAAATACGCTATGTTAATCTCATCGCTAATCTTCCCCTGGCGCCTAAGCCTCCTCACGGTGTTCACTAACTCCTCAGCATTTTGGTGGATGCCTATCAACCTGCCGTTTAAATACACCTCAGCCCCCCTGATGCCCTCCTCGCGGGCTTTAAGCACAGGCTCGACACCTAGGTTGTACAACAACTGCTCTACCTCATGCTCGTCGACGCCTGTGGTGATTTCTGCAAGCAGGGCTAGGTTCTTCACAAGACCCACGTTCTGGCCCTCCGGGGTCTCCACCGCGCAGAGTCTCCCCCACTGAGTCGGGTGGAGGTCACGGGCCTCGAAATGAGGCTGGGTCCTAGACAACGACGACACCACTCTCCTCAAGTAGCTAAGCGTCGACAGATAGTTAGTCCGGTCCAAGATCTGCGACACGCCGGTCTTCCCGCCGACCCAGTTGCCAGTGGCCAAGGCCTGCCTAACTCTTTCAGTAATAATATCAGGCCTCACTATGGTCTGGATATGCGGAATCCTCCCCCGCGCGTAGTACTTCTCTAACTGGCTTTTTAACTCCTGTAAAAACTGCTTAAACACAGTTCTAAACAGCTGGGTCATCAAGTCGCCCACCAGCCTAACCCTCTTGTTCCCCACGTGGTCCTTGTCGTCCGGCTTCCTACGGCCTAGCTGAAGCTCCACCAGGCCCTTTACAATCTGCCCCAACATCAACGCCTTCTTAATCCTAATCTCCTGCTGCTTCTTCTCGTCCGGCACCGTTGTGCCGAGGTGCGGGAGGAAGTACCTGTCTAAAAGTTGCAGAGCCCTCTCAATTCTAATCGGCCTCGGCTGCCCCACCGCCACTTTGCCGCCTATGTAGTCCAACGCGTCTTCCCGAGTTATGGCAATTTGGTTGGCGGCGATGAGAGACGGCAACAGCTCTTTCTGTATGTCGGGGTCGTCGGAAACCGCCTTGACCACGTCCTCGTCTGTCTCCAGCCCCAGCGCCTTCATGTATATGGGAAACGGTATCTTTACAGGCATGGCAGACAGAGTGGCGTATATGACGCCGTCTTTGTTAAGCTCTACGGTGAGAGTACTCCTATACCCAATCCCAGTGGAAATAGTCTTCGCGAGGTACTTCACAGAGGGCTTGTCCCCCTTGTCGTAGATAGGCCTATCTGTGACGAGGTCCTCCTGGGAAATAATGACCCGCTCGCTGCCGTTTATTATAAAATACCCGCCGAAGTCTTGCAAATCTTCAAACCTCTTAGCGTACTCCGCAGGTCTTAACCTCGTCAAGTTGCACCTCTTCGACTTTACCATTATGGGAAGCTCGCCGATGTAAAAAGTCTCCGTTACGTAAGGCTCGTCGTCTACATACAACGTAGCCGTGAGGCCCAAAGGCGCGGCATATGTGGCGTTTCTAAGCCTCGCCTCCATCGGGTATATCAAAGACTCGGAGCCGTCGCTCTCCTTAATCCTCGGCCAGCCGACCTCAATTTTTTCAAGTACAATTTTCAGCCCCTTGATCTCTGTCTCAACTACTTTAAAATCCTCCACAATCTTAGGCAACTTCTTATCAAGAAAGTCATTAAAAGACTTTATTTGATGATTAGCCAAGCCCTTGTCCTTAATAAACCTCTCCACCAGCGCCCACCTGTCGTCTCTAGAGGGGAAACCCCCCTCGTCCCTTGCAGAGAGCACTGGCAGTGGAATCAAGTCAACCATCAAGCCACTAGACTATACACTTTAAAAAGTTGACTACCCCGGCACCACTAGGCGGTAGACAACGCTCTCGCCAACAGTCGGCGAATCGCGCACAATTTTCAAAACGTCGCCGGGCTTGGCCCCCGCCCTCACCGCAAGGGGGTCACTTGCCCTAATCCAAGGAATTTGCCACGGCCTAAGCCTAAGTTGTCTAAGCAAGATCTTTGCGTCTTCCTTCGGAATAACAGACACCTCCTTCACCCCAAGAGATATGCGAGACACGTCGCCCTCCTACAACTCATTTAAAAAGTTACTTCTTCCCAGCCATCAACGCCCTAATCTCGTTCACCATCTTTTCAATAAACTTCGTAATCTCCTCCTTAGCCACGTCGTTCGTCACCTCCATCCTCAGCCTGGGCAGACGCTTGACGGTCTCTAGTTCTCTAAGAGCCGACGCAGAGACGCCCGCCTCTATGGCCTTAAGACCCTCTTCGTAGTAGGTATAGATGGCCCTCATGAGGAGGTACTGCTTAATAGGCGCCGAAGGCGTGTCGACGGGGTTGTAGGCGTCTTGTTTCAAGAAGCCTTCTCTAATCATAAAGGCGACGTTAAGCACGTGCTTCTCATACTCGCTCAGCGCCTCGGTGCCTAGGATCCTCACAATTTCTTGAAGCTCAGCCTCTTTTACCAGCAGCGACTGCAACACGTCTCTAATACGCCGCCAGTCAGGCGCCACGTTTTTAGACCACCACACCTCCACGGTGTCTACGTAACGCGAAAAGGCCACAAGCCAGTCTATGGCAGGGTAGTGGCGGGAGTAGGCCAGCCTAGGCGACAGAGGCCAGAAGGCCCCTATGAAACGCAGAGTGTTTGAAGTAACGGGTTCCGTGAAGTCGCCCCCCGGCGGGCTCACAGAGGCCGCGATCGTCAAAGACCCAACTCTCTCCTTGCTGCCCAGCAACACCACGCGGCCCGCCCTCTCGTAAAACTCGGCCAGACGCGTGGGGAGATAGGCGGGGTACCCCTCCTCCGACGGCATCTCGCCGATGCGCAGAGCCACCTCGCGCATAGCCTCTGCCCAACGCGAAGTAGAGTCGGCAAGCACCAACACGTCGTAGCCCTGGTCTCTGAAGTACTCCCCCAGCGTTGTGCCCATGTACACCGACGCCTCTCTAGCAGCCACAGGCATGTTAGACGTATTTACAATAATGGTGGTCCTCTCCAGCAGAGGCCTGCCAGTGGTGGGGTCCTTAAGCTTAAGCAAGCCCTGTAACGCATCCGCGGCCTCGTTGCCTCTCTCCCCACAGAGCACGGGGATGATTATCCTACTCTGCGCGTACATGGAAAGAGTCCTAATCATGACAGTCTTACCGCTGCCAAAAGGCCCGGGCACGGCGGCCGTGCCTCCCCTCGCTATTGGGAACATCGTATCGACCGTGCGCACTCCCGTGATAAGCGGCTCCACGGGGGGTAGCTTCTCCCTAAAGGGCCTGGGCCTCCTCACAGGCCACTTGTGCCACATCTTGACCTCCACAACTCCGCGTTTAGTCCTTATCCTCGCCACGACGTCGTCTACTTTGTACTTCCCCTCGGCCACCCACTCCACCTCGCCCGGCGCGTGTTCAGGCAGAGGCGGATATGTGATGTAGTGTGTAATTAACTCAGTCTCCTTTACAGACCCCAGCGCATCCCCTGGGTGGACCTGCTCCCCGGGCTTGACCAAAGGCGTGAAGTCAAACTTGGCGTCTAGGTCCAGAGGCGGCGCCTTGTCGTACCCAATCCCCCTGGCGATAAACGGGTTTTTAGAAATCTCCTCAATGTTTTTCAAGGGCCTCTGCACCCCGTCGTAAATCTTCCCCAGGATAGTGGGGCCTAGCCATGCGCTAAGCGGCTCGCCTGTCCTCACCACAGGCTCGCCAGGCTTGAGCCCCGTGGTGTCTTCGTATACCTGTATAAACGCCTTGTCTCCCTGCACTCTCACCACCTCGCCGAACAGCTTAATCTCGCCAACGAAAACCAGCTCGTACAGCCTGGCGCCGGGTAGGTCTGCCTTGACTACGGGTCCTGAGATGTACTCGATCCTCCCGCTCATATCGTCTCTTTGTAAAGTAGGTGTTTTAACTCTTCTATCTTGTTTGCAATGATGCTTTCTAGCGAGTAGTCCACCACCACAGAGCCGTCTTTTGTAGACACCACCACCCCGCCCCTGATGTCCTTTTCAGAGACGATGCCAGCCAAACCGAGAGTCCTGGCGATGGTCTCCACAACCCCCCTGTCCTTAGGCGAGGCGTATATAACCACCTCTCTTGACTGTACGTAGTTAACGGCGTTCTCTATAAGAGATTTTAAAAAGTTTATATATCTCTCCTGCCCCCTCAGCCTGTCCACCTCCTCTAAAACAGACCCAACTAGGTCTTTGAGAAGATTTTCGTAAGTCTCTGCAATGGTCTTCCTAGACTCAACCACCGCATCGTACAGCATACGCTCTTTTTCAAGTAGCACCTCGCTTTCAACGTTTGTAATCTGTTCAGAATATTTGTTAAGCACGACGTCAGCCTCTTTCCTAATCTTAGTCTCTACTTCTACAACCAGATTCTTCTTCAACTCTTCTAACTCGCGAACTTTTGTAAGAATTAACTCTTCGAAAAGAGACATAGGCGCCTCATCATGGGGGTTTTTAAATATCCTACCCGCCTAGGACTTGCCTCACGATTTGTAAGTAGTT
>JAVZUI010000061.1:0-9448 GCA_038879095.1 Pyrobaculum sp. | reverse complement strand
GTAGGCGCAGGTAAGGCGCTAGACGTGGCTAAGATTTACTCTTACATCCACAAAAAGCCTCTTATAGTAGTCCCCACCTCCGCAAGCCACGACGGCATAGCCTCTCCCTACGTCTCCTACACCCTGTCGCAGAAATATGCCAAGCTTGGAAAAATCTTGGCATCGCCTGTGGCAATAATCGCAGACACTAGGGTCATCTTAAGCGCCCCCTCTAGGCTTTTGAAGGCCGGCGTCGGCGACTTGCTTGGCAAAGTCGTGGCTGTTAAAGACTGGCAACTCGCCCATAGGCTGAAAGGAGAGGAGTACAGCGAATACGCGGCTCACCTAGCCCTCACTAGCTACAGAATTGTGACTAACAGCGCTGCTAGGATAAGAAACTTTACACGCGAAGAAGACGTAAGAGTACTAGTAAAGGCCTTGATCGGTTGCGGCGTCGCGATGGGAATAGCGGGGTCGTCGAGGCCGTGCAGCGGCTCGGAGCACTTATTCGCCCACGCCATTGAGAAAAGACTAGAAGAGGAAAAAGTGGAAGTCATCCACGGCGAGTTGGTAACAATCGGCACAATTATAATGGCCTATCTACACGGCCTAAACTGGAGACGTATAAAAAAACTAGCCGCCGTCGTGGGGCTACCCACCACGTTAAAACAAGCCGGCATAGACGTAGAAGTTGCAGTGGAGGCTTTGACCACGGCGCACACGCTTAGGCCCGACAGATATACTATACTTGGCGATGGGCTAAGTAGAGAGGCCGCGTTGAGGGCGTTAGAAGACTTAGAAATGTAGTCAGCCGCTACGGCCCGTTCACAAATCACGCCGGAAACCTCTCCATCACCGAGTGTAACTAGGCGAGAGTTTTTAAATTTTAATAAAAGTCTGCGACGTCCGCGTCTAAGAGGTAGATTATGGGGGAGTCGAGAGGTATGAACCAGGCGTAGGCGCTTGGAATATACGGCGAGGCGACGATGCCCTTATCTCCAAAGAAGGCGACCCCCACAGCGTATCTGTGCCTTGGAAAATACAGCCACCCAGCGCTGTGTAGCTTCTTATTAATCTGTATTTTCCTATTTACTATCTTCACAATTTTTATTTTTTGAATATTTTCTGTGTACATAAGTTTTTTTAAATATATTTTTGTTTTATTCCTATGCATTGTTTTTATTATGTCTTTTTTATTATTTCTATTGTGAATTATTATGAGGTTTATATTTTTATCTTTTTTAGATCTATATATTTTTATATATAATCGTATTTTGCCATTTTCGGCTCTCACAGCATACGAAATATTTAATTATAAATCTCTTACTTCATATGTGACAGAGAAGTGGTACCAGATCTCGGTAGATGTGCACAAAAAGTACGGGGGTAAGATTGCTGTAATTCCTAAAGTGCCTATTCGGTCAATGGAAGACTTCGCCGTCTACTACACGCCTGGAATAGCCGAAGTTTCTCGACAAATACATAAAAACCCTGACTTAGCCTTTGAGCTGACGTCTAGGTGGAATCTCATCGGCGTGATTACCGACGGCACCAGAGTTCTTGGGCTGGGCAACATAGGCCCCGAGGCGGCCTACCCCGTAATGGAGGGCAAGGCCCTTATTTTTAAATATCTAGGTGGGGTCGACGCAATACCTATACCCATAAGAGTAAAGACTCCAGAGGAGTTTATCTTTGTCACAAAGGCGCTGGAGCCCGCTCTTGGAGGCGTCAATTTAGAAGACATAGAGTCGCCTAAGTGCTTTTACCTGCTAGATAAGCTACGAGAAGAGTTAAAAATTCCAGTGTGGCACGACGACCAGCAGGGCACAGCCACCGCCACTCTTGCAGGGCTGATAAACGCCCTGAAGCTCGTGGGCAAGAAGATTGGCGACGTGACTATTGCGCTTATAGGCGCCGGGGCCTCTAACATCTACACAACAAGAATTTTAATAAAATACGGCGCCAAGCCGGGGAACTTAATTCTTGTCGATAGTAAAGGCATCCTCCACCCAGAACGAGAAGACATCGACAAGATGATGATTGAAAACCCATGGAAGTACAAATACGCAATTGAGACCAACGCAGAGAGGAGAAAGGGCGGCATCCCAGAGGCTATGAAGGGGGTAGACGTCGTCATAGCCGCATCTAGGCCGGGGCCCGGCATCATAAAAAAAGAGTGGGTCGCCCAGATGAATAAAGACCCCGTCGTCTTCGCGCTTGCAAACCCAGTGCCTGAGATATGGCCGTGGGAGGCCAAGGAGGCTGGGGCTAAGATCGTGGCCACTGGGAGGTCGGACTTCCCCAACCAGGTGAACAACTCGCTCATATTCCCCGCAGTGTTTAGAGGCGCGCTTGACGTAAGAGCCACTACTATAACAGACGAAATGCTAATCGCCGCCGCAGAGGAGGTCGCGAAGTTCGCAGAGGAGAGGGGGATACATGAGGAGTACATCATTCCCAAGATGACCGAGTGGGAGGTATACGTCAGAGAGGCCGCGGCTGTGGCCGCCATGGCGTCTTCGCAAAGAGTAGCCCGTGTTCCGCGTTCATATAAAGAAGAGTTAGAAATAGCTAGAAGAATTATTGAGAAAAATATAAAAATTGTTGAATTGTTAATGCGAGAGAAAATAATTGAATAATTTTTCTTTAAATTATTCATTTAGTAATAGGCGTTTCTGTCCTTACGCGGTTAAGCAAAATTCTTTATGACTAAAAATTAACTAATGTATAAATTGGCAAAAGTACTAGTCATATATGAGCGAACAAAAAGTATGTATCGACACATCTGGCAAGGTGTTGCAATCCCCATGTGGGCCAATTATCCACGGCTTAGAAGACGTCGTTGTAAAGACCACTTCAATTACCGACATCGACGGCGATAAGGGCATTTTATGGGTCAGGGGCTACAGAATTGAAGACCTGGCCCAGCACGGCACGTACGAAGAAGTCTCTTACCTTATTCTCTACGGCAAGTTGCCCAACAAGAAGGAGCTTGAGGAGTATTCCACTAGGCTTAGGGGCAATAGAGAGCTTAGGCCTGAGACTGTAGAGGTGATTAGAAGCCTCGCCCGCGCCCACCCCATGTTTGCGCTTGAAGCCGCCGTAGCCGCCGAGGGCGCGTACGACGAGGATAATTTAAAACTAGCAGAGGCTTTAAGAGCTGGGCGGTATAAAGAGGAGGAGAAGAGACTTGCAGTTAAAGTAGCGGAGAAGCTTGTGGCTAAGGTGCCTACTATAATTGCGTATCACTACAGGTTCTCGAGGGAGCTTCCCATCGTCAAGCCTAGGGGAGACTTATCACACGCCGCGAACTTCCTCTACATGATGTTCGGCAGAGACCCCGACCCCCTCGCGGCACGCGGCATAGACCTCTACCTCATACTACACGCAGACCACGAAGTGCCGGCCAGTACTTTCACCGCCTTAGTAGTGGCTTCGACTCTTACAGACATGTACTCCGCCGTGGCCGCCGCGGTAGGCGCGCTTAAAGGCCCTCTGCACGGCGGCGCCAACGAGATGGCTATTAGGAACTACCTGCAAATAGGCGACCCAGCCAAGGCGAAGGAGGTTGTGGAGGCCGCCACAAAGCCAGGCGGGCCTAAGTTAATGGGCGTGGGCCACAGGGTGTACAAAGCCTACGACCCCCGCGCCAGGATATTTAAAGAATTTAGCAGAGAGTTTATTACAAAGTTCGGCGACCCTCAGAGGCTGTACGCCGTGGCCGAGGCGATAGAGAGGGAGGTCCTCTCTCACCCATACTTCCAGCAGAGGAGGCTGTACCCCAACGTAGACTTCTGGTCCGGCATAGCGTTTTACTACATGGGCATACCCTACGAGTACTTCACGCCCATATTCGCCGCCTCGAGAGTAGTGGGGTGGGTTGCACACATCCTCGAGTACTGGGAGAACAATAGAATATTTAGGCCAAGAGGCTGCTACCTAGGCCCACACGACCTGCCTTACATACCAATCGATCAACGGCCCTAGTTTTTCAGCTAGGATGACCGTCTTCACACATCCGGCGGGTTCTCTCATCACAAGGGACTTAGCCCTCGTATTTAAAAGCTTCCGCACACCTCAGCTGGACCACAGCCAACGCATCTGAAAAAGTGTCGCCGCAAGCCACTATGGCGGCGCCTCCTTCTTCCACCTTTTCGCCTAGGATTGCTACGAGTTGCTGGCTATAGGCAGCTAGATCCTCGCCGCCTGGCGGCAGCAAGAGCCTGCCTCCTTTTTTCTCCAAGAGCATTACCCCACACGCGCCAAGCCTAATAAGCGCGTCCCGCGTAGCCAAGACGTCGCCTATTTTGCCAGCTATAATGTGAGCCATACAACGCTTGCCGCATAGCAACTTCTTCGCCTCGTCCACAGTAAAGACGTCAAGTATTCCACATATGCTCAAAGCCTCTCTGAGAAACGAGACGCCGGAGTCTGTGATCTTGACGCCGGCTTTATGAACAGAGACGTGCCCCAAATCTCTGCCGCCCTCTAGCAACGTTCTCACCACGCCTTCTCCTATCCTCAACTCATCGGCGAGGTTCTTCCGCCCTCTTGGCGTGCCTGAGGAGGCTAATATGACGAGTAGTTGGAGGTAGGCCACTTCTCGTTGTTTCACATGTTGAAACTTTTAGACACTTAAAAATTTTTAAATGGGATGTATTGTTTAGGCCATGGCCGTTAAGATTGAAGAAGTTAAGACCCAGGTAGAGCGGTTTGCCGCCCATAGCCACATCAAAGGCCTGGGAGTCAGAGACGGGAAAGTGGAGTTCTCCGCAGACGGCTTCGTGGGACAGGTGGAGGCCAGAGAGGCTGCTTATATCATCGTGAAGATGATCAAAGAGGGCAAATTCGCGGGGAGGGGCGTGTTGATAGTGGGGCCTCCTGGCACCGGCAAAACCGCCCTGGCCTTAGGCATTGCACGGGAGCTGGGAAGAGAGACCCCGTTCGTGGCCTTGTCTGGGGGCGAGATCTATTCTCTAGAGGTGAAGAAGTCTGAGTTTTTAATGAGGGCGCTGAGGAGGGCCATAGGCATTAAGATAAGGGAATGGCGGAAAGTCTACGAGGGCGAGGTGCGGTCTGTTGAGCTGAGGTACGGGAAGCACCCCTACAACCCGTACCTCCAGAGAGTGTTGGGGGCAACTATTAAGCTCCGCACACGCGACGAGGAGAAGACGCTCCGCGTGCCGGCCGAGATTGCAGAACAGCTTATTGAGCTTGGGGTAGAGGAGGGCGACGTGATAATGATCGACGAGGAGACCGGCGCCGTGACTGTGGTGGGCAGGGGAGAGGGGGGAGAGCAGTACGACGTGGCCGTGAGAAGGAGGGCCGAAGTGCCGAAGGGCCCAGTTTACAAAGAGAAGGAGATTGTGAGGTTCTTCACCCTCCACGACGTAGACATGTCGCTTGCCAGGCAGAGAGGCCTAATCTCAGCCATGCTCTTTGGATTCGCTGAGGAGATAAAGGAGATACCAGACGAAATTAGACGGCAGGCCGACGAGATTGTGAAAAAGACGCTTGAAGAAGGCAAGGCCGAGCTTGTGCCAGGAGTCTTGTTTATCGACGACGCACACCTGCTCGACATTGAGAGCTTTTCGTTTCTAATGCGCGCAATGGAAACCGAGTTCGCCCCTATTATTGTTATGGCTACTAACAGAGGCATTGCCAAAATAAGGGGTACTGACATAGAGGCTCCTCACGGCATTCCGCAAGACATGCTGGATAGGCTGGTGATTATTAAGACTAGGCCTTACAACGCCGAGGAGGTGAGGGAGATCATTAAGATAAAGGCCAAGGAGCAGAACATCTCGCTTTCAGAAGAGGCGCTCCAACTGCTGACTAAGATCGGCGCTGAGCACTCGTTGCGCTACGCCCTCCAGCTGTTAACTCCTGCGTATATAATCGCAAAAGAGAGGGGGAAGTCTGCCGTAGGCAGAGAGGAGGTGGAGTACGTAAAGGCTCACTTCGTCTCGGTGAAAGAGTCTATAGAATACGTCAGGTCGCTTGAGGAGAAGTTCCTTAAGTAGACCTCTCAACCTTGTAGACGTTGTAAACAGCGTAGGCTATTAATACCTGCCCAATGTCGAGGTAGTACTGGGTCGTGTTGCCCACCTTTACGGCGTATAAGAGGGGGTAGATGGACACCCCGTAGCCTGGGGGAGACGAAGTGAAGAGTAGCGTCAAGTAGTGGGCTAGCGCCGTGGCGGTGGACAACATCGCAAGCGTCCACCTGGCCCTTGGGTTTGGCTTTATGAAAAACGTGGCTACGATGGCTGCGAAGAGCAGTACGGTGAGCACCACGGCGGCTCTCCACGGGTATAGCCACGGGGGAGCGCTCGCGACGTCTCTCACGCCTTCTGGTGTCAAGATTTTGTTAGGCGGGGGCCTAAAGGCGTCTGAGACGAACTTCTCCACCGGCAGGAAGGCCGAGGCTATTGAAACAGCAACCACCAGCAACACCGCCGTAACAGCCGCCCGCATGTTAGCGGATAGACTGTAGTATTTTATACTGTTCCCCCAAGACGCCCAGCGCCAAGTTGAAAACAAGCATTACGCCCACGATTATAGACAACAGGCTCATCACCTTTGAGCCCCTCCTCTCTCCCAGCAGTCTTTGAAGCAGTGCCGCGAATAGCTGCCCCCCGTCTAACGGGTATATGGGCAAGGCGTTCACAACGGCGAGGCCGTAGTTCACCACTATTAGCCAAAACATCAGCCTAGTGAAGTCTGTGTTGTACAACTGGTCCCTCTTGACCCCCTCGTCAATCCCCCACAGGGGGAGGCTCCCCGGCCCCAGCCCGTAGTATATCCTGCCGTTTTTCTCAAACAGCGTCATGTTGACTTCCGCCGTAGTGCCGTTGCGTTGCAACGTCAGTTTCACCACGTCGCCGGGCTTACACGCCCCCCTCATTTCTAGCAAAGTGTTTAACAACTGTCCGCTTGTCTCCACGTCGACTCGTAGGCCGCATCCCTCTATTTTTTTCACCACGTCGCCGGGCCTAACGCCGGCTTTGTAAAGAGAGCCGTCTTCGTACAGCCACTGTATCCTTGGAGTAGTGGCGAACTCGGCGTAGTCCACTGACACCTCGCGCCTGCCGAACCAGCCGCCCGCTACGATGACCACTTTGTCGCCTGGCTTGCAGTCAACAGTCCTGTTTACGCCTATCAGAGGGCCTAGGCCAGCCAAGACGTTGGCCTTTGTTATAAAGTCGTCAGGGGTGTACACCTTTTCGCTGAGGCCGCAGCCGCGTATCTCCAGCACCCTCTCGCCGGGCTGAAGGCCGAGGGCCGGCGCGCCTAGGACGGCGCCTTGAAGGCCGGCCCAGGCGCCTACCACGGCCAAGACCATGGCTATGCCGGCAAGCGCCACGTTGGCCGCCACGCCGCTTGCAAGCACGGCGGCCTTGGCCTCTACCCCCGCCTTTTTAAACTTCTCCTCGTCGGGTTCAACAAAGGCGCCGCTGATGACGTAAAAGAACGAAAACACGCCGACGTATTTCACAGGGATTCCGTACCTAATAGCTGCATAAGCGTGCATGAACTCGTGTAACGCCACCGCTACGACAATTGCCACTGCTATATACGGCAACTGGTCCCAGGGCAGAGTTACGCCAGGTATGATGGGGGTGACCCCCGCCGACCTCGCCGCGGCCTCTTGAACCGGCGCGCCCCCTATGATAGACCTCGCGGCGTTGACTGTGCCAGTCACCAACATGTAGAAGAAGCCTTGTATGAGCTGGACCTGGCCGTCTGGCCGGATGAAAGGCATCACGAAGAAAATAGGCAACAAGGCCAAGAACAGCGACACGGCTAGGTACAGCCGAAGAGGGACGAAGCTCAGCCTACGCGTCAACTCCTCTAAGTGCTTAACATACCTGCCGCTCTTGTAGTATATCGCTATGAAGTATCTCACAGCCTCTTTCTTAATTAGGTACACCACCAACACGACGGCGAGCCAGCTGGCCACGAACACAAGCAGGGGGTCCATGCCGGTTACATGACTAGTATTTAAAAACTAGACCTCAAGCGTGGATCCCGCGCCGAGCTTGTAGACGTTGAAGCGGCGTTCCAGCTCCTTTACTAGCTGAGGAGCCGTGTGCAGCGCCACTACGCACCTCACCCCCATGAGCCTAAGCTCGGCCGCCACCCTGTGGAGTAGGTACGGGCTCTGCGCGGTGCCGCCGAGGCCGCCCACAAAACAACGCGCCTTCACCCCCCTGCGCGAAAGCGCGTGGTGTGCAATAGTAAAAAGACCGCAGGGGGAGAACACCACGCCGTCTGTCAAAATTAGGCTCTCCCCCCTCTCCTTAACCACCACATACGTCCTCCCCCTTATCCTAAGCTCCAGATCCGCCGGCGGGTACACCACGGGGATTTTCATAAGCTTAAAGCCGCCTACGTGGTGCTCGTTGTCCAGGCCGACGACCCCAACCAGGGGGGAGGGGTTAAAACGTCTTATAAACGCCGCCATTGCGGACTCCGAGCAGGCGTCGAACATCAACACGTCGTCTATCAACAGGCCGAAGCCGTGGCTTGGCTCAAGCAGGCCCGGGTATTCAGAACACGCCGCAGTCACCTTGACCACGCCCCTCATCTTTCAAAAGTTTAAATATAAGCCAAGAGAGGCGCCACATGAGAAGAGCATTAATCAGCATCCTCTCGATACTAGGCTTCTCGGCGATTTTAACCTTCTTCCCCGCTGAGTACTTTATAGCGATTGTCCTCTACTTCATCCTTTTCTTCGGAGTCTCAATAGCGCTGGGCCTGAAGTCGTATAGAAAAGGCGTCGCCGCGGCCCAGGAGGTCTCTAAGGGGAAGCCCCTGCTTGAGATAGATGAGAAGGAAGTTATGAAACTAATGGAGAAAGACAAGGAGTTAGTAAACGAGCTTAAAAAAGTCTCCAGGTCGTCGTTTATGCCTTTCTTAACTCTCCCCCTGTTTATCGTGGCGGCCTCAGTGTTGTTCCCCGCTCTGCCCCCCCTGGCGGAGTCTGCGCTGGGAGGCTACATAGGGAAGGCAGCCGCCAGGTTCTTAAGCTACGTGCTCATTTTTGGAATATTTTCAGTAATCTCCATGGTCACATTTAAGCCGCCTGTCTTCCCCCGTATTGTAAGACATGTAAAGATATACGAAGGGGGGATTGTTTTAGACAAATCCATGGGGCTTAGGGCCCCGGTCACCGTGGAGAGTTATAAAGTTAATGCCGAAAGAAAATTTGTAGAGTTTAAGTTAAATAACCAGATCTTTAGAATTTATTACAAGGACGTGAAAGAACTAGATGCTTTTTTGTCAAAAATAATTAAGCCTTTAGAACAGAGAGGCCAGTGAGCCGGCGATTTCCTCCTCGCTAGGCCCTTTCTTCTCCTCTTCCTCCTTCTTCTCCTCGGCCTTTGCGGCTGGGCCTGTGGCCTGCGCCGCCGGAGCCGCTGCGGCTACCGGCGCCGCCGCCACGGGCGCAAACGCGGCGGATTTT
>JAVZUI010000060.1:0-9652 GCA_038879095.1 Pyrobaculum sp. | reverse complement strand
CCAACTACTTCGCCAGGACTTTTCTACAGCCCCCCGTGGGCAAAACCCCCAACCTAGCACAGCTCCACAACGCCTTCGTCAGGGCGCTTGCAAAGAAGTACGGCGCCCAGACCGAGGTGTTGGTGGGCAGGTGCAGGGCAGACCTGTTTAAAAACGGCGTGGGGGTAGACGTCAAGCTCTGCACAGACCCGCAGAGCCTCAGGGCTGAGGTGGAAAAAGACAAGAAGGCTGGCTGCGCCTTTAAGTACGTCGTCGTGGGCAACTGCCAAGGGGACGTGACGCTTCAAACAGACGTCGCATCTATTGCCCTCGGCGTCGAGACCGTGGCGGTGAACATGAGGGCGGACAACGCGTTTGACTTAACCGCAGACGCACTGGCAGAGCTCGTGGACCTCTCCGGCGTATTCGGCGCGTCGGGAGAGGCGGGGCCGCCCCTTGAAAAGGTGGCCCAGCTGGTGGAACAGCTGTGTTCTGAGGTGGGACAGGGGAAGACGAGGAGCGAGGTGCTGAGGTCTAGGTCAGCTAAGCTCCTCGCCGCCACTCTAGGCGTTAGGCTGGAGAAGGCAGACGACGTAAACCACCTAGTACAAAAACTCCACCAGATAAAAGGGGTGGGACATAGGGTTAGGCTATCTGGCTCTAAGATTCTCTGCGCAAAGGTTTAGTAATCTGCGCACGTCGGCGGGCTACGGCGCGTATGCGTAGTAGTCGTACTTCTCCACGACCGGCCGCCTACGCCTCAGCGACTCGCCTATACACATGAGGACCTCCTCGGCGATGGGCTCCGGCGGGGGGAGCCTCTTCTTCACGCCCCTGCCCGTGTTAACCACCTCCACTTTCTCCATCTCGTCGTTTAAGACGCCGACGGTGCACAAGTAGGCGTAGTAGAGCACCTCCTCCACCGACGCCCCCGCTGCCAGCCTAGCCACCTGCCCTGCGAGCGATTTGGCAAACTCCTCCATAGGCCTGGGAATCACAGCTAAACATTTTGTTGAAAATTTAAACTTTTCAACACAATCTTTTACACATAGAAAAGGCATAACAACAACACATAAACATAGACAGAGAATTGCCACACGGACAGGTCAATTATATGTCTAAGGCGGTGAATTGTGTTTTAGGCAAAGACGCCGGAGAAGAGTTTATAAAGAGATGCGTCTACACAGCCGCTGGGGAGGGCCCCGGAGGGGGCGCGGTGAACTAAGTGCAGTCGGTCCCCCTTGCACAACACCTCACTCTTCTCTTACAGCAACGCCGAGCTTCTGCAACGCGGCCGACAGCTCCCGCGCCTTGTCTAAAGTAACGGCCTCAAACCTCAGCGCCTCTTTTCCGGCCTGGGTGAAAATTATGTCTACGAGGGTGAACCGCGGAGGCGTCCCGGCCGACTCGCGGCCGCCACTTCTCTTAACAACCACCACGAGGCCGGGGGTTCCGACGTCCACCTCCCCCGCCTCCTTCCACCACCTCTTCTTCACCGCCCTCCCCTCGGCGACTTCGTACGTGCCCAGCCCCATGAAGAAGAGGTGGTTAGACGCGGCCAGCAGCAAAATCAACGCTCCCACAGTGACCTCGCCGAGAAGGGCCAGGGCTACGCCAAGCGCCGCCTCGGCGGCTGTGACCACCCACAACATGGAGCCGAGGTAGTTCGACCTCCACGCCGAGCCCATAGAGGTGCTCTGCAACTAGCTTTAAAACTCTTACGAGGTCTCTGCGCCTAGGGGCGCCTACGTGCGTTACGCCTCTCGGCGTGTGTGCCTCACCGCGAGTTCTAATGATTTGTGGCGTCTTTTTTAAACTTTGCTTTGGGGGGAAGTAAAGCTTATTTTCAAAATGTTTCCAATTTTTATGCAGGTCTTAATACTTCTTCTGGCCTTGGTGGCGACGGGGCAGGTGGTAAACGTGGGCGGGGGGTCGGTTGAGCAACCCACTGTAATCAAGGGAGTGGGGCAGGTGAGCATATATATGGCCTGCGGGGCGTATGTATCCAACTTTGGGAAGTGCCTGTCCAACTGCGAGGGCTATATATTTGCACTGTCGCTGGGCAGTAACCCCTCTGTGGCGGTGGGGGGCAGGCCCGCCGTTGTAAACATCACGAGATACGTGGTGGACGACTACTACAGGCCCAATTTATACGTAATCCGCTTTAAGTCCGACGTGCCGGGCTCTGTGGAGGTGAGCGGCATATACGACGTGGAGGCGTATCTGCTCATCTCCTACGGAGTCGGCGGACTGACGATTTATGAGATATACGTGTTGCCCTACTTGGCGGGCCGCGGCGTGACGAAGCCGTATAGCTTTAAGTTGAGCAAGGCGGCTAACTTCACGGCGTGCACCGTGGGCAAATACGCCTCAAAAGTCGCCACCGAGCTCGGCGCCGCCTCGCTCAGGACAGGCTACTACCACTCAGTGGCGTGGGGGTTCGGCCAGACGCTGAACTTCACCTGGGCCTACGTGCCGGAGTCCGCCGTAAAGCTGGCGTATGTGGTGGCCACCAGCAAGGTGGTCTACCGGGCGTACGTCGTGGGGGCCGACGGCAGGCCGGTCCCCGCCTTCATACTCTCCCTCCTAGTGTCCAACGGCGGGGTTGAGGGAGACGGCGTCGTGGCTTTTACAACCTCCGCGTATTTAAGACTAGGCGACAAGACGGTGCGGCTGGAGCCGAACCGGACCTACACAGTGCCGGGGAGGTGGTGCAAGGTGACTGGGTACACCACCCAGGGCACCCCCCTCGACATTAGGGTCCTCTACGGAAACGCCGCCGTGGCCTCAGGCAGGGGTCAGGTGGAGACCTACTGCGTCGAGGGCCTGTACAGAGTGGAGTACCGCTTCGAGTCCCGGGACCCCAGCGTGAAGTACCGCACGTCAGGCACCGCGCAGGGCAACGTGACTCTGGAGACCATCCCCGTCAGAGTGGAGATACTCGGCGTTTTGCAACAGCCAGTTAGGATAATCAACGTGGAGCTCCCGCCCGGGGCGACGGCCGTGGCGGTGCACGAGGGGAAGCAGTACAACTTCACGGCGGCGGGCCCCGTGGTCTACATTAGGCTGTTCCCAATTGCGTCGCCGCTGGGGCTCGGCGCCGCCGCCGCCCAGGCCGCCGCCCTTCTGCTCAGCCTCTTCAAGAGGAGGCTGGGGGAGCTGGGCAGGAGGGCCCCCGCGACTTTGATGGTCTTGGCGGCCACCCTCCTGGTCCTCGACGTGTTCCTCGCCTACTCCACGGGCGCCAACATAAGCACGGCCACCGCCCTCGCGGCCTTGGGGATACCCATCAGCTATCTGCTTGCCAACACGCCTTGGAGGGCTTGGATGTGGGCAGCGGCGTCTGCGGCCCTCGCCGCCGGCTACGGCTACGTGGCGTGGCTCCTTGCGCCGGCCATGTCTGCCTCCACTATGCTGGCCACGGCGCTGGTCACCGCTCTGGCGTTCGTCTTCGCACTTTCAAGGTCGCGGCAGTGGATATGCGGCAAGTGCTACGCCGCCTTCGAGGACTTAACTCCTTTCGAACTTGCCGAGATGGCAGCCGCCGGGATGTTAAAAGACGTGGACAGCGCCTTGGCTGAAGACGTGGCGGAGCTTGAGGACCTCTTAAACAAGATGAAGCTTGAAAAAGACGTGGGGGCGAAAGTGGAGCACTTAAAAAGCCTCGCAGCCAAGACGAGGGAGATCATGCTAGAGAGGTGCGGCTACCAGTCGCAGAGGCCCATCTGTCTCTACGTCACAGGCGTGGTGACCGGCAAGCAGTACGCAGTTTTGGAAAAGCTAGCCACCCTGGGCACCACCAAGGAGCAGTTTGTAGAGGTGTGTACCAAGTTTTTCAAGGCGTTTAACCTAGACGAGTACGAGGGCATATGTCGGACAGAGTAGACAGGAGGCAGAGGGCTGAGCAGGTGGAGGAGGTGTATCTGCCCAGGCGCCCGGAGCCCCCCAGGGTTAGGCATCTGTGGAGGCCCCCCGCCGGGCCGAGGGTGGGGATTTGGACAGCCTTAGCCGTGTTGTTCATAGCGGCGTTTGTGTACATTGCGCCGTTGAACCAGCAGGCGGCGGCGGTCTATTTCTTGACCCCAGCCGCCGTGGTGGCGGCGCTGGCCAAGATGCTCAACCAGAGGATAAGCACAGTGGGCTTGATAGTCGGCCTCGTGGCCTTCGCCGCCGCGATGTTGTACCTGCCCGGGTGGGCATACGCTCTTGTGAGGCAGTACGTCAAGCTGAGCCTAGAAGACGCCACGTTGTTATACGCCGTGGTGGCAGTGGGCGTGCTGACGCCCTACGTCTTGACCTTGGTGCACGTGGCTGTTGCAAAACGGCGCTACGCGCCTAAGAGGCGGCGCCCGGAGCCAAGTAAAATTTAAAATATACCAATCGGAATATAATATGCTGGAGGGCCAACTGCCGCTGCTTGTGGCAGTTGGCTACTTAGCCGCCATAGGCCTGTCGTTGCTGTTGTACAAGCATCTGGTGGACGAAAACGCGAGGTGGGTCTTGTGGGGCTACATGGCCCTGGTGGGGGCCGTGATGGTGGGCATCTTTGTCTTCTTGGTCAGCCCCATACTGTTTCCCCTGGTGTGGGTGGTCGGCGCCATCACTAGGCTTGACTACCTGCTGGCCGCCTTAGTGCTGGCGGTGGTCGCCGGCGTTGTGATGTACACCATCTCGCCGCTTTTCCTAACTAAAGGGCTTCAGCCGGATCCCCAGCTACAAGCCGTGGTGGACAGAGTGGCCAGGAGGCTTGGGGTTAGGGGCCGCGTGAAGGCCGCGGTGACGGACGGCCCGCCTAACGCCTACGCCTTTGGGAACTTCCTCACGGGGAGGTACGTGGTGGTGTCGAAGTCGCTGATGTCGATGCTCAACGAAAAAGAGCTTGAGGCTGTGGTGGGCCACGAGCTGGGGCACCACATACACAAAGACATGCCGCTGATAATATCCTTCGGCGTCCCATCTTCGCTACTGTACTACACAGGCATGGGCGCAATAGCGTTCGGCCTGTTGGCGAGAAGGGCTGGGAGCGACAGGTGGATAGTGCCCGTCATATACGGCATAGTGGCTGTGGTGGCGTCGTTTATAGTACAGCAGCTCGTACTTGCGTTGAGCAGAGTAAGAGAGCACCTAGCCGACCTAGTGGGGGCCGTGGCGGCTGGGAAAGACGCCATGCAGTCCGCCCTCGCCAAGCTTCACAAATACTACCAAACCAACGAAAAGCCCGCAGGCGGGGGGATCACCCCCTCGATGCTCAAAACGCTGTACATATACGCCCTGGTCAACACCTTCGCCAACCCGCTGTACGACGTGACCCCCGACGAGATAAGAGCTCTGATAAGCCAGAAGACCGGCATCCTAGAGGAGCTCCTGTCCTCACACCCGCCGATCCCAAAACGGCTGGCGTATATAGAAGAGCTGTTCAACCCCTACTATCTCTAAAACACCCCCCTTTTCCACACACAGACTCCTCCAAACCTCCAAATTCACGACGTAGCCAAACATCTCCAAAGCGCAGAAAGACGTCGCCAAGACATCGCCTCAGCCCCCCGCTACGCCGCCTCTTCTTTCAACGTCCCCCCGCCGTTTGGCAATCCCATTACAGCACGCCGGTCCGCCGACAATACGCCTCCACCCATGCCTCAGTCCTTAGGGGAGGCGAGTTCGACACGACGCGTATACGCTGGGAGGGGTTTGACCGCATAGGCGGCGCGGTCCCCCCCCCCCCCGCGCGTGGGCCTCCATCGGGACCTCGCGAAGAGGACGCGGCGTGGCGTAAGTGTAAAGACGCCACGTCGACGGCGGGCGCCGCCCACGCTCAGGAGCAGTCGTAGCGCTCATCAGCGCAGGCGGCGGCCTCCTCCTCCGGGTCTGCGTACATCCACGCCTCCGCCTCGCCCCCGCCGAGGAGGACCACCCTAGCCCTCACCCTGACGTAGCCCGCGGGGTACTCCAAGTCGTCCACATCCTCTAGGACTAGGCGGGGCACTCTGTACAGCTCCCCGTACACCCTACAGCTTGGCGGGGCCCTAACGGCGTAGGGCACATAGAAGACGCGGAGCGTGTAGCCTGGGGCGTACCCCTCCCCCACGTACTCGCTCCCCTCTAGGTAGACGTGGTTGCCGCACCCCCTCTTCAAAGTTCCGTATACAAACAACAGCTCCACGGCGAGCTCGCGGCTCGTATTTAAATACGTGAAGTGGAGAGGACGTGGAGGAGCTGTTTGAGCTGTTGGAAGTTTTGAAGCGGGTGGGCAACGAGGCGGCGGAGGCCCCTCCGGCGGAGTCGGGGCTGGGGGAGGAGGGCGGAGGCGCGGAGGCTGAGTGCGACTACTACGAGGTGAGGTTTGAGCAGAGCAGGCCCCCAGGCGACGTCCACGGGCTGGACAGCCACACAGTCGTGGTGGAGTTCGGCGGGGCGTCTGTCATCGTGGCCACCGGCGCGCTTGTGGGGCGGGTCACGGCGGTGGTCCCCGGCGTGTCCGCCAAGTGGCTGGGCCTCAGGCTTAACTATAGGTGGAGGGGAGACGTGGACAAGTCGGGGAGGCTGTACGTCTGGTCTCAGTACATCGACCGCCCCTTCGACGCCTCATTCGACTTAGAGTCCGCCAGAGACGAGGTGAGGCTCCACGTAGAGGAGGCCTTGGCAAAGGCGTGGGACGGCGGGGGGTATCTGCTCGTCGACGGCCCGGTCTTCAGGGCGGCCGCCGCCGTGGAGAGGGAGGGGCCCTACGCGGCGCTGTACCACGCCTTTATTCAAAAGAGAGTGGAGCTGTTCCGCGGGAGGCGGGTAGTAGGCGTGGTGAAGAGGCTGGAGAAGTCCACATACCTCTCGAAATGCGTGGGCTTCGGCGCCAACGACGAGGTCACGGCGCACAGCCTACTCGACGGCGGGCTGGGGTACGTGGGTCCTGTGTCGGTCAGGGCGGGGGGCCACGTCAAGTGGATGTACTACGTGGCCGTGCCGGCGGCCAGGGGGGTGAGGATACTCCGCGTAGAGGCGTTGGAAAAAGACCTCGCCGAGGAGGCGGCCGCTTGGCTGGGCTCGCTCGCAGACGCCATGGGAATCCCAGTCCCCATCGCCATAGCGGACAGACTCGCCAGGAGGCTAAACGCCTCTGTGGTAAAAATGCTCTACGCCGCCTCTCCCGTGGAGCCCACCTACAGAGGCCTCGAGGCCGTCTTAAACGCCATCCGGGAGACATGACGTACCTACTCCAGCCCTGCGGGGTCTCCATCTTAAAGAAGATCGGCGTCAAGAGGCCCTTGGACAAAATCCGGGGGGCGCAGTGCCCAGACCCCCGGGAGGTGCCGGAGCTACACACCGCGCTGGCGCTGGGCGGGGGCGTGGAGCTGGAGCTCGCCGCAACAGACACGCCGCAGGGCGTGGCGGCGGCGAGGGCAGTGCTGTACTGCGCCGAGGCGCTGGACGTGGCCAAGCCCGTGGGGTACTTCGTGGTGAAGAGGCTGGCGCCGGGGTCTCTGGAGGGGGCGGCCGACTTGTTAGACAAGGCGGTGGCGAGGCTTTTAAAAAGAGGGGGCTACGTGGGCATAACCCCAGGCACGAAGCCGCAGGCGGCGTACCTCCTCCTAGCCGCTTGGATAGCCGGGGCGGAGGCCGTATACGTAGACGCGGGGGGTAGGATACACCGCCTGCCCAGAGTCGAGGTTAGGGTGGAGACTCTGCCCAGGGAGCTGCTGTACCAAGGCGGGAGGCCGAGGCAGTGGGTAGAGGAGCTCATCCGAAGTGGGCGACTCTCTTCGCCACCTTGACGTACACAGGGTGCTTAAAGGCGTAGCCCCACACATATGCAAGGCCTCTGTCGGCCACCGCGAGAAACCTCCTCTCAGAGGGGGGCACGGCCAGCTTCTCCAACACCTTTAAGTCGCTCCTAAGCACAACCCTGGTGTTGGCCAGCTGCAACACCACGTCGTTTAGGTCCTCGGGGACGTGGGTGGCGAAAACCACTGCGATGCCCCTCGCCCTGCCCAGCCTAGTCAGCCTAGTCAAGTGCGCCTCTATGAAGGCCTGCTCGTCCTCGCTCCTAGTCTGGGGGAAGAAGAGGTGCGCCTCGTCTACTAAAACCGCCGTCACGGGCCTCGCCGTTTTGTATACGGCGTCTAGCACCCGGTACACCACAAGCCTCTGCTGGTTCACCCCAAGCCCCGAGATGTCCACCACGGCGTACCCCCTAAGCGCCTTTCTGTAGTCGGGCTCGGCGACTTTGACCCCGCCGGCCTCCACGTCCACTAGGCCCGTCTCAATCACAGAGAGGAGAGACCTGACGATGTTCTCCACCGTGCTGGAGTGCAGGCCCAGAGAGGCGCCAATTTGCTCGTACATGAGGACCGCCCTCCTGCCCCCCTCCGCTTGCGCCGGCATGGTCAAAAACTCGAAAAGCCCCCTCACGTCCCGGGGGGCGCCTCTGGAAAAAGCCTCCCTCAGCACCCGGCGGTAGAAGATCTTAGCCTGCAGAGACAAAATGCTCACAGCCCTGGGAAGGTTGCGGAGGATGTCCCCGCTCGACACGGCCCAGGGGAACACCCTCAGCCTAGCAACGCCGTGCGGCGCCTCCACCACCACGTCAGCCCGCGCGAAGACGTCGCCCCTCTTGTACAGCCTCGCCTTGTAACGCGCCCTGCCCCTCCACACGGCCTTAGCCACAGCCCTCCTCACCACAGCCCTGGGTCCCCTCCTCAAAAGCCTCCTAGTGGTGGGAAGCAACACGTTTACCACCACGCAGTTGTAAGCCAAGTGGTAGAAGTGGCCCACCGCGTCCAGCGCCACCGCCCTATGCCCCAGCTCAACCAGCTGAAGGGCAACCTCCTTCACCAAAACAGTCTTCCCACTGCCCGTCGTCCCCACCACCAAGACGTGGTGGCGCAGGGCGTCGAGCGGAAGCCTCACCACCTCGCCGGCGACCACCTCCCCCGAGGCCAAGGCCAGCTCCCCCAGCGCCAGGCCCTCTCTCGGAAGGCCCAGCATTTCAGACACCTCCCCAGCCCTGGGAAGCCTCACCCTTGCGTGGACGGGCACAGGCACCGAAGGAGCCCCGCAGTTGCCCCCAACGCACTCAGCCAACAGGTGGAGAACCGCAGTCTTAGGACCCAGCCTAAGCCCCACGGCCAGCTCCTGCTCGGGCGAAAGCACAGGCGTGTTAGCCACGGCGTAGAGATCCGCCACCTTCACCTCAGCCACCCTCCCCAGCCACCTCCGCCCCTCCCCCTCCGCCACAAGGAAGGCACCCACCCCCACGTCGCACCTCAGCAAAACGCTGACCCTCGCCTCCTCAAGAGAAGCCACCGTGGGAAACTGCCGCGAGACAAAGCCGCAGTCAGACATGACGAAGCAACTCCTCCAAAAAGCGGCTCAGCCTCCACGAAGAGCCCTCCCTCTCCAAAACCCCCACCCCCTCCAAGTGGTGCACGTCCCAGCCCAGCCCCCTCGCCAAGTCGTAGGCGTCCCCCTCCCCCCTGAAAAAAGCCAGCAGGGCGGGGTGAGGAGCCAGGGGGATGTGGGGAAGCACCACCACCTCCCTAAAAGACTCATGCATGTAAAACGCCCCCACCGCCCCCGCCAAGAACCCAGCCAGCACCGCAAAAGTAGACTCAGGCTTAAACCCCCCAGTCGCCACCACGTAGGGCAGACGGCCCGCCGCCCTCGCCCTCTTCACGTCCCC
>JAVZUI010000059.1:0-10177 GCA_038879095.1 Pyrobaculum sp. | reverse complement strand
CCTGCCCAGAGGCGTCAGTTCCACAACTTCTCCACGCGTCTCCACGACGCCCAACATCTCAAAAAATCTCGTAATGTCCCCACGCCCTCTTCCAATCTCCAGCCCCCCTTCTCGTAACATGTTTATAGTAGGCCTATGCTTAGCCACATACACTACATACTCGTCTATTTTGTCAATCCTTATAGGCGGAAACGTGATCGACCTCTGTATCACAGCGGCCACGTCATATTAAATTCAAAGACTTTTATGGTGGCGCCACACCTCATCATACCACCGGTGTAATACCGACAACGAAGTCAAAACAAAAAATATATATGTGCCTAGCCAGATACTAAATATGGATCTTAAAGACGCCATCCTAAAGCTTCTGCAGGAAAGAGGCGAGCTCAGCACCTCAGACATAGTGAACATACTTGGCCAGCCAAGACACAGAGTCTTGAAGACGTTAAATAGGCTCTACTTCGAAGGCTTAGTAGAGCCCGTCAAGAGAAACAGAAAGTACTACTGGAGACAGGCCACGGGCTATGTGTCCATCGCGCCGATACACCTCACCACAGAACCCATCCTATACATCGAAGGAGTGGTGGAGCCCATCTACAGAAAAGTCCAAGACAGAATAGACACCTTCATCTTTACACATGTCAAAAATAAGGAGTACTGGCTCTGCGACTGCGGAGTGGGGTACTACATCATTACAGACCAGCCAATCGACGGGTGTAGTTGCAAGCTGAGGCACGCCTTCGGGGAGAGGAGACTGGCCATGCTATACCTGCCCAAGGAGCTGAGGTTTAGGTACTGGAAGTCGTACAGATACGGAGAAGGAGACGCCGAGATTATCATACTACTCCCAGAGGAGCAAGACTCCCCAGACCTTGTAAAGAAGTACGAGTCCTACGTCACAGCCTAATCTTTTTTAAACCACGCCGTAAGAGGCGCCGCCCGGCCGAGGAGACCGTCTAGCTCTGCCTCCGGCACTCTCTTACAGACCACCTCTTCGACAAAGTCGTCAAAATGCCGAGCCTCAGACAACGCCTCCTCTATAGTGCCCCGCGTAACAATTTCGTACACTCTCGCCGCCCTCTTCCCCTGCGTCGCCCTAACCACTCTCCCCACTCTCTGTATCATCTGCCTCTTAGACCCAGTGCCGCTCACCACCACAGCCACGTCGGCGTCCGGCACGTCGACGCCCTCGTCAAGCACAGTGGTGGTAACCACCACTCTACTCCTCCCAGCGCTAAACCTGCGCAGAGCCGCCTCTCTCCCCCCCTCCTCGGAGGTAATAAGCTCTGCGGCGACCCCCGCCTCCCTCAGTTTCTTGTACAACTCCTCTGCCTGTTCGATGAACTGCGTAAACACCAACACCTTGGAGCCTAGGGCCACCTCTCTGCTGACAATACGCACCGCAATTGGGATCTTCGCAGAGCTCCGGGCCGCGGCGTTGCGGAGGACGATGGCGTTGTCAGACGGCAGCGCTTTATAAGCCCGCGCCTCTTCTTCGCTCATCTTGACGTATATTCTGTAGTGTTCCACAGGCACCACTAGGCCTGAGCTCACCATGCTCTTATAAGAAGCGCGATACACCGGGGGGCCCACGGCCTCGAAAATCAAGTGCTCATTTCTATCCTCCCTTTCCGGCGTCGCAGACAGCGCCAGCCTATAAGGCGAGTCCAGGCTCAACGCCACCTCTTTAAAAGTCTCGGCAGGCACGTGGTGGGCTTCGTCAAAAACCACGAGGCCGAAGCGCCCCATCAACTCGTCCACGTACTTAACGGCAGAGTTATAAATCGCCACAGTTACTTCACGGATCTCCCTCACGCCGCCTCCCAACATCCCAGGAGACACCCCCAAGTACTTCCTAATCCGCTCCACCCACTGAGACGCCAACTCTCTAGTAACCACCAGGACAAGGGCCGACACCCCCGCTCTGAACATCGCCTCAAGCCCCACAAAAGTCTTCCCACCCCCAGTAGGTATGATTACGGTGCCCCTCATGCCATGCGCCGCCCAGTTGTCCACAGCCTCGTTTTGAAACGGATACAGCGAGAAATTCTTTCTATACGCCACCTTGGGGTAGTCGACATGTGCGGGCTGCGTAACGTAGCCAAACTCTTTCAAGACATGCTCAACGCGGCCCCTTACGAAAACAGGAAACTTCAACACGTAGCCGCCCCCCTCTTTAGAGACGTGGACAAGCCGAAGCGTCTTCTCCACCAACTGCCCATCTCTGTCAACCACGTTATAGGCCAATTTAAACTCTGCCAACCTCCGCAAAAGGCCGGAGGCTAAGAAGTTCAACTTGGCGTAGTTAGGCCCCAAGACCGCGGTCCTCCACGCCCGCCTCTTTTCAAACAATCCCCTAAGCCTCTCAGAGGCTAATACAAACTCCTTGGCGCTGTTAAGCGCCTTGTCCAAAACCCCCCAAATCTGCAAGTCTTTCAACAACTCCGCCAGCCTCCTGACGCCGAGCTCTACAAATTCTTCGTACGACCCAGCCTCAGCCACGGAGCGGTCCTCCGACAAAAACCTCCTTAAGAAGCCCGTGAGAGAGACTATATACACGTCCCCCTCTGAAGCCAAGACGTGGGGCCTCAGCTCATCCGGCAGGCGGCCTGACACAACTACGGCGCCTCCAGAGGGGTCAAGCGACAATGTCGAGAGGATAGCAATATATTCGTCGTTTGACAACTCTAACAAGTGCCTCAGCCTATTCACCACGGCCAGGTCCCTAGTCTTAGCCACCCACCCGGCCCCGTTCCAGCGAAATCCCATCTTCTTCAGCTCCTCCTTGGTGGCAAAGATCTTGTCCCAGCCCCACTCTCTTGCCACCTCGACGCCGTTAACCACTACGAGAAAACGCGGCACGTATTAACTTACAACTTTTTAAAAAGACCCACACTTTGACAAGTGTTGCAAGACTATCTAGGCTGGGAGAAGTGGATCATGAAAGACGTCGAGCTACCCACCTCCTACGTCGTAGACGGCACGTCTATCGAGCTCGCCCCCCAGCCGAGGCTATACGTCAGCGGCATGGGGGGATCTGGAGTCGTCGGCGACTTGTTAAGAGACCTGTCAATTGTGTGGAACTGGGACCTTGAAGTAGTCGTTGTAAAAGACTACTTCCTAAGAGCCAGAGACGGCTTTTTAATCGCAGTCTCTTACTCGGGGAACACCATCGAGACGCTATACACCGTGGAATACGCAAAAAAGAAGAAGATGCCCGCGGTGGCCATCACCACAGGAGGCAAGCTGGCGCAGATGGGAGTCCCCACGATCATCGTCCCAAGAGCCAGCGCGCCCCGCGCCGCCCTGCCTCAACTATTCACAGCGGCACTGCTCACGGTCAGAAGAGTCTACGGAATTAACATAGAAATCCCAGACTCACTAGAGCCTCCCAACGACGCGCTTATAAGCCAACTAGTGGCAGACTTCCAAAAAAGACCCACCGTCGTGGCGCCTGACAGCATGAGAGGCGTGGCCTACAGAGTAAAAAACGAGTTCAACGAAAACGCAAAGATAGAACCCTCAGTCGAAATTCTCCCAGAGGCGCACCACAACTGGATAGAGGGGTCTGAAAGGCCCGTAGTCGCCTTGACAAGCCCCCACATACCTCCAGAACATAGAGACCGGGTAAAAGCCACGTTAAACATACTAGGAGGCACGCTCTACGCCGTGGAAATGACCACAAGGGGGGTGCTCACCTTCTTGAGGGATGTGGGAATCTCCTCAATCAAGCTAGCAGAGGCCAGGGGGGTAGACCCCCTACTCACCCCCCGCATCGACGCCTTGAAGAGAATACTGCAATGACCGACGTCGTCGCAGTTGTAGCTCTCGCCGCTCTGCTTGTAGTAGCGGCGTGGCAAGACCTGCGCACGCGGGAGATAGACGTAAAAATCTTCGCCGCCATGATGCCCTTCGCCGCACTATTAGTTGTAGACAACTGGGGCTCCTTCTTCTACTTCTTCTCACTCGGCGTGGGCATCCTCCTGGCGTTGTTAATGCGCGTCTTCGGATCGGGCTACGCCGACTCGCTAGCCATGGCGGCCATAAGCACGGCCCCCCCGCTGTTGCCCTTCTTGCCAACGCCGTTTGTAGCAGTGGCGGCCGGAACCCCCCTACTACTGGCCACAATGGCGTGGCTATACCTCCTCAACAGAAGCCGGCCATGCGAGATGACCCGCGCCGAGATGTTGACCCACATATGCGTGTCGAGGGAGGAGTTTCTAAGAAACCCCCTGAAATACGTAGTAGGCGACGTGAGAGATATGGAGCGCTACGACCCGAGTAAGGTGGAGATGAGAGACTGGGTCAAGGCGAAGTACGGCGTGCCTTATATCGTCTACCTCGCCGTAGGCTTCTCGGCGTATACACTTCTCTACTTATTACAAAAAGCGGCCCTATAAGTAAAGACGTCACATCCCGCCACATGGCAAAGGCCTACGACTTGTCGACACTACGTTGAAAAAGCCCTGTCTCCGGCGTCGCCGAGCCCGGGGACGATAAAGGCTTTGTCGTTTAGAACTGGGTCTATTGCGACGGCGTAAATCTCGGCATTTGGGAACTTGGAGAGGACGCGGGCTATGCCCACGGGGGTGGCGATCACCGACACCACGAGGAGTCTCCCAGGCGCGCCTGCCTTGTATACTTCTTCTATTGCCTTTGTCATGGTAATGCCGGTTGCCAACATGGGGTCGGCGACAATGACAACATCGCCGTCGATTTTAGGTATCTTCGAGTAGAATATGTCCACGTCAACGACGCCCCCCTCCTCCCTCCGCTTGGCCGCCACTACGCCCAGCTTGGCCAGAGGAAACGCCTTTATTAAACCCTCCACAAGCGGCATCGCTGCCCTTAAGATTTGTACTATCACCACCCTGTCGAGCCCTACTATGTCTATGCCCACGGCCCGGCCCAGCGGCGTCTCCACCTCCACAGGACGAGTGGGAAAAGTCTTTACAAGTTCGTACCCGATGATGCGGCCCAATCTGACCATGCCCTTTCTGAACTCAATCCCGCTGGTGGACTTATCCCGGAGCTTTGTCAAAAGGTACTGTGCGTATACGTGGTCGATGATTTTAACCGGCATTACCTCTCTAGGCGGGCCACGCGGTCGACTAGCTTGCGGTACTCCTCTCTTAGCTTCTCCACCTCCTCTCTCAGCCGTTGGTATTCGGCGCCGCGCTCCATGGCTTTTCTAATCTTCTCGACGACCTCCCTAGCCACTCTTCTAATCCGCCCGTCTAAATCGCTCTCTACTCTCTCCTCTAGGTCGGGGATAAGCCTCGGGTCGAGTAGCTCCAGGGCGGCCGTGACTGCGGCGTATCTTACTCTAAAGTTGTCGTCTCTCAGCGCCTTCTTCAAGGCCTCTAGCACCTCCTTCCTTGGGCCGAACTTAGCTAGCGCGGCCACCGCCGTGGCTCTCACAGGCGTGGGGACGCCCTCCTCGGCGTGTTTCAAAACGATTTTCAACGCCTCGTCTGTGCCCAGCTCCGCAAGCCCCTCCAAGGCCCCCCTCTTAACTACGTCGAGGTGGCTCGGGTACTCCAACGCCTTTTTCAAACTGTGTTCTGCAAACTCCCACCTGACTTTGCCAAGCGCCCTCGCCGCCTCTGCCCTCACGTAGTAGCTCTCCCCGACGTCGTGGAGCACTTTGTCTAAAAACTCGGCCGCCTCGCGCCTCTTAGAGGCGCCTAGGGCCTCGACCACTGCTCTTCTAACTCTAGGATGACGTGCCGTTTGGAAAGACTCCACCAACTTCTCCACAGCTGTCTTTGTGCCTATCTCTCCAAGGGCCTTCGCCGCCTCTGCCCCCACGCCCCAGAACTTGTCTTGAAGCGCCTTCGCCAGCGCCTCCACAGCCTTCGCGCTCCCGTTCTTTTTCAACACCTCGACCGCCTGTAGCCTACAGTACACATCTTCGTCGCCTAGCATGGCCACGGCGGCTTCTAGGGGATACTGGAGATCCAGGGCTTTCATAACCTTAAACTTGGGGTCTACGCACACGTACCGAGGCTTGTCGCCGGGCACTATCAACGTCACCTCTTTCTCAGAGAGGTACAGCTCCCGGACCTCAGCCCTCCCGGTCTCGTAGACTATCTTCACCTCGAGCGGGAGCGTATAGACTGGGTAGCTGTCCTCTCCCTGTCCCTGTTTAATTTGTAGCTTCAAAGCTCTCTCCTCTGTGGAGTAGTTCCACGAAATTTTTAAAACTGGGTGCCCCGCGGCGTACCAAAACTGCTTCCAGAACCACTCCAAGTCTCTCCCTGCGGCCTCCTCCATCGCCTTTCTCAAGTCCTCGATGTCAACCGCCTTGTATCTATGCCTCTCTAGGAACGTCCTCAGCCCCCTTCTAAACGTCTCGTCGCCGAGGAGGCTCCTTAACATGTGCAACACCACGCTGCCCTTCTCATATGCGTGCCTGTCAAAAACCTCGTCTGGTATCTTGTATATGTTCGTGACGATCGGCCTTGAATACCTCCTAGAGTACTCCCCTAGGTATATTTTGAAGTTGGTGTAAATTTCGTATAGGTACTCGTCTCTGCCCTTGTACTTCTCGGTCCAGAGGGCCTCTATAAATGTGGCAAACGACTCGTTTATCGCAATGTGCGCCCAGTCTTTTGCAGTTACTAAATCCCCAAACCACATGTGGGCCATCTCGTGGGCGACCAGGGGGTCAGAGGTGAAGTCCTCGGCCTCGGGACAGGGGAAGCCCGAGTAGGGGCAGTGGGCGTGTTTGTCATGGATAGTCCAGTCTGTAAGGATGGTAAAGGTGGTGTTCTCCATACCGCCGTAGATAAACTCGGGCACCACCACCTGGGCGTAGCGCTCGTATGGATACGGGACGAGGTACTCAGAGAAGAATTTCAAAATTTCACAAGTGTTGTAAAAAGAGTGCCGCCACTCGTCGCCCACATAGTCTGGGATGTAGTACTCAAGGACGACGCCGTTGCACTCCTCTTTAAACACCTTGTAGTTCCCAACGGCGATTGCCAATAGGTAGGGAGACATGGGGTGCCTCATCTCCCACACATACGTCTGCTTGTCGCCTCTGTCCACTACTTGCACCAGCACGCCGTTGCTCCCCGCGACGTAGGGCTTAGGCACTGTGACGGAGACAGTCCAGGGGAACTTGACGTTGGGCGAGTCCGGCAGGGGGACCCAGTACCTGTTGTATTCGCTCTCCCCCTGAGTCCACACGTAGACTCCCCTCCTCAGCTTTATGAAAAACATGCCAGTCCTTGGCCTAGCCCTGTACTTGACGTAGAACTCGGCCTCCTCGCCTCTCCTCCACGCGGGCCTTATCTCAATCCTCTGGCCGTCGTAGTAGTAGTCGTGGCTCGCCTCTAACACGTCCATCTCCACGGCGTCTAGCACCACCCTGGCCCCGTCCTTCAACGCCCTGGCCCGGTACCTAACAACGCCCTCGACTACGCCGTTGTCTAAATCTAGCTCCACATCTAGGCGCATGTGCAAAACCTCGAAGTCGTAGCTACGGGGGTAGCGGGGTAGGTACTCCGGGAACGCGAAGTCTCTGCCAACGAGGTACTTCATATGGGGGAGGTTGTACTCACTATAAAACAATTAGGCCAAACCGTAAATTTTAAAGCGGTGATAAATCGAGACGGTATGAAACGGCGAGGGGGCAGCGCCACATGTGGCTACTAGAACTTAAGACAAAGATACAGTACTACGTGGCGTGGCTTATGTGGAGACTCGGCGTCAGGGGCGTGGTAAAGCTGGCGGACTTGAAAACTCTGTACGCAAAGGCGATGGCCGCAAAGTGGTGCCCAAAAAAAGACCAGAAGTTCTGCCAACTAGCCTTCTACAAGCTCTACAACGTCGACCTCTCCAACTACCTGACTAGAGGAGACCCCGTCGTGGTGCTAACCTTAGCGCTATACGACGTCGAAAGAGGCCAACACGCCCTACCCACTGTAAAGAACTACGTACACAGCGGCGTCCTGCCCCTAGAAGTCACTATATTCGTAGGCCAAAAAGACGTCAAGACAGTCATACCAGTGATATCTGCCATCCTCAAAGAGCTGGGAGAAGCCACGTTAGAACAAATAACGGCGGCTTGGCACATCACTTCTGTAAAAACCCGCGCGTTGCCCCCCTTGGAGAGGATTCTTGACAACGTGGTAGTGGCTGGCATCTTGTCGCAGATGGAAAACGAGGGGTATGTAAAACGGGTCGGAGACCGCTACGTGTTGACAGAGGAAGGGGCCTCCGTCGCCAAGCCTATTCAAATACCCGAAGAGGTTAAGAAGCTGAAGTCCTTCAAATATGTAAACTCTTACTTCTACGCGTTTATCAGATACCCCCCTGAGTAAAAAAATTATTCTTTGACGGCGCCTATTGAGATAAACGTCTTCGTCTCCTTCACGCCCTCCATGTTGTTTACAGAGTCGAGCACCTTGTCCAACACAGTCTCCTGGGTAATTATCGCCAAGTCGAAGTCGCCGGCCAGCCTCAGCGCCTTCTCAATGGGGAGCCTCTTAGTCTCCTCATATACCTTGTCGCGGTACTTAGGTTCCACCTTTACTAATATAATCACGTCGTTAGACTGGCCTTTGAGAAGCTTCACCGCCTTTTCAGTTATGTCCACAAACTCGCGCCCCGTCCTGACAAGCCCCAGCTCTTTAAGTCGCTTCAGGTGTATCGCCAAGGCCTGCCTAGTCATCCCAAGCTCCCTCGCAATCTCGTCCTGGTCACCGTACACCGTATATACGCGCATCGGTTGCGCCCGTTGAAGCAGGTGGTTTAGTAGCTGGTACTGGCGGTCTGTTAACTTAATCTCCTCGGTCATAGTCCACTATTGAATTTGAGATATTTAAATGTATCGCTAAATTTAAAGCGTAGAGATACTTTATTTAGTTAGTTAAGACACAAGGCATTAAACTCGTGAGAGGAACGCGGGCAAGATCGCAGAATTGTAAATATAAAAATGTTTTGGTCAGCGCATATAAACTAATTTAATCCCCTCGCTCAGTAGAAACAAGGTTTAAGTAACAGAGATACTAAACCCTGTGAAATGGGCAATCCTCATAATATTATTGTCAACAGCGGCGTTCGCAACGTGGATAGAGGTGAGAGACTCGCTAGGCTTCCCGCTACCCAACGCCACGGTTTGCACCCCCACTATCTGCGTCAAGACCAACAGCTCAGGGACGGCGCATGTCCCGAACGGGCCTATTGAGATATATATAGACGGCATACTGGCCTGGAGGACCGCCGCCGAAGAAAACACAACGGCCTCAATAACATTCCTAGAAGACGTGCCGATAAAACCGCTCCCCGTCGACGGCGTAATTGAGCTAAAAATGGTAAAACTAGAAAACGGCACCTACAGAAACGTACAAATAAGCATTAGTAATAATAAACTATCGAGAAGGATCCCGGTCGGGAATATAAACTACCCCGTCGAGATTTATATAAAAAACATAGAAAGAGAACCGGTAAACTTTACAGTAAACACATTTCTATGGGAGTTAGACATAGACCTAGAAAAAATAGGCATTGTAAAGAGGTGCGAAATAGCCGCCTATCAACCAGTGACGCGTATTCAAATTACTCACAGAAATGTGACAATATCGGCAGGGCTCCGCGCGGACTTCTACCTAATACGCGGCGTTAACTATACCGGCATCGCCGAGACGGAAGTGGCGGCCCCAAGCGGCGCCCTCTACGTGGCAAAATTCCGCCCAGAGGAGTACTGCGGAAAGACCTTGTTAATAAACGCCAGCAGAGTCACAATACGGGCAGTGGACTCCTTCGGCGCCGTGAGGAGCGACTGGGCCATAGTAGTGGCAAACCGGACATACAAAGGAGAGGCGCAGCTCTGGGCCCTACCAAATACGCCTTACGAAGTCTACGTAGACGCCTTACATACAAAAAAGAGGTTTGTATTCGCCCCCACCCACCCCTCTGAGACGCTGATTGTGAACATACCCACCGCGTACATCGTCTTTTCGTACCAACAACCCCCACGCTACGTATACATATACGGGAACTACACCTACGCCGAGTCCATGCCCAGGAGGGTAGAACTGCCGCCCGGCACCTACCACGTGGTTGTAGACTGGGGCGGGGCAAACACTACCTACGTCTTAGAGCTACAACCCGGACAAGTGGCGCAGCTCTGCGCGGCGCCTCCCCCCCCCCCCCGCGACAGCGGCGC
>JAVZUI010000058.1:0-10534 GCA_038879095.1 Pyrobaculum sp. | reverse complement strand
ACGTAGACCCGAGAGGTAAATAAATCAGTTCGTCTCTTCCATCGTCACAAGTCGCACCATCGATCCCATCATCACCACAAAAACATACGCATTTTATAAAAAGACATCTCAAACACGACGGCACCGTCAGCGATGTACTTATTTACATGTAGAACCTCTCACCTGTGGAAGAGTATCTCAAAAAGGCGGAAAACATAATCCGCAACCTCGCCACCGAGACGGTGAACAAACTAGAAAAAAAGAAAAAACTAGACCTACAAGACGTAATAATCCTAGCCACTTACCTAAACCTCCGCCAAGCCGAGGAGACTAGAGAACAGATAGAAAGAGTACTACGAGCCTTCAACAAACTAGACGAGTTAGTAGAAGTAGTCAGAGAACTCAGAACCGCCGTGGAAAAACTACAGAGAGAGGGGGACACGTCAGCCGCGTTGAAAGAAGTCAGCGCAAAACTAGACGAAGTACTCGCCAGGCTTGGGGCCTACACAATAGAGGAGAGCTAGGCGGAGGCCATCACTAGTCAGACCGGGTTCAACCGATCACACATCAACACTGTCCGCCGTTTTTCTAAACAGCTATATATATATCCTTTCTTCCGTCCGTGGCCGAGGTGTATTCTAAATGCGCCTCGTACAAAGACCTAACGGCCGGGTCCCCCCACGAGAGAGAATTCCTCCAGTTCGTAATCACGTACCTAGACACGCCCGGCGTATGGTTCCACCTATCCCCAGTGGAGGTTTTGTACTGGTCCGACGAAGGCACCACTCTAGAGGTAGAGGGCGCAGAGCTTAGGGGGCTGGCGCTCCCCTACAGCAAGAGGGCGGAGGTGGAGGGGAGGCTCGTGGAGCCGGGGGGAGACGTAGAGGGCAATATCGTAGTGGCGCGGTGGCCAGAGGACGTAGACGACGCCAAGTACGTGGCCATCGAGGCGGCCAGGAGGGGGGCGGCCGCCGTTGTCTTCACAGGGCGGCCCCCCAGGAGGATAGTAGTGACGGGGGAGTACGGATACAAGCTAGACGCGGCGCCTACGCCCCTCCCAGCGGCGAGTTTTGAAGACGCCGCGCCGTATATAGGCAAGAGGGCCAGGCTCAGGGTAGATACGAGGCAGAAAGTCACGTACAGCTACAGCCTAGTCGCCTTCAACAGTTTTGAAAACACGGCGATGATATCGGCACACTGGGACCACTGGCTCGCCGGCGCCACCGACAATTGCGCCGGCGTAGAGGCCGCAGTGCTCGCCTTCGCCGAACTTGTGGCAAACGACGTGCCCATCGCCCTCGGCCTCTTCACCGCGGAGGAGGGCGTGGCCCCCCACGTCCCGTCGCTGTACTGGGCCTGGGGGTCGCTTAACTACTTGAGGAAGTGGCGCCCCACGTTGCTCGTAAACATCGACGTCGTCGGCGTCGGCACGCCTAGGATATACGCAATGCCGTACCTACACGAACAGCTAAGGCCCCTTGGCCCCGTCGAGCCGCCACAGCCCTACTTCGACACTCTGCACTTCGAGAGGTGGGGCATGCCGGCGGTGACAATCTCGTCGCTTAGAGACACGTGGCACATATACCATAGCCCCCTAGACGCCGCTGTGGAATACGAACACGTGGCATACGCCGCGGAGCTCGCCAAGAGGATAGCTAAGATAAAGCCGCCGGCCCCCGCGGTCAGGCTGGAAGACTACGGACTGCCCCCCGCCGACGACCCCTACGAGGCGTGGGCCCTCGCCCACAACTACCTAGTACTCTTCAAAGACTACACACACTCCGAGCTGGTGTACACAGAAGTGTTTAAGTTCTTAAAGACGAGGGCTGGGGAGTACAGACGCGTCGACCTCCTCGCCGGCCCCACTCTGTGCGTGGAAAACTGCTCCAGCGCCCTAGAGGCCTACAAGGAACTGGCAAGGCTAGCCTAGCCCCCCTCGCCCCTCCTTTCAAGAACCCGGCGTATATACGTGGAGGAGAGTATGTGGCCAAAGCCGTCTCTCACCGTAGATATGACCACCACCTCCATAGGCCTAAGCCCCCTCTCCGCCCTCATGTCGTTTATCTGAAGCGCCCTGGGGAGAGTTTCGATACTAGCCACAATGGCCTCAAGCCTGGGGTCAGAGGCGGCGGGGCCGTAGGGGTCGTTAATCTCCGCGTACGACACCTCCTTCTCCGGGGCGATGAGGCCCATCAAGTTGCGCAAATTGGCGAGGCGGACCGCAAACGGCCTCACCTTGTACTGCTTATACGTAGAGGCGAAGGAGTCGCTTGTCAGCCCCACCAAGATGCGGTCTCCCACCAATGTCGCCGTGGCCAGCAGCTTCACGTGCCCGCTGTGAAGAGTGTCGAAGGTCCCCCCCAGCACCACGTTACGAAAACGAAGCCGCATAACCATTTTGAATATAAGTAGTTTAAAACCCGTGGACATCTCCCCCCTCCTATCCCTAGACCCAAAAACACTCGAAAAACGGTACAGAGAGAGAGAAGCCTTCTGCGAGCCGTCGAGGCCCCCAGCCGCGGTTAGGCTAGACGGCGTGGGCTTCGGCAAGAGGCTAAAGGACTTCCCCCCTCCCAGGAGCGCCCTAGTACACGCGGCCATGGTAGAAACGGCGAGATTGCTAGCCGCCACCTACGGGGCAGACTACGCATACACAGTCAGCGACGAGATAAACCTAATCTTCCTCGACGCAGTCCCCCACGGCGGCAGGACATTTAAAATCATCACAGTACTAGCCTCACACGCCGCCGCCCATCTATCCACAAAACTCACAAGACCACTACACTTCGACGGGCGAGTAATAAAACTAGAAAACAAATGCGACGTCGCAAAATACATACTCTACAGGGCAAGGATAGGGCTAAACAACTACGTAATACAAATCGCCCGCGCCAACGGCCTATTAAACAGCCACACGCCCCCCATCACCCAGCTAATAAAACAAGTAAAAATAGACTACGAACTAGCCATAGGCACGCTGCTAACAAAACCCCAAAAATACGCCCCCACAACCCCCCTCCAAGCAGAAGAACTATGCCAACACTAACGCAAGACCCCAAAAAGCGGAGCCATGGCACATTATAGAAAGGGACCCACACCACAATATATAAAAACCCCCACCCATCAAGGTACATGCCAACGAAAACAAAAGGCATGATCTCCCTAGAAGTGGCGATAATAGTAGCAATAATACTAGTAATAGCAATAGCAGTCGGCTGGTACCTATACACCACATTCGCATCAGCAGGGGCACAATCAGGCCTAGTAGTAGTCAACGCGACAGTATATACTGGCGGAGGAACTCCCACGCTATGTCTCGGTGTAGTACCACAAGGTGCGTCATCAGTGCAAATAGCATCTGTACAGATAGGAGGTGGATCGTTCTCTGCAAGCCCAAATTCGATTAATAGCCCCACAAAGGTGAAAGTTGTACTTACGGGAGTTAACGTGGCTGTTGGTCAAGTACTCTCTGGTAGGGTTGTGTTGACTAGTGGGGGCGTGGCGCCGTTTACCGCAAACGTAGTTGCTGATAACCCAAAATGTTAGTTTTTTAACACTGCATTGCTTTCATTGTTTGTTTGGTTTTATATTCTCCGTAGTTGGGGCTTCTTAGCCCCACCGTAGTATATATATAGGGGTTTGACTCTTTGGGTTTATGAGGTTGTTCCTAGCGGCTTTGGTGTTGTCTTTCTTGGCGGTTGCGTATGTGCTCCCCACGGAGGTATTGGACACTTACTACTGGGCTTCGCCCTCGTCGGTGCAGGTGGTGGGCATAGACGGCTCTGTCTTGTACTCCCTCGACGCCAGCTACCCGCTCATCGCCACCGACGCCGCTGGCCGCTGTCTGGCGGTGGTGAATAGGCCCTACGTGTACCACGTGCAGCAGCAGTCGTTGACTATCCAGCTGTCGGCGCCTACTACGGTTGAGCTTTCCGACGATATTTTAAACGCGCTTAGGCAGTACGGCATTTCTCTGCCTAAGAGGATCCCGCTGACGCTTAACTTCACCCTCCAGCTTCCGCCTATTATTTTGACTGGGGTGTACCAGACGGCTGTGGTTTCGCTTCACATGCCTTACGGCGTCCCGTTGTGGTCTACTACGCTTAGGATTAACGCCACCGCCGTCGCTACGAACTGTAGAGACGTGGCGGTGGGCGGGATCGACGGCCGGCTGTATGTAGTGCGCGACGGGTCTATATACGCGTCTTTCGTATTCTCCGCGCCCGTCACCTCGCTTGCCTACACGGTTGACGGCGGGGCTCTGTACGTGGGGACTTCCGACGGCCGGGTGCTCCGCGTGGTTGGCCAGTCTTCTACGCAGGTTGCCACCTGTAGGGGCTCTGTGGTCTGGCTTAAGGCGGCTCCAAGCGGCGACCCCCTGTACGCGTGTTTTGAGAAGAGGGAGGTGCCTAGGGTGTTTATCCACGGGGCGGAGGTGGTGCCAGGCGCCGTGGTGACGTACGGCATAGATACTCCCAAGATACCTGTGGCGGCCAGCCAAAACGGGGAGTGGACCTTCGTGGGCACCTTCGACGAGTTGCTGGCTTTCTACAGGGGGCAACAGGCGTGGAGCGTCAAACTGCCCTCAACTCCGCTCTCCATCTCTGCGTCGGGCAACGGCAGTGTGGTGGCCGTCGGCACGCTGGGGGGCCAGCTTTTGATTTTTAGAGGCGGTAGGGAGGCGGCCCGGCTCAACCTGAAGAAGCCGGTGACGTCTGCGGCCCTGTCCTTCGACGGGATGTCTATTGCGTACGAGACTTGGGACTCCGTGGGCTCCAGGAGGCTGGCCTTAATAGGCCTCTCGGTGGACGGCCCCCCGCAGTGCGTCCCCGCCGAGGTGTCTGTGTTTATAGACGGCGCCGAGTACCGGTACAACGCGCCGGGGGACGTCCTGGTCCCCGTGGGCTCCATAGTGGTGGTGCCTCAGTTTAAATACATGGGCGAGGTCCGTTGCAGACCCCTCGGCAACGTCTCCCTCGCGGTGACTGGCAGCGGCTCTTCGGTTAGGGTTGGCTACGCGCTGGAGTACAGAGTCTACACCTCGCCCCTTGTAAAGGGCTCCCAGTGGTCTGCCGGCCCCACTGTCTACTACGCAGAGCCTAGGCTTCAGATCCCCGTCTACAACACGCCGGGGGTGGATCGGGGCGAGCTGAGGCTTGCAGGCTGGGTGGTGGACGATAGGCGTATCGACCTCCCCACCCCCGCGGTTACTGTAAACGTGTCTAAGCCCACGAGGGTCTCCGCCCTCTACCAGGTAGTTTTGCCTCAGTATATTCAGATAAACGCCACGGCTAGGCTGAGGCTTGAGCTAGTAACTGTCTTCGACGAGTACGGCAACGCAATTGCGTCGGGGCGCGTGCCTACCGTCACCCACTACCCCGTCTCTGCCCAAGGCTACTACGTCCCGCAGGCCTTGGTGTCTACTAGATGGCCCGCGTCGGTGAACGGCAGCACCTCCCTCTGGGCCGACGTGGGCTCCGTCGTTGTGTTCTACGCGCCTGAGTATGTGGATTTGAGAAATGGGACGCGTCTGGCCTTCGTGGGCTGGTCTGGGCTTGAGTTTACGCCAGAGGAGCGTCTCTCCACGCTTAACAGGACGGTCACAAGTTCTTTTGCCATACTGCCTAAGTACGTGGTGCAGTACAGAGTGTGGGTGAGGCCCCCGGCGAGCACGGTCCCGAACGTCACCTGGGCGGTTAGGGGCAGTCAGGTAAAGTTCGTGGCGCCTACTCCCATCTCCCAGCTCTCGGCAGAGGTGCGCGAGGTGCTGGGCGCCTGGGTTGTAAACGGGATTCGTATAAACAACGACACTATTACGGTACGCGGCCCGTTAAACGTCACTTACGCCACGAAGCGGCAGTATCTAGTCAAGTTTACGTCTCAGTACGGGCAGGTGCCGGCCAGTATGTGGGCCGACGAGGGTAGCGCCGTCGCCGTGGTTCCCACGCCTACAGACGTCTGGTGGCCCATCCCGCCGATACACTGGGTCTTTGCGGGGTGGCGTGACACTTCTACTGGCGTTGTTTATAACTATCCGCAGACAATGCCTGTGGCCGTGGCTCCTACGACGTTTGAGGCAGTGTGGAATCTCGACCCGTTGCCTCTATTGCCAATTGTTGGCGGCGCTGTTGGCGCGGTGTTGCTCATATGGTTTATTAGAAGGCGGAGGATTAGGGCCGCTGTGGAGGAGATGACAGCGCCTTAGAGTGTATCAACGTTCTTATAAATTGTCGGTTTATTTCTGGCGTCCCTATTGTAATCCTCACGTGGCCTGGGCCTAGTCTCGGCTCTTCATCTCTTACCCACACTCCGTATCTTCGGAGCAGTGCGGCGAGGCCGGGGGGGCCTTTTGCAAGTATAAAATTGGCGTAGGTGGGCCAAGTCTTTATGCCAAGCTCCTCCAGCCTCTGCCTCAGCCACTGGGCGCCCTCCTTGACTGTCTTCACCACGTCAGCTACGTAGTCTCTGTTGTACAAAGCCGCCCTGGCCGCGGCTAGGGAGGCGAGGGACACTCTGAAGCGTACTGTGTTGTAGTGTACTTTGTACCCCCTCCCGGCGATGATCGGCGTCACCCTCATCCCGGCGAGGAGGAAGGCCTTAGACATCGTCCTAACCACGGCGAGGTTGGGCCAAGCCTCTACCAGGCGCGCGACTGTGCGTTGAGAAAACTCGTAATACGCCTCGTCTACCACCACCGGCTTCCCCAGCGCCAAAAGCTCTTCCACCTCCCTCTCGCCGAGGAGCAACTGGCCCGTGGGGTTGTTGGGGTTGTCCACGTACACCGCATCCGCCTCCTTAGCAGCCGCCAGGAGGTCTGCCAAGTCTAGGCGGAACTCCTCCCCCCTCAGGGGGGCCTTGACTAGCTCCACGCCGAAGAACGCGGCCTGGTCCTCAAAGAGGAAGTAGGTGGGGCTCACCACGGCGACTCTCTTGACGCCTCTGAGCACCCCCTCGAAAAAGTCGTCGGCCCCGGGGAAGATCCAGACGTGTGAGGGGTCCACGCCTGCGTACTCGGCGTATAGTTGCCTCACCTCGTCGTACAGCGCCGCGGGCTGGTACCAGTTAGACACAGAGAGGGCTTGGGCAGCCGCCTCAACCACGTGGGGCGGCGGGGGGATGGGGACTTCGTTTTGGTCTAGTTTTAACACGCCGGCGGGAGGCGGAAGCATGGCCCATGGTCGTTGGAGGTATAAAACAATCTCTGGCCGTAAGGCGACCTAAGCCGCGTTTTTAAACTCGGCGACCAATCGGCCCCTTCTTCTACGGCGCTTGCTAAGTAAAGGGCCCCTTGCATTAGCCGCAAAGTTGCTGTGAGACGCGTGTTTGAAAGTCCGAGAAACAGTGGCGCAGATGGTGGCTGTGACGTGTCGCAGAGGCACTTATAAATACGACTGTCAGGAGTTGTGTGTGAGACGAGTGAAGGTGCTCTTTGCCGGCCGCGTTGTGGAGTTTGTAGACCGCGACGTGGCGATACAACAGTTTGAAGAGCTGGCTAAGAGGGGCACGTTGTGGCCTATTGTTGTGTACGGGCCGGAGGGCTGTGGGAAGTCTGCCTTGCTTAAACAGGCGGTGGAGGTGTTGGAAGAGCACGGCTACTCCGTGACATACGTCAGCCCTTTTGCGAGAGAGGAGGAGAGGCTTCTATACACCGAAGACCTCAAGGACTTTGTCAAACAGGCGGTTAAGGAGTTTGCCAAGAGGCTTCCCGATCCTTTTAACAACGCAGGCGCCCTTATCGACATCGCTGTGGAGGCCCTTTACCGCGTCGTCAGGAGGGGGAGGAACAAGAGGATAGCCATCTTAGCAGACGACGTGTTTCAAGCCATTGGCCTCGACAGAGCTGAGCAGTTGGTAAAGCAATTCTTAAACATGATTGAGTGGCCCTCAATCAAGTACGAAAAGATAGTCATCGTCGTAGCCTCCAGCGAAGGCGTTACAAGGGTTAGGATTGGGCGCCACAGGTGGGCTGAAATTCGTGAGATGTGGAACATGCCACGCGAGGGTCTCCGCCAGCTGTACGACCTACTGCCGGAGCCGAAGCCGCCCTTTGAAGAGGTGTGGAGGTGGACCGGGGGGAATCCAGAGGCGTTGGAGAGCGTTTTCGCGATGGGCTGGAGTTTAGACAGGGCTGTCGAAAAGTTGATGATTGAGAGGGGGGTGAGAGGTTTTGTCAGGGAGCTATCGGAGTCGGAGCGGCGGGTTTTGGCCGCGGCGTTGGAGGACCCGGACGTTTTGCTGGAAGAGATTAGAAGTGCCAAGCCGATGCTAGAGCGGTTAGTAGAGCTGAACCTAGTGGTTGAAGTGTTTGAGTTTAGAAAACCGCACTTCTGGATCGACGTGCCGCCTCCCGAGAGGGACACAGAGCTGGGCATTGGCAAGTACTACGCCTGGCAGACGCCCCTCCACAGAGAGGCGGTGAGAAGAGCCCTGGCCGCATGACGGCGCGTATATGCGCCAGAGGAGTTTTTAAACCCGAGTAGGGATGTGGACGTGTATGAAACAGTCGAGAAACCCCTTCCTAAGCCTTCGGCTGTGGAATACGCCTCCGCCCGCCTCTTAGAGGCCCTCGTAGAGTCTCTTCTGGCGTTGGAGTTTCTTGAGAGGGGCCTCGTGAGAAACGCCGCTGGGAAGGCCTTCCAGGCGTGGAGGGCTGTCCTCGCGGCTCTGCTTAGGCTAGAGCTCGACAGGCTGAAGTCCGTCGCCAAAGACGAGGAAGAGAGGCGTTGGCTAAAGGAGGAGGCAGTCCCGAGAGTGCCGACGACGAAGATGGTGCCGCTTTCGCAGAGGCTTAGAGAGCTGGGCTACGGCGACGTCTCGTATATTACTGACAGAGCCCTAAACCTACACGACTACCAGTACCACGGGCCGAACCCAGACATGGCTCTTTCGAAGTATAGGACTAGGGGAGAGGCCGCCGTTGCGGTAAAAGAGCTGACAGAGGCTGTGGTCAAATACGTCGAGCGGGTAAAAGACAGAGCAAAGTGGACCGACGAGCACGAAAAGGCGCTAAGCGAAGTCAAGAAGAGGTTAGGCGCCCCATGAAGAGGGTGAAAGTACGCTTCGCAGACCGCGAGGTGGAGTTTGTGGATCGCGAAGTGGCGCTGAAACAGTTCGAGGAGCTGGCGGAGAAGGGTACTAGATTCCCCATAGTGGTCTACGGCCCGGAGGGATGTGGCAAGTCTGCTCTTTTGAAGCAGGCCGTCGAGGTTCTTAGAGAACACGGCTACTCCGTTGCGTACGTCAGCCCGTTGGCTAAGGAGAGGGAGGAGAAGTTGCTATACACAGAGGACCTCAAGGACTTGGTAAAGTCGGTGCTGAAGGAGGTTGCTAAGAGGCTTCCCGACCCTTTTAACAACGCCGACGTCCTAATCGACGTGGCCGTCGAGGCGCTGTACCGCGTCGTGAAGAAGGGCAGAAATAAGAAGATCGCCGTGTTGGCGGACGACGTGTTTCAGGCCATCGGCCTTGATAGGGCAGAGTTGCTGGTAAAACAGTTTCTCAACATGATTGAGCATCCGTCGATAAAGTACGACAAGATAGTGATTGTAGTCGCCTCCAGCGAGGGAGTCACTAGGAGGAGGGTGGGGAGGCACAGCTGGGCGTTGATAAGAGCCATGTGGAACATGCCCCGCGACGGGTTCCGCCAGCTCTACGACTTATTGCCAGGGCAAAAGCCTCCGTTCGACGAAGTCTGGAAGTGGACGGGCGGAAGTCCACGGTACTTGGAACTGCTGTACAAGTCTGGCTGAGACTTTCATAAGGTGTCTGCAGACTTGGCGGCGTTCAGGGGTATATTCACCATGGCTACGAAGTTGACAGAGGAGGAGAAGAAGGCGTTACAGGAAGCTCTAGAAGACCCAGACGTGCTTCTACAAGCAAAAGTACCAGAGAAATTTGTGGAAAGGCTAACTGAGCTGAATCTTGTGGCTGAGGTAAGCCCCTTCCGAGACCCCTACTTTTGGATCGACGTGCCGCCTCCCGAGAGGGACACAGAGCTGGGCATTGGCAAGTACTACGCCTGGCAGACGCCGCTTCACCGCGAGGCTGTGAGGGTGGCGTTGTCTCTGAGCGGGGGCTAGTCGGCGGCTTGGCTTAGCACTAAGCTGTCTTCTGCGTGGCCCAGCGGTTGCGACAAGTCTTTGCACATGTAGGGGCCGCATCTGCTGTAGCCCAGCTTGCGGTAGTACTCCCTCGCCCCGACCCCGGAGATAACCGCGATTTTCAACATGCCGTGCTCTCTGGCGATCTCCTCGGCGCGGGTCATCAGGCCTCTGCCGAGGCCTGTGTGTTGCCACCAAATGCTCTGCTCCCCCACGGGTACGGCGGGGCCGTAGACGTGGAGCTCCCTCACAAGCGCCGCCTTGCGTAGCTCAGGCCTATGCGGCTTGCCGGGGATCCTCAGCCGCAGAATTGCGTATAGGGTGTCGTCTGGGCCGATGGCTTCTAGAAATATTTCCACGCCCCCGGAGGCCTCGTACTCCGTCTTCTTCACCTCGATGGGGCCCGGCTGGATCGGCACGTTGTTAGCAAGCCTTATGCCCACCTCTCTGCACCT
>JAVZUI010000057.1:0-10709 GCA_038879095.1 Pyrobaculum sp. | reverse complement strand
AAAGCTCTTCGCCGATTTTTTCAACGCTACTTCTTTTATTGCACAACGTTCTCCAACCTTTGGGAAAATACTTATCAAATGCTCCACCAATATTTTTACATTGAAAATCTACTTGTCTCCTTAATGAGGCGCACATATAATTATAGATAATATCTGCGTTAAGTGAAAGAAATTTCTGCATAGTTGACCAGTGGATATCGGCACCCTCGGGGTCTATGACAATTAGCCAGTGGGCGCAGTCGTACTTGGCTGGGTCAAAGTGGTTTACGTCGCTATCATACTTTATTTCGGGGCAGTCATAGCCGCTACGTCTGAGCGTCTTACATACTTCGCTATGTAACTTCTTTAATAAATTTCTCTTGTCTTCGTCTATCTCAAAGAATATGGCTTTGTTAAATTTTAGACTGTTTACCTTATCTATCTTTTTAATCTTTAATTTATGAAGTCCATATGTAGGCATTATCAGACCTATGACGCCTGTGCCGAATATTGGGATTTCAGACTTTCTGTAATTTATTATTGTGATGCCAGAACCAGCCGTGGCGTCCAAGTAACATATATTTCCTCTTTCTCTCAGCCTTTTTATCGCTATAGCATATGTACCTGTATAAACAGCCACTAATGTATATTTAAGTAAGGGGTATAAGTGATCCGTACGACATTTCAATTTATCACACATTTCATTTATTGACATTGACTTTTTTATCTTGTTCCACTCATCTCCAAAGAAGACATCGGCACGGAGAATTTCTACGTGTTTTTTAAAGCGATCGGCTATATCACGCCTCACTGGCGCCATTGTGACAACCTTATGAGTAAATCTTTAATACTTTACGTAAAAAGTTGATCAAAGTTGCCGTGAAGGATGCGTTGAAGAGAGGTGCACAACTGACGCTACCAAGCAGTGTACGGCTAGGCCCAAGAGGGATCACTACATTCTGCGTAGAGGCAGAAGACGGCGAATAGATGGCAATAGGAGAAAAGGTTAGGAGAGACGGAAGCGCCGTCATTGCAACACTCCGATGAGAAAGTCGTGAGGTCGCACGCCGACGTCCACAGCGAGTTTTTGGCGAAGTACGTCGACGAGGGACGGTGTACGACCAAAGAGCCTAAGCAGTCTAAGGGGGCTTGGTACTTCCACCTCAACAAGTCCGACCTAGAGGTGCTACTACGGGGGCTGTAAGAGTGAATAATGGTAACGGTGGCGGGCCCGGTGGGATTTATAGGCGGGTTGGCTCCTGAACCCACGTCCTACGGCTCCGGAGGTTCGCCGGACCCGGCTGGGGTCCTCCGCCGCTTTGGACTGAGGTCGGCGACGCCGGCCCCCATCTGTCCTGACTGAGCTACGGGCCCTTTTTGTACACCGCGCTTGTTTTTTAAATTTTCCTCTAGTGCTAAAGAGGCCAATGGCCCAGATATCCGACACCAGAGACAAGGCCATTGAGTTCAACAGACGCCTATAGGCGGCGGGTATATACGCTCTGACGAGAGAGTAGCAAGGGGTCACGCAGACGCATTAAACGAGCTGTTGGCGTGGTGCATCGAAGAGGGGCTGTGTACGCCCAAAGAGCCCAAGTGGTCTAAAGGGGCTTGGCATTTCCACATCAACGAGACCGACCTCGAGGAGCTGGGACAAGATCGGTAGACGCAGATAAGCTGGAGTTTGAAACGCTTTTTAACTTCTCGCTATTGTTGTGTCTATGAGGCAGTGTTTTAAGAGGGTGGGCTGTGTCCCCTCTATCGGACTCGGAACGTGGGGGGTGGGGGGTGGGTACTGGGCCGCAGACAGTAGCAGAGATAGGGAGTGGATGGAGGCCATAAGGTACGCGGTGGAGAGGGGGCTGAGGCTTATCGACACTGCGGAGATGTACGGCGGCGGCCACGCCGAGGAGTTGGTGGGGGCGGCGGTGAGGGGGTTCCCGAGGGAGGAGTTGTTTATCGTCTCGAAGGTGTGGCCGAGCCATGCCCGTTTTGACGACGTTATCAAGTCGGCTGAGGCCAGCGCGCGCCGGCTGGGCACATACATCGACTTGTACCTGTTGCACTGGCCCTCCGACGCCGTGCCCCTCTGTGAGACTATAAGGGCGTTTGAGGCGTTGGTGGACAGGGGGATCATCAGACACTTCGGCGTGAGCAACTTCTCGCTGGCGCAGTTAAGAGAGGCCGAGGCGTGTGCGAAGAAGTACGAGGTGGCGGCTGTGCAGAACCACTACTCTATTTACAACAGGCGCGACGACAGGGACTTGGTGCCGTACGCCTTGTCTAACGGCATTATGTACATGGCCTATACGCCTCTGGAGAAGGGGGCCGTGGCGAGAGACGCCAGGTTGGCCGAGATCGGGAGGAGGTACGGCGCCACGCCGGTCCAAGTGGCGCTTGCCTGGTACGTCAAGAGGGGGGTGGTGCCGATTCCCAAGGCGGAGAAGAAGGAACATATCGACGAAATCGTGGGCGCGTTCCGGGTACAGCTCAGCGAAGAAGACTTTGAAAAAATTGCGCAGTGGAGTTCGTAGTAGACAAGGAAAGGGCTTTGGAAATAGTGGCCGCCAATTACAGAGGCCCCGTGAAGTACGCAAAGGCCGTGTTGGAGCGGTGGCCGCGTTCAAGCGCCTTGGTGGCCTACGTAGACGGCGCCGCGGCGGGCGCGGAGATATTTTACCAAATTACGCTGAGCTGGCCTGTGTGCGTGCACTACTACGTCGCAGTGGCTCCCCCCTATAGGAGGCGGGGCGTCGCCACGGCGCTTGTGCGGCGTGTAGAAGACGTCTGTAAAGCCTCTGTGTACGCCGCCACTTCCACTGAGGACAACAAGGCGGCTGAGGCCTTGTTTACAAAACTCGGCTACGTCCCGTACGTGTGGCGCGACATCCCGCGCAGGGCTAGGGACGTGTGGCTGAAGGCCACCTGCGGGTACGACGACGATGTTTTGTTTATAAAGGGGGCGGACCCCGCCTCAGCGGCGTCGTATACGAGAGAGGTGGAGGAGTTCTGGAAGGAGACTTGTCTAAGGCCCTACCTGGGCTTATATTAGCCGTTAGGACTATAACGATGCGCGTAGAGAAGGAGGTGCAGGTCTGGCTGTTGTTAATCAAAGGCGTGGGCAGGAGGTGGACGCGGCTGAGCAAGCTTAAGGCTGTGTACTTCTGCCCCAAGAACGGCAGGAGGGTGGGCGGCTTTTTCACCACGGCGCCTCAGCCGCCCTTCCCAGACGCGGAGTTGCTTCCCGTGCCTCCGGAGGAGGCCGAGGCGTTGGTTAGATGCGCCGTTGAGTACTATCGGAGGAGGCTGTACGAGCTAGAGCGGGAGGGCAACTACGCCGCTGAGATGAGGAGGGTTGTGAAGAAGAAGCTGGAGGAGCTCGGCTTGTTGCTGGCGGGTCAGTGAAGGGCGTTTCGCTCACCTCTGAGCCTACCGTGAGGCTCATCACATTTAATTTTGTGGGTATAAAGTTTTGTGATGAGGTCTACGGGGATTGGAGTTGTGACATGGCGGTTATCCCGCTGACTAGTAGAGGCTTAGCTCGACGTTGAGCCACTCTTTCACCTCTCTAAACAGGGCGTCTAGCTCCTCTCTTGCCTTTTTGTCTCGTACGTATTCCATCTGTGGGACTCTTGTATACGCCACTCTTTGGTGAATGACCGTGTGGAACCGGGGCAGGTCTATCTTCTTCACTATTTCGAAGGCTTGTTTAGCCTCTTTAGTGGAGACGTCTACTCTGTTTATCAACACTTTTACTTTGATGTCTGCCCCGTCGTGGACTAGCTCTGCGAGTTTTTTATACATCCTCTTCACCCTCACGGCCTCTGCGCCGTATGGGTGCGTTACTAAGATGATCTTGTCCGCCGCGTAGAACGCAGAGAGGGTGTACCTCCTCTCGTAGAACGGCAACGTGTCGAGTAGTACGACGTCCCACGCGCCTACGCCAGCCTCTTCTAAAAACCGCCTTAGCATCTGCTCGGGGCTCGGCCTGTTGCCCGAAAACCAGAGCAGGCCCATGGCGTCGCTTAAGAAGTCGCCGCTGGGCGCTAAGTGCGCTGGGTGCTCCCCCAGCCGCACCTCCACTACGTAGTCTGAGATGTTTACCGAGTCGCCTTTGATAAATTTAAACAAGGCGTCGCCCACGGTCCTCCTCTCCTCCTCGAGGCGCGCCACGCCCTCTTCTCCCAGCAAGGCGACGCTGAGTCCGGCGCTTGGGTCTAAGTCTACCAACAAGACCCTCCGCCCCTCCGACAAGAATTTGTGCGCCAGGTGCATTGCGAGGGTGGTCTTCCCCACGCCGCCGCTGGCCGACAGAAAGGCAAGCTTCACAGTTGAATCCTTTTTTTTAAAAAATTAAAATTATAGCCGTTGCATTAGGCATGTCTAAGAAAAAAGACGACTTGTCCTCTTTAGAGGGGGTGGGGCCGAAGACTCTTGAAAAGCTTAGAGAACTCGGCGTCGTCTCGGTGGAACACTTAGCCGAGTTCACCGTAGAGGAGTTGGTAGAGGCGGGGGTGGAGTACGACCGGGCCGTGAGGCTTCTACAACAGGCTTTGCAGAAGGTGGGCGGGGTCAGGCCAGCCACGTTGAGAGAGCTGAGGCAGAGGCAGTACCAAGTTTTCAAGACCGGCGTCGCCGAGTTCGACGGAAAGACGCCGTGGGGCGGCATACGGGACTCCTACATCTACGAATTCGCCGGGGAGTTCGGCACGGGGAAGTCAATGCTGGCGCACCAGCTCGCCGTGGCCGCCATTGCGCAGGGCTTCACCAAGCGGGTGGTGTACGTAGACACAGAGGGCACGTTTAACTACAAGCTGGCAGAGGCCGCGGCCGCCAGATTCGGCGCGAGGCCTGAGGACTTGGAGGAGGCGGTGTTGGTGTACCAGCCCGCCAACGTTGTCCAGCTGGAGCAAATTGTAAAATTCGACCTGCCGCGCCACGTACAAGAGGGCTGCCGCCTAGTGATAATAGACACAATCACCGCGTTGTATAGGGCGGAGTTCGTCGGGAGGGAGATGCTGGCCGCCCGTCAGCAACGGATACACTACCTAGTGGACTGGCTGAGGAGACACGCCCGCACCTTCGGCCTAACCTCCATCCTCACCAACCAGGTCATGGACGTGCCAGAGGCCTTCTCCGTGGGGAAGAGGCCGGCCGGCGGCAACGTCCTCGCCCACGCCGTAAACGCCCGCTTCATGATGGTCCGCCCCAACAAGACGAAGCCCGAGGGCTACATGTGGCCTCTCGACGTCCCCGGCATGGCGCCCGATGTTAGGATAGAGTACAGGATAACAGACGCGGGGCTTGAGTAGCCGTGTTTAGCGGTTTAGAATCTTTCATTCTGTCAAAGCTTAGTGAATATAAGATGCCTAGCTTGGCTATTTCGATTGTAAAGGGGCGTGACGTTGTGTACGCCAACGCCTTTGGCTTTCGAGACGTGGAGAGGGGGCTCCCAGCCTCGCCTAGCACGGTCTACGGGATTGGGTCTATAACAAAGTCCTTCACAGCGCTGGCGGTTTTGAAGCTGGTGGAGGAGGGGAGGCTTAGCTTAGACGACTACGTGGAGAAGTACGTTCCTCTTAAAATAAGGCCTATGGGCGAGGCTATTAGAATACGGCACTTGTTGACGCATACGTCAGGCATACCTGCCTTGGGATACGCCGAGGCCTTTCTCGAAGGCCTGCTGGGCGTTGGAGATTCGTGGGAGCCGGCGGCAAAGCCCCAAGACGTCCTCTACCTAGTCAACGACGCGGGGGAGTGGGCGTTTGAAAAACCTGGCAGGCGGTTTTTCTACCTAAACGAAGGATACGTGCTCCTCGGGGCGGTTGTAGAGAAGGCGTCTGGCGTGTCGTACTGGGACTACGTCAAGAAGAATATCTTAAAGCCCCTAGGCATGTCTAGGACGTATCTAAAGGCTGAAGAGGTGGAAAAAGACAACGACGTGGCTAAGCCCTATTTACTAGACCCGCAGTCGAAAAGGCTGGCCCCGGCGAGAATTCCCTTCGGCATAGGGTCAGACGGCGGTATTTTAAGCAATGTCTTAGACATGGCTAAGTACGTCGCCATGTTAATAAACCGCGGCTCGCTAGGCGACGTCTACATACTGGACAGAAGACTGTTAGAAGAAGCCGAGTCCAAGCACGTGGACATCCCCTGGAAGTTGATAGGCGACGAGGGCTACGGCTACGGGCTTATAATCAGCGAAAACTTCTTTGGCAAGAAGTTGGTGGGGCATGGGGGCAACGTATTGGTCTACACGGCGTACATGGCGTATCTGCCGCAGGAAGAGGTGGGGGTCACTGTCTTGGCAAACTCAATGGGGTACCCCATGTCTTATATAGCGGCGTACGCCTTGGCGCTTGCCCTAGGCAAAGACCCCCGCCAACTGCCTTTTCTAGCAAGAGAGGGGGTTATTAAAAAACTAGAGGGGGTCTACAGGGGGTATAAAGGCCACGTGTCGTACGAAGTGAAGGCCAAGGGGGACGTGTTGATAGCAAGAAGTAGGTTGGGAGAGGAGCTATACCTACTCCCCGACGAGATTAGAGAAGACTACGCCAAGTTCTACACATACATGCGGGGGTACAAAATACCGGTAGAGTTTTACATTGGCGAAAAGGTGAAGATGGTGTTAGAGAGATATCTACTCGTAAAATAAAAAAAGAGTTTTGAGTTACCGACCCCTCCCTGCGCCTTTATTAGAGGCGCCCCTCTCAGCCGCCCTCCGCGCCTCTTCGGCTATTTGCTTTGCTCTCTGCACAACCTCGTTTACGTCGCCGCGTCTAGCCGCGTCGGCGATTTCCTTGCCTCTTCCTGCCTTAATAGCCGCCTTAATGTCCCACAACGTGGCGTTCGTCTCGTTAAGCCAGGCTTTGAGGCGCTCTTTTACTAAGTCGCGCCACGCAACTTTCATCTTCTCAAGGCGGTCCCAGACGGCCCTCTCGGCGGCGCGTATTCTTTCTAATTCGTCCAGCGCCCTGTCCACGTCTTCCTCCGTGCCGTTGCCTATCGCCCTTCTAAGCCACTCGTCGCCGTGTTTCACAACCCAAAGTATCTGCCTAGTCTTATTCAAAAGGTCTACGTTTTCCTCCACCGCCCTCACCGCCGCGGGGCTCGCGTTAACTTTTCTCAAGAGCTGGGCCACCTCCCTCAGCCTCTTGACGCCGCGTTCTGTGGCGTTTAAAGCCTCGTCGATGTTCGAGACGTTTAGATCTCTATACGCCTTTGAAATAGTCTTGTTGAGACGCCCCGTGAGGTTGGCTATAGCCTCCCTCCTAATTTCTCTAAGCCTCTCAAACACCGCCCTGGGGTCTGTCACGTTGAGCTTCTTAAGCTCCCCGACGCCTATCATGGGCAGAGGCGTTGCGCGCGGCCTTGTAATTACAAAAGTGGCATTAGACAGCAGGGCTTGGCATTGTGGAAGCGTGAAGTTGGCCCCCGTGACGTTTAGGTACAGCTCCACAGCCTTACACTTCAGCCATAGGTGGAAGTCGCTGGCGTTCGTGGCGTTGCCCCCCGCCGCCAGGGCCACTGCGGCAAGCGCCATTGTTAACAACACCCACTTCTGCATAGGCCCATCTACACACCGGGATTTATAGAACACCCTAGAAAAACACGTGCGGAACAAGGGCGGAACTAAGCTACAAAAGGCGGAACAGCCCCGGGCGTCGGCGTCTCCGCTCGGCGACGTCGCTGCGTTATATAAAACTCGTCGTGGCGTATATACTTAAAAAGAGAGAACGTATGCCCCCTCATGCGCATCGTAGTACCCCTAGACGAAAACAAGGGCTGGGACTCAAAAATTTCAGAAGAGCTAGGCCACGCCCCGTACTTCGCAGTAGTAGACGGAGACAGCCTCGTCGTCGTCGAGGGGAACAGAGTAATAACCGGGAGAGGCCCCCGCTGGGCGGAGCTCTACACGAAGCTAAAGCCAGACGTCTTAATCACAAGAGAAATCGGCAAGCCCGCCTACGCCGCCTTAAAAGAAAAAAACGTACGCATATACTACGCAGACGCGAAGACTCTAAGAGAGGCTGTGGAGAGGCTCAAAAAGGGAGAGCTGAAAGAATTCCCAGAAGAACTAGCCCATGAGCCGCACCACAGCCATTGACAACGCCACGGCGGTAGCCGACATATTTAGCAATAAAAAGTTCTGATTTTATTGGTCATATGAAGCTTTGTCCAGTATGCGGCATTGAGCTGAGACCTAGAATTGTATACGACATTGAGATTGATTCCTGTCCCAAATGTGGTGGAGTGTGGCTAGACGGCGGGGAGCTAAACAAGTTATTGGCTAAAGTTAAAGAATACCGCGAGGAGTACTACAGCTACGACGAATACAAGAGGTGGGAGGAGGAGCACATCAAGAAAAAGAAAAAGGGCATATTTGACTTCTTTGAAGACATTTTTGACTAACGCCTTTCAAGACCTCGCCTAGGCCACTCTTTTCTGTCGCAAGGCGACGGGAGGGCCGTCACGCACCCACTCGTTTTAAAAATAGTCACAGTTAAGATTGGTGATGAACGATAGCGGTGCCGCAATGTGAGGAGGCGCCTTTGAGGCTGCGGTCTGAAAACGGCGTAGGCGGGATAGTAGTTATATATCAATCAACGGGATTAGGCATGCGCGTCGGGCTTATTGGGCTGGGCATGATGGGCTGGCGCATTGCCGCCAACTTGGCCTCCGACGGTCTGCTCGCCGCGGTTTACAACAGGACGGCTAGGAAGGCCGAGGAGTTTTCTAAAAAATACGGCGTGGCCGCCGCCGCGTCCGCCGAGGAGCTCGTCAAGATGGCGGATGTGGTGGTCACGGTGCTATCCGACGACGAGGCCGTGTCGGAAGTCGTGGGCAGCCTACTGCCTCACCTAGGCGGCAAGGTGTTAGTAGACATGTCCACCATCTCGCCTACCACTTCGCAGAGGCTCGCCGCCGAGGTTTCTAAAAGAGGGGGCCTTATGTACGACGCCCCCGTAATAGGCACGTCAGTCGCGGCTGAGAAGAGGCAGATAGTCGTGTTAGTCGGCGGGCCCCGCGAGGGGTTTAGCCAAGTAGAACAAGTATTAAAACACGTCGCAGCCGCCGTGGTGTACGTAGGGCCCAACGGCTACGGGCTATACGCCAAGCTGGCAAACAACCTGCTCATAGGCGCATACGTGGCCGCGTTGGCCGAGGCGGTGAACTTCGGCCTCAAGGCGGGGCTAAGCCCCCAGTTTCTGACAGAGCTCTTTACAAAGTACAGCAGCGCGAGGTCTCCCACAAGCGAGCTAAAGACGCCGAAGATGTTGTCAAAAGACTACTCCGTACAGTTCGCGCTTAAGCACATGAGAAAAGACTTAGAAATAGTCCAGCAAGAAGCCAAAAATCTAAAAGCCGCAGTGCCTCTATCCGCCCTGTCGCTCCAGCTCTACAGACTAGCCGAAGCCATGGGGCTGTCCGAAACGGACTTCTCCGCAGTGTTAGAGCTACTACGCGGTATTCACCAAAAGTGAGTTTTGTTTTTAAACGACGACACAACGCCTACACATGAAGTGGAAAATAGTCGGAGTCGCGCTGGCAGTAGCCCTGCTAGTAGCCGCAGTGGCGCTCGTCCAGGCGAGAGGAGCCGGGTGGGGCGAGAAGCCCGCCGCCGGCAAAGCCCCGGCGTGGGGCAACGGCAAGTGGGGCGCGGCCAACAAGACGGGATGCCCCGCGGGCGTCGCGCGCCACGGCAGGTTTTTGAACACTACGCTGTACACCACAACGCGCGACCTCTCAATCACAGGAGACGGCTTGTCCATATCGCTTAAAGTAGACGTGGTAAACGCCAACGCCACGTCGCCCTACGGCCGCATTGTGTACGGCACAGGCACAGTCACAATAGGCGGGGCCACCTACTCAGCTAAGTCCGTGGCGGGCATGGTGGGGCCTAGAGGCGCCGATTTGAGGATCTACACGGGAGACGCCCTAATAGCCATACGCTACTTCAACGGCAAATACTACGCCGTGGTGAAGCCGCTAGGCCAGCCCGGGTACAAGACATACACCGGCAACGCGACGCTGACAGTAAAATAACCCCCTTTTTTCCCTCCGCACCCCCACTCTTTTCTCCTCCAAGCCTCTCAGCAAGCGGCCAGCATATATGCCCATTTGGCGAGCTCCCGTCTAACGGCCAGCCGTAGAACCCAACACGAGGAAAAGCTTATAAGCCAGTACATATATGCAAAATGCACGGCGGAAGGCCGTAGGGCAGGCTACGGTCCAGCCAATGAAGCCGTGGCGGGTCTGGGGCTGTGGACAGGGCCGTTAGCTCAGCCAGGCAGCCGAGGCCAGCTCGGCCTAAAGCGGCGGGCTCCAGACCCGTAGGCCAGGGGTTCAAATCCCCTACGGCCCACCAATTCGAGTTTGATGTTTCTTCTCGCCTAATGACCGGGCGTCGGCTTCTCGTGGGTGGGCCTCGTATACGCGTTTTTTAAGTTGGAAATATGTTGTACTGTGGCTGAGTTTTGTGGCTTCTCTACGGGTGGGCCTTGTCGCTTTGACGAGGACTGCGTCAGGGATGGCTGTGGCGGCGAGGTGTGTCGTAGTGTGTACGAGGACCCGGTGTTGACTCCTTGTGTTTGGATGGAGTGCCTTAGCCCCGAGCGCTACGGCCTTGCGTGTAGGTGTGTGAAAAACCGCTGCGCTTGGTCGGTGGTTGAATAGGGGCGTTTTCGAACGAGACCGGTTTTACTTTTCGCTTCAAGCAGTCGGTGTTG
>JAVZUI010000056.1:0-11035 GCA_038879095.1 Pyrobaculum sp. | reverse complement strand
GCCTTACGACTACGCCGCGCTGAGGGATTTAAACGCAGTGAGGCTAATTCCGCTGATCCGAGTCGAGGGCTATGGCGACTACCCGGCTAAGGAGGTTGTGGAGCGTATGGGGATTAAGAGCCAGACAGACCCCGCGCTTGAGGAGGCAACTAGGGAGGTTTACTCAGCGGAGTATACAAAAGGCGTTATGAGAGAAGACGTCGTTGGGCGCGTAGGCGCACACCTAAGCGAGCCTGCGAGGTCTATGCTGAGGGCAGTGTTTAAGATGTACTTCGCCGGGAGGCCCGTCAGGGAGGCGAGGGAGTTCATATCCAAGTGGCTCGTGGAGTCGGGCCTCGGCGGGGTTATGTACGACATAATGAACAAGCCTGTGTACTGCCGCTGCGGCACCGAGATCGTGGTGAAGGTCCTCGAGGACCAGTGGTTCTTGAACTACGGCGACCCCAAGTGGAAGGAGGCGGCCCGCAAGCTCATAGAGGAGATAAACATCGTCCCCAGCGACGCCAAGGCGCAGTTCCTCGCCACGGTGGACTGGCTGGATAAGCGGGCCTGCGCCAGGACCCGGGGCCTGGGGACGCCGCTCCCCTGGAGCCCGGGCTGGGTCGTGGAGAGCCTCAGCGACTCCACCATATACATGGCCTACTACACAGTGATAAAGAAGATAAGGCAGTTCGGCCTCAAGCCGGAGCAACTCACCGAGGAGTTCTGGGACTTCGTCCTCCTGGGCGTTGGCGACGTCGGGGAGGTGGCGAAGAAGACCGGAGTCCCGCCGGAGGCGCTAAAGGCGATCAGAGAGGAGTTCGAGTACTGGTACCCCCTGGACTCCAGAAACTCGGGCAAAGACCTCATACCCAACCACCTCACCTTCTTCATCTTCAACCACGTGGCCATATTCCCCAGGGACAAGTGGCCCCGCCAGATTGTGGCAAACGGCTGGGTCCTGCGGGAGGGCGAGAAGATGAGCAAGTCCAAGAGGAACGTCCTCCCCCTGGACAAGGCCGTGGCGATGTACGGGCCTGACCCGCTGAGGGCCACGCTCGCGGTGGCGGCCGAGGTGGAGCAAGACCTAGACTTCAGAGACGCAGAGGCCCGCCGCAACGCCCAACACCTAGCCGCCATATACAGCCTGGTGCAGAAAATCGCCCAGTCGGCGGAAGACCGCGCCCCCACCTGGGTGGACCGGTGGCTCCTGGCCGAGGTCGCCAACGCGCTGGAGAGGGCTAAAGAGGCTTACGAGAAGGTGAGGGTGAGGCAGGCCGCCGTGGAGGTGCTCTTCAACCTCAAGTCCGTCTTCGACCAGTACCTCTCCATGGTGGATAAGCCGTCTACCCTGGCGAAGGAGGCGGCTAAGGCGTGGGTTGTGGCAATGGAGCCCTTGGTGCCCCACCTGGCCGAGGAGCTGTGGGCTATGCTGGGCGGCAACGGCTTTGCCGCCACAGCACCCTGGCCCACGCTCAAGCCGGATCCCGCCGCCCTCCTGGCCAAGAGGTACGTGGACATGTTGATCGAGGACGTGAAGAAGATACCCGCCTTCGGCCCCGCCGCCAAGAAGATCTCGATATACGTCAACAGAAACTTCGCCTGGGTCAAGGCGGCCCTGGGCGGCGACGTCCGCGCCGCGGTACAAGCCGGCGTCCCGCCACAGGCGGCCAAGCGGCTCGTGGACATGGTCAAGACGCTGGGCGACGAGATGCGGACGTTGATAGCCGCCGCCGACAAGTTCGACGAGCTGGAGGCCCTCAACACATACAAAACCTACCTCGAGAAGACCCTCGGCGTCCCGCTGGATATCTACGACGCCGACGACAAGGCGGCGCCAGACCTCGGCGGCAAGAAACGCGCCGCCCTACCCCTCAAGCCTGGCATATACATACACGTCTAAAAACCGCGGGCCAAATCTATACGTCTTCTGCAAAGACGAGGCGCTGGGGACCGCCGATTCCTGTCCGGCCTCCTGGCGGCGGCCTACTTCTGCGGGCCTTCTGCCAGGCCGAGCCGTGGAGGACTTCGCGGCGTATCGCACATACTCAAAGGAAGAGCTGCCGTGCCGCTTAGACTGCCCAACTACGTGCCTAGAGCTCCTCGGCGGCAGTTGGCTCAATGTAGTAGACACCTCTGAGCTAGGAGGCGTGGGAAACGACGGCGCCGTCGCCGGGGAACAGAGACGGCCGTGGAGATGTTCAAAGATAGGGATAGGCAACTAGGTAGCTGGACGCTACCCTCCCGCAAGGCGTGGCAAGACCTCTTTTTTAAACTCGTTGAAAAGTTCGTACAGCACCTCCTCGTAGCGGGCCTTTCCGGCCTCTATGGCGTCCATGTGTTGCTCGATGAGGCGCGTCCTCTCCTCGGACACTAGGTTGCCGAAGTTGTTTTCTAGAAAGTGATACACCTCTATGCCTCTCTTGGTGGGGACCATGAGCTTCCTGCGCCCGGCGACGTATACGTAGTAGCGCCTAGCCAAGACCTCCAGGATCCTGGCGTAGGTACTGGGCCTGCCTATCCCCCTCTGCCGCATCAAGGCCAAGACGTCGGCCTGCGACAGTATCCTCCTGATCAGGCGGTACCTCTTTATCGTCACCTCTATGGTGCCCGTGGGCAACTCGGGCTCCACCGGCGTGACTTGGTACATGACCTGGAAACCCTGGTGCTTCACGTCGATGGTCCTCTCCACCTCTGCCACGTAGCCGTCTATCTCCACGGCGTATTTCGCCACCTTCACCACGCTGGGCTCCATCTGGCTGGCCATAAAGCGCCTAAAGATCAAGTCGTAAAGCTGGTAGTGGTTCCTGGTGAGCCTCACGGCGAGCTGCAACACGCCGGCGTTTACAAGCCCCCTCAGCTCCTCCACGTCTACGGCCCTCGTCGGCCTGATGGCCTCGTGGGCGCCCTCCTCTTCGGCACCCCACGTCCTCGCCCTGAAGGCGGCTTCGCCGAACCGCTTGATTATGTACTCCCTGGCGATGGCCAGACCCGCGGCGGAGACGCGGGTGCTGTCGGTGCGGTGATAGGTGATGAGGCCGCTCTCGAAGAGGTCCTGGGCCACCCTCATGGCGGCGTCGGCCGACAGGCCCAACTTATTGACGGCGTCGCGGAGGAGCTCGTCGGTGGTGTAGGGAGGCGGCGGATTCACCACCCTCTCCTCCCTCGCCGCGAGTTTTACCCCTATCCTCCTCCTCTCCTTCAGCTTCTGCAGGGCCTCGGCCGGCAGCTGAAGCCTGAGGTCGACGTCGTCCAGCTGTAGCTCGACGTTGTACATCTTGTTCTTGAGGGACTCCTCGTAGGTCTTGACCACCCACCCCAGGACCGGCGTCTGGACCCGCCCCGCCGAGAGGTTCGGGTTGGCGAACTTGCGCTGGAGGATCTTGCTGAGCCCGAACCCCAGCCACCTGTCCTCCACGCGCCTCACTATCTGCGCCTTCACCAGGGCGTAGTTCACGGCCCTCGGGTTCGCCAGGGCGTTTAGGATGGCCCGCCGCGTCACCTCGTGGAACTCCACCCTCCTTATGTCGGAGACGTAGGGCCGGAGGCCGAGGTAGAGGTCGAAGGCTATCTTCTCACCCTCGGCGTCCGGATCCGTGCCGATGAGCACAGTGTCCACCTCCACCGCTATGTTCCTAATCGCCGTGAGGACGTCCAGCGGCCTGCAGTCGGGCGGAACATCGGCATCGTCCACATAGACGCCGCTGCGGCACCTCCAGATCTTGTTGTACACAGGCACAAAGCCGTCCTCCCTCACGATCACGGCGTACTCCTCCCCGTCGTAGCCATTGCTCTTGAAGCCGCCGAACCACTTGAGGAGGACCTCCCTCTGGCTCTCCTTCACCCTCTGGAGCGAGGTGGGGAGCTCGTAGACGTGGCCGAGGGAGGCGGTGACCATCAACACGGCGTCGCCGGTGGAGACCTCGTATATCGGCACGCCGTCTACGAGGAGCATGCTCGGCCTCCCGAAGAAGTTGGCGATGGTCCGGGCCTTGGTGGGCGACTCCACCACCATCAACACAGTCCTGAGGAGCTCCACGCCCCTCGTCGCCGGGGTCACCCTCCCCTCCAGGAGGTCCCTGATGGCCTTCCTGTCTCTGTCCACCTCCGCCAGCACCGCGTCGAGGTCCACCTCGTTTATGTGCTTGAACTCCGCCTCGTCGAATCTGAGCCTCAGCTCCCGCTGGAGCGCGTGGAAAACCTTCTTGTCGTCCACTATCACGACGCTGAGGCCCTTGGAGAGGCCGCCGGCGTATAGACGAGACGTCCTGCCGCTGCCCTGGATATAGGTGGTGATGTCTGGCACCAAGACGTACAGCTCCCCGTCTATATACGCGAGCTTGACCTCAGTGGACGACTCGATGGCCGCCCTCACGTCGTCCCTCTTGAGGAGCTCCTCCACGAACTCCACCGCCGACTTAACCACCTCCACCGCATGTTTGTCGAAGCTGGAGAGCTCGCCGCCCTCCGCCGCCTTCTTAAGCGCCTCCTGAACGCTCAACGCATATGGCGCGAGGCGCTTGAGCTGGCCCACCAGCCTGTCAGCCCTCTGCCGAAGGTCGCCGGACAAAACGGAGCGGACGTTGTAGAGAAAGGTCAGGTACGCCGGGATGGAGAACTCCTCTATCCTAACCCTAAACCGGAACTTGGGGACGCCGACGAACACCACGTACCTAATGACGTGGGGCAAATCGATGCCCCTCACCAGCGCGGATCTGGCCGTGGCAAGGCCCACGAGCACAGACACCTCTCCCCTCTCGAAGGCCTCCAGCACGCCCCGCCTCGGCCTAAAGAAGTGCTCAGCCGAAATGCCCGCCTCCCTCGCCTTCTCCACAATCGCCATGCCGAGGTCTCTGTCCTGCACGTAGACGATGCCGCCGGGGCCCAGACGTCTCAGAAGCTCCACCGTCTGCGCCGCCAAGTCCTGCGACGCCTCCACGTACAAGTCCACCACGTTCCGAAGCCCCTCCGCCCGGCCCCCCACGTCGAAGCCCAGAAGCTCCCTAAAGAGGAGGAGGCGGGTGGTCCTCCGCGCCTTTGCCAAGGCCCCCGCCGCCACGAACACCCCCAGCCTAAGCCCCTTGACAGCCTCCTGGAGCTTAGCCCGCAGAGAGGAGAGCTCCTGCGAAAGCCGCTCAGCCTCCCGCAGGTCGCCGGCTACCTCCGCCCGCCGCAGTTGCTTAGCCAGGTTGACGACGTCAAGCGCCATCTTCAACACCTCCTCCGAGACTCCCAGGAGCCTGAGGATTCTGTCTATGTTCTTGCTGGTGGCCCTAAGTATGCTGTCCACGTCGTCCGCCGCCACGAAGTCGAACTTGTACCTGCTCAACAGATCGAAGCGCCTAGGCAGAAACGCAGAGGTGACCACAAGCACGTCGAACTCCCCCCTCTCCACCGCTTCCAGCGCCGCCCTCTTCTCGCCTTCGCTCAGCAGGGAGTGGTAAGCCACCACCCGCACAGAGACCCCGATCCTCTCGGCCAGGGCCGCCAGCTTCTTCTGCGCCTGGTGGGCAAGCGCGGAGGTGGGGAAGATCAAAAGAACCCGCGCCCCCCTCCTCGCCAGGTGGAGGGCGGCCACGAGAAGAAAGGTGGTCTTCCCCGACCCCGTAGGCGCCACCACGGCGAAGCTCTTCCTCCGCACGAGACGCCGAGCCCAGAGGCGCTGGGCCCCCCACATGTCGTACCCCACCACCGACTTGAAGAAGGACGAGAACTCCTCATACTCCCTAAGGTACTCCGCAACCCACGCCAGCCCCTTCAGCGCCCCCCTCCGCCGCAGTAGCTCAACCACCTCAGCCACCGACCTCGGCCGCGACGCCCGAGGAAGACACTCCCTACAAGGCAGGCCCGCCGCCAGCCGGTCGGAGGTTATGGCCCCCCGCAGTTGGGGCAGCTATGGAGATACACCACCAGAGGCAAATCCACGTCACGCGGAGACACGGCCAATAAAAAGGTTTACTTTTCAGCAAGACACGCCGCGGTGATACAAGAAGAATAGCCCTGGGCCTACGCGGCAGACACATTTATATAGCTGTGCCCCACAACGCAGATGGAAAAAATAGCAGAATGGGTAGACGCCTTCAACAAAATAGCCCGCAACGAAAACAACTTCCACAGCTTCTACATCTACAAAACCGGCGAAGACATCCAGGCAACCCTCACCCTCGAGGAGGTTGCCCCGGTGGAGCAGTGCAGAGGAGGCTCCTTCGCCGCCGCCACAGTCGCCATGCAGGGAGGCAAGGCGACGCTGGAAATGACAACAGGCACATACAAGAAGTGCCCCACAGCCTCGGGCTACACCGCCGACTACACCAAGACAACCGCCGAAAGACTCGACCTAGGCGACGACCCCGAACTCCTCAACTACGTAAAATCCATAAAAAACGAAGGCGACTTCATCGCCCTACTAGAGGCGGTAATCCAAGCCACAGCTAGCCAATAAACACCTTTTTAAAAACCTCCACAAACCTGTTATACGCCTCGTCGCCGTAGAGAACGACGAGGATCCTCCTCACGCTCCTCAGCCGCGGCGCCAAATCCCTAAAAACCGCCGACATCTCTCCAGCAACCGCGTCAAACGGACACCCAAACACCCCCGTGCTAATCGCCGGAAACGCAATAGAGGAAAGCCCCAGCTCCTCCGCCTTAAGAAGCGCGTTCCTCACAGCCTCCCCAGGCTTCACCACGGCCTCGTCCACCTCCAACACCGCCATGTCCCCATCGACGTACGCGTTGTAGATCCCCGGCATCGACATCAACACCTCCAACACCGCATCATCTGCGTAGAACCTAGACGCCAACTTAACCGCCACAGTCCTCATGGCCGCACCCCGGCGGACACGTCCCTACTACCAAAACGAGGCATGGCAACCAGCCGTCTGCCACATATAAACAATACGCCGCCCCGAGGACGGCCCAGAGTCTGCGGTCTACTCCGCCGAAAGCGCCCGCGGGGCGCCTCATATGAAGCCCATGCGGCTGAGAAGCTGTTTCTCAGCCTTCGGCGAGAGACAAGCCGAGACAGCTGTCTTCAACAGCCTTGACCTCCGGCCCTCTGCGCGGCGTGCCGCAGAGACGTTTAAGCGCCGGCGAAAGGAGGGGCTAGTCTAAGACGTTGCCGTATATGACGTCTATGCCTAACTGTCTCGCCTTTTCCAGCGCCTCTTTGTCTATGTGGACTGCGACGAGGATAAGCCTCTCCACTCTCTTGCCTTGTCTCGCCAACTCCTCGGCCGCCAGCTTAGCCCTCCAGGCGAACCACCCCACATCGTCGCCGTAAGCCACGGACTTGTCTTCAATTAGATAACACTTCCCGTCGTGGATGTAGACGTCGACCTCCACCACGCCGACGTCGGTCTTGAGGGTCAACTTCTCCACCTTCTCAGCCTCGACGCCTCTGCGCTCAAGCGCCTCTTTGAACAGCTCAAGAACCACTTTTTCCAAGTCTCTACCCCACCTTCCACCCAGATACCCCAAGGTGACTTCAACCCTTTTAAGCCGCTCGTCGTATGTCTTACGCATTTCTTCAATAGCTTTAAACATCGCCTCGAAACCAGTCTTCATGTAGTCGGCCAGAGTCTTTATGGCTTCGGCCACCTCCTTAAGCTCTTCTGTCCTTGCTTTGCGTATTGCCCTCTCGACGACTTCTTCAAGCTTGTTCCAGTCAAGCTCCAACTTCACGGCACGATCCTGCTCCACAATATAGACAAGTTATACGTTTAAATCTACTACGCAGGCCACCGGCTGGATGCAGTTGCGCGCATGCCACTCCTCGCTGACGCCAGACGCGAAAAACCCTGCTTTTCAGTACATGCTTTTGCAACGACGCCGCCGTTGACCTGCGGCAGGTTCATCATTTTTATTTTGGAGCTTTCTGTTGCCGCGCCAGCGGCTAGGGCAGAATTACGCTCTTGACCTCCGGCAACCTTTCCCAGTCTCTGTCCCTGGTGATCACCACGGCGTCTAGTCTCCGGGCTACGGCCGATATGAGGGCATCGCCGGGATTCACTCCTCTTTCGAGAACCCACTTGACGGCGATATCCACGTCTTCCACCGTGACTCCATCTACAACTCTTATGTCGAGCTGGCGGAGGAGGCTGGGCAACAGCTGTAGAAGCCTAACGTAGCCACGCCTCCTCGGCTCCGCCGCCTCCTCGGCCGACCTTCTGGCCCACGTCATGTACTCCAGCAGAACTACCGAAGTCACGTACCGCTTTGCGCATTGGAGCGCCACGTCGAGCCGCTTAGAGATCAAGACCGAGGTGTCGACGACACATCTCTCCATACGGCCTCCTCCACCGCCCTCTCGACATCCTCTGCAGCAGGCTCGCCGACCAGGTCGAGCAGTCTGTAGTAGACCTCTAGAAGCGCCTTGACGCCGAGGGCCCTCACCCTCTCGGCTAAGTCCCTATCCTGCGTCACCACCAAGCCGCCCCCAACCTCCACGATATAGACTGTCCTCCCCGCGTAGTCCCTGCCGAGGAATAGCCTCCCCTTGCCGTCCACCTTCCTGATCACGTCCCACATGTCAGTCCCACTTTATATATTTTCTCCCCATACGGAGACGGACCCAACCAGCCGCCTAGACCGCAGACGGCTCGATAAAGGCAGATCGCGCCGCCGACCGACAGCAGACGCCGAGAGGAAGTCGCGGCGCAACGCCAATGCGGAGATTCCACGCAATGCAGAGCCTCGGCGCACCTCTAAAGTCGCGGACCCTCGTCGGGACGAATTCGCCGAACACCCCAACGCCTGAGCCCCACCGACGCTCTCCACCCCTCTGGAGATTCAGAATCTGTTGATTGTCAAGAGTAGAGAGCAACAGATACCTTTCTATATTGCCGCCGGCTTCATCAACGCATTTCGCCGAGCCGGTAGGGCTACGCGTATCGCCTTCACTTAACCGGCTGATGCAACCCACCGGAGGTAGGCCGCGTCACGGCTTAGGCCACACCACGATGATACCCATGGAGCTCGCGACGGCTGCTACGCCGTCGGGGTTCCTGTCGTGGATAAACGGCGTTATCACATACACAACATCAACCCTCCTACCAGTAACTGTACTAAACAACGCAACTTTCCTCTTAATCTGCTGTAAGTCACCCCTCTTCAGAGCCGACGTTATTTCAACGGCTAGGGTCCTCCCATCCCTAATTATTATGTCCAGCTCAACCTCGCTTGGGTAGCCATAGACATAGCCCTTATCATCGTAATAAACCCACCTCTCCACGGCATACCCCGCATCCTTAAGTAGCTCCCTCACGCCGTCCCTAAACGCGTCCTCGCTAAGAACCCCCCACCTGGCGCCCAGGGCGTTTAGCGCAAGCCAGAGCCTCCTCATATCCTCTCTAAGAGACGTTTCGACCCTCCTTATTTCCTCCCTGAGGGACGTCTCAACCGCCCTCAACTCCTCCTTAGTTGCCATTTTCTCCTCTAACTTCTTCAAGTCTTCCTTCGTAGCCATCTTCTCCTCCAGCCTCCTCAAGTCGTCCTTGGTGGCTAGGTTTTGCCAAGGCGTCAACTTAGCCAGCGCCTCGTAGACTATCTCCGGCTTAGCCGTGAGGACCTCTACCAAGATCTCCGGATGCTCCAACAAAACCCGCTTGATCTCCTCAGCCAAGCTCACATACAAACCGGGCAGTAAAGTTATAAATTTTACCGTTTAGGATCCAAACCTGATCGCCGAACATTAAGTGCGTTGTGTCTACATTTGTTGGTCTTGAGGTAATGAAGTGGTTTGGTAGCGTTAGTTACTTTAAGGGGACACCCATAGCTAAGGCTTTGCTTCGGGCATTGAGTTACTACGTTGGCGCATAGGGCACGCAGAACGTGATGAAGTTAATCGTGGCGTGCCTCCTACGCCGTGTAGGTACGCGATGAACCTGAGCACCTCCGAGTCATTGCTCGCTTTAAGCGGTACAACAGTTGGGTCAGCGTTGACCATGACCAAGCCCAGCCGGGAACGCGGTCAACACAATGGGTGCTAACACCCCCGTATCTTGTCAGCCGTGAAGACACAGCTCGGTGAGTTGCTGGGTCCCTGGGATATGATAACCACATATCTACCGAGGTTCCTACAATCCTAACGAAGCGAGCCAATATTGCGGCCGGGGTCTGTAGGAACAGGTGTGCTCCCATCAATCACGACAATCAAGTTCCTAGTCCTCTTACTTAGAATCCTCAGGAGGGCTATTATATGGAACCACTACTGGACCTCATCCTCAAAACACGCTCAAGTCTATGCCTACTGATTTACCCCCAAGCTCACCACCCAGTATCCTCCGTATCATTGGGTGGGCCTCCGAATCAACCACCCAATGCCTACCAAGTTAAGTCTCCTAATGAGGGCATAGACAAACTCAACCAAGCTAACCTGTATGACGCCCTCAACCGTAGCCTTCGCCATAGCGATTAAACCCAGGTTCCCCAGGTACTTCGAAGCATCATAATCCTGAGGAGGAGACTCCATGCCGAGGAGCCAGGTGAGCGTCTCCAGGTTCTGGGCCATTGTCGGCGTTGATAGCGACCTAATATCCACATTCCACGATTTGATGGAAACACTACTCGAAGAATTCATTGGTAATATTGATCCTAAATGATACATATAAAATCTCCTAATGGATGTAGAAACTGGCGTGAAGGAGTTAGAGGAGAAGAGGGAAGAGGAATGCTTGCAGTACCCACGTATCGTCGGTGTTTTATCCAGTATTATAAAGGGCCATAATAGGGTTCTTGTTTATGGTTCTAGGGATGTCGGGAAATCCCTATACGTAAGACTGGCCGTGCTAGGCCTGGCTTATCAGTCAAGTGCGACGTGCGAAAAGAAGCCGGAACAGAAGGAGGAGAATCAGAGACAGGATAGGCGTAAGCAGAAGGAGAAAAAACAATACTTACCGGTGTTCCTACAATGTCCGATTACTGCAGACGTTGTGCTACGATTAGTGAATCTTGCACGTTTCCATACTGAAAACATCCCGTTGTCGCCTCATTACGACATAGAGCCAATAATTGTGCTAGACGATGCGCACCTGTGTAGCGATGAGGATTTAGTCAGGAT
>JAVZUI010000055.1:0-11072 GCA_038879095.1 Pyrobaculum sp. | reverse complement strand
TTGAAACTCAAAACAACAGATGAGGTAATAGAGCATATAAGAAGCAAATTTCCCAAGTCCCCTATAAAGGAGATTGGATATCTAACTCTCGAGGAGCTACTTGAGTTAAGCAAGCCGCAACCACAAGAGGCGGGCCGCGCCGCGTGGCGCGACCGCCTAAAGCGTATAGAACACTACGGATATTCGCCGTACGTTGCGTTTGTCATCCGCAAGTTATACGACCCCGTCGTGCCGTACGTCGTCCTGCCGCCGCCTGCACGGTTATCAGTGCTATCCCACGACATTATTTTCAATGTGGTTCAGATAGACACAGTTGACAGTAAGAGTTGTGAACAGGTAATTGCAGAGATAGACGCTGCAACGGGCTACGCTGTGGACTACATCTACTCCGTGTTATGCGGAGACATCTCCAGGCCGCCCCCCGAGCCCCCACCGCCGCCGCCCAGAGCGCAAGAAGAAGAAGAAAAGGAGGAGGAAGGGGGCGAGGAGGAGGAAGGGGGTGGGGAAGGCGGGAAAGAGGGAGGTGAAGCGAGGACGGTGTATAGACAGGTAGTACCCAAAGAGCTAATCGATCTGTGGAATAACGACGAGGTCTTCCGCGGCATAGCCAAGACTATGGCCGAGGCGGAAAACGTCGAGACGGCGTTTTACAAGTTAGGAATTGCATTGGAGCGCTTGGCTAAGACGTGGCCTGAGCTCAAAAGGCGGATGCCAACGGAGGGGCAGAGGCCGGCGGCGCCCCCAGCCGTAGCGCCGCCGAAGTGCGATGTCGTTGAAGCCATTGTGAGGACCTACGGCTTGCCCGAGGAGGCAAGAGGTAGGGTAGACGCGTTAATGGTAACAATGGAGCCCCTCTTGCAGAACATTCACAACATCCCGGAGACAGCCTTCAAGCGAATAATACAAGCGCTGTCTCGGCTGTCAGCATGAGATTTGAGAGGACGGCCACGATGAGGCTTTTTTGTATATGTCTCCGCGATAGGAGCGTACTTAAGCGTTATGCAGAGGCGGTCGGCTTAGGCGAGTTCCACGCATTGGGGAGGCTGGCCGTCAAGATTCTCGTACACAGTTTGGTTAGAAACGGCAACGTCGTGGCCGTCACCCCGCACCGCGTTGCCGCCCTAGTGAGGGAGTGTGGACTTGACCGCTCGGCGACGCGGACGGTGAGTCGGGCAATTAAATCGTATTTGAGATCACTAGGCATCTATCCAACTTTCAATAATTACGTATACCGCTTGGCAGACTTGGTCAAGGCTTTTTGATCCCCTTATTCAATCAATTTCCCCTATTTTTCCGCCCCGTACTTGTGTTTTACCAAGTTAAATACGTGGCGTATATTTGCCCCACTCCCCAATCGCCCCCATCTGGGACAGTGGAGAGGTTGGCAGACGGCTCAGTGATCTACTACCTCCCGTGTGGCGTGCTGTCTGCCCGCGGCTCCAAGGCCATTCTCCGAGGTCAATGCAGGCCGGAGGAGCTGGGGCTGGACGGCTGTCGGATCTTCCAACAGTTGGTGGTTGTCACTAACGTGAGGATTAAAGATGAGTGTATAACCGACGCCGAGGGCCGGGTCAGCTATATTACTATTGTATGCGGCGGGAGGAAGAGGATGGCACTCTACTATCCCGCGAGGGGGACTTTGGTGTTGCTGGCGGGTTCAGCGCCCGTGGAGGAGTGTGTTGACAAGCTGAGGCTATGTCTGTAGTCTGCATCGCCGGGCTTTGTTTCGAGGTTTCGACGGCGGTTGCCTACGCAATACTGGCCATATTCGCTGTGTACAGGCTGGTGAGGGCTCTAGCTCTGCCGGGTCAACTACAGTACGAACTTGCGGAACTGATCAAGGAGGCGGCCGTCTTCGCCGTGGTGCTATGGTCAATTTCGTGGCTTGGGACTAACCTCTATCAAGCCACGGGAGTGCTCTACCCCGGCGGCGAGATCTCCAAGTTAATAGACGAGGCTTGGATACGCACAGTTAAGTCACAGCAGTGTATCGCCAATATCCGCCTCTCGGGGCCGTTCTCAGCGTACGCCTCATATGCCGAGGCTAAGCTCTCGGTATACACCACGGTGTATGAATCTTCGCTGTGGACCCTTTCCCAGCTACGCGGCGTGGAGACTGCGCTGAGGCAGTACGGCCCCGTGGCCTTGGCCATCGCATTTGCGTTATACGCCGCCTGGCTGAGGCCCATCGCCGGGGCTATAATCGGCGTCGTCCTGGGGGCGTGGCTAGGCGTTGCGATTTACTCCACCTACGCCCCCGGCCAGATCACCTACCTACAGACGCAGTTGCAGGGCATGGACTTCCACCCCTTCGTCGACTTGGGTTGCGACGACCGCCTAGCCAATATGTACAAACAGGATATCGAGGGATGGCGCACCGTAGCGGCCATGGCCACCCTCACTCTATCTCTGTCGTTGTTGGTGGGAGGCACAGCCGGATACCTCCTAGGCAGACACTAAACCACTCCCAACTCCCACTCCGAAAACCCACCGTCCTGAAAATTGTCCTGAACTACGTTTTTTCGTCGTAATTTTCCTGAAATTCAGGAAACTGACGGCGGATTTTCGTCGTTCAGGACAAGTTTCAGGACGGGGGAAGAATCGGTAAAAGAGTGGAAAGGGAAAAAAGGGGGGTTAGAACTGGGACAGAATACGCCAAGCCAATTCGACGGCTTGGCGGTTTATTATAATGCCACCTCTCTCCACTTTAATCAGCCCCAGATCTCTAAGCTCGGCTAGATTTCTCTTTGGGATTATCCCCATTTTCAGCTGGGCCACAATTTCTTTCCACTCTTCTAACTCCATAGCTTATCTCTTCCAGTAAAGAAATGTGGAAAAAAGGGGGTTAGCGTACTGATCTGTGTCTGTACTCTATATGTGGCAACGTCCTCATAACCTCGAAGGCGAGGTTTGACAGCTGGTTTAACAGCTTGGCGGCGGGGGCCTCCCCCAGCGTGACCAGCCGCCTCTCGGCCCACCTTATCCACACCCTGGCCTCGTCTACCGCCGAGCACTCCGGCGAGGCGCAGGCCAGCCAGCTCCTCAGTTGCCCCTCCGGCGCCGTGGCGTATACCAGCTTCAACGCCCTTCTGTACAGCGCCGTGGCGGTGTCCAAGTACTCAGCCCTGCCCGTGGCGAGGTAGAAGCCCAGCTCCATGAGGGAGAACGCAGCGAGCCTCATAATCCTGGCCTGGGGCCGTGGCAGTAGGTTAGCCGCCTTGTGGCTATACGCCACGGCTGTGTCCAACGCGCCGTAGAGCTTAACCACCGGGTCATCCTTCCTAGCCGGCCTCGCCGAGCCCTTCCAGTAGACCACGGTGTCGCCGCCATCGCCGGGACATGCGAACAGCAACAGACAGGGCTTTGCCATCATGGCAGTGTGTTACGTACAGAAAAATGTGGAAAAAGTGGGATTTGAAGGGTTGATTGAAAGGGTGGGGAAAATTAGAGGCATTTTTCTAGGTAGTGATATATTGCCTGGGCAGGCTCCGCCCCGTTGCGGCGCGCCAGTCGTTGCAGGCAGTGAATAACGTCTCTCACAGTCACGGCGCTAAGGGGGTCTTGGCCGGGGAGGTACACTATACGCATATTGGCTACTTTCTTTGTTTGTACTAGGCCATGTCGCATAGCTTTCTCAACATACCACTCCGCCACGCCGTACGAGCGGAGTCCCAGCTCCTTCGCCAGGGTGTAGACGTTGGCCGGTCCGTTGCGCTCCAGATACTCAACTATCCTTTTTACGACATCTGCTTCCATAGCCTGTACGCGTCAAGAGATTCCAGAAGTCTCGCGATGTGCTCCGCGCCGGCTCTTCTCAACTTTTGTAGTGCCTCCTCCACCGGGTCGTCCGGCGATACGCCGTATTTCAGCAGGGCGTAGGAGCTTACGCCGAGGAGGTCGTATACTCTCATGTCTGCATTGCGAACTAGGCTTTGTTTTGAATAGCGCTCCTCCGCCTGCCGGCCGGCGTCACGGCGAGCCATTCAAACGTCCGTAGAGACGTCACGGCCTCGGGCGGCACTCCCAACAGCCGCGCCGCGATGTCGGCGTCTTCCCGGAGCTGGAAGAACACTTGTGTGGGGAATACGGCGAGGACGTCTTCGCGGAGATGCCGCGGCGATTGTGTTGACACCCAGATGAAGTAGTTCTTATGGCGCCCCGCTGTCACAGTCTCCATCACGGGGTCTTCGATGCGCAACTTGGGCATGACGCGGTGGAATTCGTCTATCACAATGTACGTCGGCCTTGGCGCCGCCCGCTTCAACAACGTCGTCACTATGCCGTGGACTACAAAGGCCGCAACCGCCTGGTTTGCGGGATCGATTCTAATCACCGCCGGCGGCTCTGGGAGCTTCAGCGGTTTGGACAGCGACCGGTGGGGTCTGCAAGTGCCATATTCGTCGAAAGATTCGCAAAGCGCCGACAGCTTCGACGTCAGCACTTGTCTGGTCATGTCCGGCACGTCTGCGGCCGACATGATGGCCTCCACGAGGGAGGACAAGTCGCGGAGGTGTGATGAGAAGCGCCGCAACACGCCCAGCTGCACCCCCGTAAGAGACGCCTTCTCCTCCTCGCCGATTATTGCCGTAATGGCAATCGTGTAGAGCTTCACCAGCTCCTCCACAGAAAACTGGGAGAGCGAAACGCCGCCCTCAACCACTGGCGCAACGTCGCTGTACTCCGCGTTTGTGGTGATGTCCAGAACGTAAAACGACCCCAGCCTCCGGAGCATATCCTTGGTGAATGAGGTCTTCCCTGCCATTGATATCCCGAAAACCACGACGTGCCTCAGCTCCTCCGGCCTCTCCGGCAGTCCCCTGGGCCAGTACATGTAGTAGTAGCGCTGGGCATGGGAGAGGAGGAGGGAGTGGACCACGTCGACAGACGCCCTCTCCCAGCCCGTCCAAGGCAGAGAGCGTTTACAAGACGTTGCCACCTCCCACTCCCGCCCCCTCCTCAGAAGGCCCAGGGGGCGGAACCAGTAGACGCCGCGGCCAAGTACGTCCCCTCCGCGGAACTGCGGATGGACGCGCGGCTTGGCGTAGCGCGCCACTGGCGACGGCGGCCTCCCCTTGCAGACCTCCCTGCCGTCAGCCTCCTTAGTGCCCAGCGCTATCACCTCCCAGTTGACCGTGTCCAGTCCGAATCCCTGTCTAAGCGATAGGAGATGGGTGACGAAGTCCTCGGGTGACGACGCGTCTATGTACATGTCTACGCGTGCCGCCTCTGCCGATATTGAATCTGCAGTTGTTTTTAAATACTGAGCTATAACGTGTCATTCAACATTTTCAGGACAAACGTCAGAGGCATGACGAAAGAAAATAAGATATATCTGAGGATGCATGCAAATAAGATACAAAAGGATGATAACCACCCCTCCCAACAAGCTGGCGCCCTCCACCAGCTGTAAGATAGATTTCTTCGACATAGACAGTAGAAGGAGGTAATCGGAAATTGAAAAAGGGGGGTTAACAGGAAATAGTAAATCGAGAAGGCGGCCGCCAGCTAAAACGACAACGGCCGTACAGCCTGGAATACAGCGCCCAGAGCTGGGCGAAGAGACTGAACGGGTCGTCGAATTGTAAATCCAATAAGTCAAAGGAGGAAATACGTCTCCGCGGCTCGGGTAGAACTAGACTCAGTGTCACTCCATCGAAATGCGCGTAGGGAGTTGCATGATCAATGACGTCATGCGTCACTAACCTGCCTTCCTTCAACACCAGAACCTCCGCCATGGGAGGAAAAAGGTTTAGGGGGAGATTTGGAAAAAACCCGGGTTACGGGCACCAGTAGAATGGGCAACCGTTACCCGTGAGAGTTTGGTACAGCGGTCTGAACTCCGGGCTAACCTGCGCCGCCACGCCTAGAGCCAGCCATATGAAGAAGGCAACTACGATGAGCTGGAACCAGACGGATCTCATCAACGTATCCACGTCGCGTCTGAAAAACGCCCAGAGAGCCAGCAACGCGCCTGCTATAACCGGAATTGATTTGAAAAAGATTTGCAGTACTGTAAGAGCCGTGGTTTGCATTTGGCCGAGAGTGGACTGCAATGCATTTGTGTCTATTGCCGCCGCGGTTGCGGCTATCAGCATCACCGCTAGTAATGTTGTTTTCGCTTTCTGTAGTATTTTTCCCATGCCTCTCCCTGACACTTATCCTGATGTTGAATAACCCATGCGTTGACTAGGGCTCTGTACTTAAAGCTGGTCTTTATCCTCTCGTAGAAGCCGTCCAGCGCCGGGAATCCTGTGGCCTTTAGAAAGCGGTAGAGCTCCTCAAGCTCCTCCCTAGACGCCGTCTTTCCGCCGAAGCGCTTCTGCCTCTGCGTCACGTGTCTCTCCCCGCCGCAGGGGATGACCACCTTGCCGTAGGCCGCCTTTAGGCGCCACGTGCACCGCCAGCGCCACAAGGAACTGACCTATGGAGGGGAAGCCCAACACCACCGCCAACACCTCCAACACCACCGCGGCGGCGAAGGCGGAGATGAATAGGGCCGTAAACAGCCTACCCCACAGCTCGCCCCATGTGAATGGGTTTAGAAGGGCGAGCCCCGCGTCCCAGAAGGAAACTCCCCAACGGGGATCCGGGGGAGGCGGGGGTGGTGCCCTAGCCGGCGCATACGGCAGGGCGGTCCAGTTATTCCAAGGTATTTGCCAGCTAGTTGCCAGCTGGACCGGCGGCGGCGGTGGCGGGTGGTTGAAAAACCACCTCCACCTCTCCGCCAGCGTGGCGATAAACTGCCTAGCTGTGGGAGAGTCGCCGAGGGGGTATTGCATCAGCCAAGTGGAGTTGCCCGGCCAAAGCGTTAGACGGCCTACGGCGTCTTTCTCACTACGCCAGTCGAATCTAATGCATGCTACGTAGAAGTTGTAGGGGGTGTAATTCCTCGGCGTTGGGTCGGGAAGCGGGAAGTAGGGCTTTTCCCTAACTAAGTTGTAGTAGTAGTGGAATAACTGTTCGTAGAGACTTCCAAAAGGCTCTGGCCGCTGCGCCGGGGTAAACCTCCTAACCACCCCCTCTAGATAAGCCCGGGAGTAGTTCCCAGCGGCGAGGAGGTAGAAAAAGGCCTCCCGGTTGATATAAGTGAGGTTAGAAACCGCCCTCGGCACAAGCCCCCACCTAGGCGGGGGAGGGTCTCCACATCCACAGAGCAGTACTGGTCGTGTTCAGCGCCCCTTAGCAAATTGACCACCGGCACTCCATCGCTGTCAACGTCCGGCGCCTCGTCGTAGTAGTCGGGTAGGGCGATCCGCTTATCATCCACCGACAGCTCCACTGCGTGTAGCCAGGCGAAGCCGTATACGTATCTACTGACACTGCCCACATCCCACAGCTTTACCCGTTTGTACGTGGAGTTACCATGTGTCCAACACGAGGCATATGAGGGCGGTGTGCCGTCGCCATGCCAAGGGCCGTATTGTAACTCGTGCCACACCCTCCAGTCTCTGTATATGTAGTCCACGACTACGGCGTGGGTGGTCTGGTTCTCTGGGACCCACGGCCGGAGGTAGCGGAGGGTGGGCACAGACGCCGCGCTGTCGTAAGTGGTCTTACTCCACCTAGGCTCCTCCCAGACATCCCTAGTGGCTGAGCACCACTGGGAACACCAGCAGTTGCCAAGGTCGTCACACGTCCACCCACAGCACCACTCGCAAGTCTCCTTCCACTTGTAAAACGTCTTAACATCGCCCAGAGTGGGGCTGGGAGCTTGTACAAGCCACAGGGTGAAGTTAGAGGCCGTCCCCCCAGCCGCCGGCTTAACATAGTGAGTAGAGTTCCAACCGGGATCGTACACGAGAAGTCCCCTGCGAATCGTCATGTTGCCCCCGCGGTAGTTTTCACTATCCGGCGCCGCGATCCAGCCCCACACGCCGACGGCGCCGGGCCTAGTCTCGTTTAGCAGAGTGGCGTTGCCATAGACAACTGTTATATTTACATCAGCCGTGAGGAGGCGCCAGAAGGATTGCGGACCTGTGTATATCTTATGCCAGGGCATCACCCTGTTGTAAAATTTACACTCCGCCTCTGACACCCTCCTCATCCACTCATCGGCGGTGGCGTTGCCAATGGCGATGTTACCCACCATCTGTCTAGCTATGTCAATTAGCTGGTCGTATTGTACACACCACTCGAGCCTCTCCACAGACCTCGGCACGTCTAGCCAGGCGTATACCGCGTAGGGCTCCTCGTCGTCTAGCCCCCGCCACGTCTTGTTACCAGCCGGCAACAGGACCCACTGGCCTCCCACGGCGTAGAATACCCCGTTTTGACTATGGCGTTGGAGGAAGCGCCTAGTCTCCGAGATGTTGAGGGTGGCGTTTATAGGCCTAGTCGCCCTCTGAAGCTCTTCTATGGCCTCTTCCACCTGCCGCACGTCTAGCCTATTCTCCACGCGGAGCATCGCCAGACCGCCGCCGTCAGCAAACAGCGCCGACCATAGGGTGTAATTCGGCTTAGGCGCCGAGTTGGCCCACTTGGCGGTGGCGTTTAGCCACTGGGCCAGGGGGATGCCCTCCCCCGTGATATACGCGCCGGAGATAGTAGCCACGTAGAGAAACAGCCCCAGTCCGAACAACACCCCGCCCAACGCCCTAACGCGGGGTAGTAGCATCAGCGTCATCCCAATGAAGAAAAGCGGTATTGCCCACGTCGCGGCTATTTTTGCCAGCCAGCCCAGCACGTGGTAGGTCATGGCCATGCCGGTGGCTACGTTGTAGCCGCTTACCGCGGCGTGCCATATGTGGTCGGCGATTTCGTAGGCCTTGAAGGCCTTGGCCGCCAGCGCCAGTGTGGCGCCGGCGGTGAAGGGAGCCGCCGCAATTGCTATGATAATCACCGCGAGAGCCGCCGACATGACGATTGAGGCGGCTTCCACGGCGTAGGCAAAGCCGCGGGCCGCGGTGAAGGCGGCGTTAAAAGCCTCTTCAATTCTCTCCGCCAACTCCTTGACAACCTTCTCCACGTCGTAAAAGCCGTAGATGTACACAGGCGGCTGTACGTGAGGCGCCGCCAGTTGGAAGACGAAATACACCACGAGGGGTGCCAGCAGGACCAGCGCCGCGCCGGCCAGAGGCAGGTGCCACTCCTCGTCGCCCCTAAGCAGTAGGAATATTGAAGACAACGCCGCGGCGGTGTAGAGCAGTAGTGCTACTGGTATTTCCATTACTCCACCTACGCCTGCACCTTGATGAGGATGTAGCTAATTATGGTCGCAACTTTTTCAATATCTTTACAGAGGCCTAGCGCTGGGCGGCTGGCAAAAACGCCACAAATTTCACCAAGCCTCCTCCTCGGCGAGTATTTAGCCAAGCGATAAGACATGGCGTTCAGAAAATACGCCTTTATTTCCCCACTACTTATACACAGTATGAGGGGAGAGTTGGCTGAAACTAAAATCCCAATATGCCCAATACAACAAACAAGATGGCCACAATTATTTCGGAGGTAATACCAACAAACAAGTTAGTTTTGTAGATTCTTCACTGGTTCCAGTACCGTAATGGAGTTGGTGAGGGGTCCCAACTACGCCCTCAGCCGCTTATCCGGGCACTACATGTGCTAGGCCGGGGCGCTGGCCGCTGTAGTTTTAGAAAAAAGTAGGGTATTTGGTGAGCAATAGAGATATATGAGGTTGCAGCGGGGTGTGAGAGTTGCCAAAGAGCCGCCAGCTCAAGCGGGCGCTACTGCGTCAGCTGGCTAATACGCCACAGATCCCCATTCTAGCAATGACCTCTCTGGCAGTAAATTATCGTAAACAGATTTGTTAAACGTTAAGCCCTCTGTGCTTAAGGCTAACAGTGCCTTAAAGCTTTTTCGTTATCGGATAAAGACTCATTAACAACTAGTAGAAGTCCGCCGTTGGCTGAGATATTGAGAGATGCTCTCTGCGGCGGGGGAACGTTAATTCTTCTGCGCCGTCGTAACCCCGGCGTGAAACGCGAAGAACAAGTCTAAGCGGCTGGGCAGAGTGAAGTCACTGACGTTAGAGGCGGGGAGAGGTTTAGAATAGCCACAGCGGAGTAGTTCCACAAGTGAAGAGAAAAAAGACTGGGTTAACAAACCCTATGCCACTCCTCAATAGTATTCCGCTCACAACCCCAAGGCCACCATAAGTCAGGATTCCCATTGCAGAAATAAGCGGGCTGGGGATTCGGCTCGGGGCCGTCTCTGTAAGTTACTCGGAAATTATTAGGATCTACTATTGCCTGGTATCTACAATACCCCTCGCCGACTCTTTTCGTATAATCTGTATCGCTATAACTACCGCCGTACCACGAGCGGCAGTAGCCTAGCGATCTCATAAAATCATCGACGCTACTATAACTACGCGGCACCGGATAGTATGTACCTCCGCATTTATTGCTGGCAGGTGATAATTGTGGATCGCCCTCGCCGCATCCGCACACAGTTCCGTTCCACCTGCCCGAGGAGCATTGACCATCTATACAACACTTCTGACATGTGCAGTCAGATTTGCAGTCTATGCCAGCAGACGCCATTATGGTAAACAAGGTCACGGCGATTAACAATAGTAACAAATAGGTAGCCCTCATACTATCTCCACTCCACAAGCTTTATTTCAGACATCAACGGGCTGCCTGGTTGCGTCGGGTCGTATTTCTCTGCCTTAACTACCACGCCGCTTAGGTCAATATAATAGACATAGCGGTAGCGGTGGCGCCCCTCTAAATTTTCGCCGCCGCGTCTAATATTGCTTTTTATATCGCTTACCATTTCAACTACATAACACCTGCCGCTCGGCCCTTGACAGTCTACCAAATCTTTATCCACTCTGAAAATAGAAGTAACAATATTCCTAGTATTTACCCCACGCCATAGGTCAGTGCCGTTCGCCACGTATTTAGTTCTAATCACCCTCCCCTCCTTGACATACGGCCAGATTGAGGGGGCTACGGGCAAAATGGAGGAAAATACGCCACACGAGCCCGGCCTCACGGTGTAATTAAATATATACATATCTTCACCATCTATGGCATATACCTCGTATAACGTATTATTTACTATACGCCATACATTAATCGCCGGTATGCTCTCAATTACATCTTTTC
>JAVZUI010000054.1:0-11283 GCA_038879095.1 Pyrobaculum sp. | reverse complement strand
TCCCATAGTGTGGTCCCATTGTAGTTTTGGCTTTAGTAAAGAGTTTCTCGTTTCTGATTTATATAGTTTTCTATTTTTTCTGTAAATTCACCCAGCGGCCCGAAATATTGCCTTTAAAATGTGTCTTGGGTCTTTTTACTTTGGAGGACTCTGGAAGTTTTTCTAGCGTGGCTGGGGGTTGCGTCTTTGTGGTTGCCCGTGTTTGGCTTAGGCTTTACTCGGCTAGCCAGAGCCTCCCCTTGCTGAATAGGAGGGTGGGGGCGTCGCACCGGAGCTCTCTTGTCCTCCTCACGGCGTCGACGTCCCTCGTCAAGACGGCGCAACCGTCTCTACACGCAAGCTCCACTGCGTGCTCCCCGGCGGGCTTGTGCTCCGAGAGGTAGTCGACCAGCCACTTTCTGCACAGCTTTACGCAGTGCCGCGCCAAGGAGAGCTACAACTCATGTCAGGATTCTACGATGTAGACGGCGCCGCTTAGACAAAGATTAGTCAAGACATATTTATACTTACAGATGATCTAATTTACATCGTACTGTCAGGTTAAAATGACGACGGAGTGTGAAAGACACGTAAAGGGAGGTGTTTCCTGCTCCCGCAGAACTTCTGTCGTAGGCCTGCCGGGCATGGCCCCGGGCCCACGGGCATAGGCCACCCGGGCGCGGCTCCCCAGGGCGCCGCATGGTCACCTGGCCAGCCCCCGGAGGCGCCCGGGATACGAAAGGAAACGCACAAACGCCAACCCTTAAACCTTCCGACAACACATACAACCCTGCGGACGCTCAAGCCCCCAACGCCGCCAACCCAGCGAGAGACGAGGGCACGGTTTTGCAGAGGCCTAAGGAGCTACGCCACGGGTCGCTCGGCGCCGTGGCTCAGCCCAAGCGAGACGCCCGCTAAGAGAAGACCCTCATAATCTTAAATATTCTGATTCAAAATTATATTGTGAAGCTACGAGATAGCCCTAAGCGAACTGAGAAACACAAAAGGGCGTTACAAAGAGTCGAAAAGAGGTCCGCCAGCCTATGAAGAGGATAAAGGTTCAATTTGCAGGCCGTGAGGTGGAGTTTGTCGACCGCGAAGTGGCGCTTAAACAGTTTGAGGAGTTGGCGGAGAAGGGCACACGATTCCCCCTTGTGGTGTACGGGCCTGAGGGGTGTGGGAAGTCGGCATTGTTGAAGCAGGGGATGGAAGTGTTGAGGGAGAAGGGCTACTCCGTCACTTACGTCAGTCCTTTGGCTAGGGAGAGGGAGGAGAGACTTCTGTATACTGAGGACCTCAAAGACGCGGTGAAGGCTTTGCTGAAGGAGGTTGCTAAGAGGGTTTCTGACCCTCTTGGCAATGCCGACGTCCTTATTGACGTGGCCGTCGAGGCGCTGTACCGCATCGTCAAGAGAGGCAAAAATAGGAAGATTGCAGTGTTGGCAGACGACGTCTTTCAGGCAATCGGCCTTGATAGGGCGGAGCTTCTCGTAAAACAGTTTCTAAACATGATTGAGTGGCCCTCAATAAAGTACGAGAAGATTGTCATAGTAGTGGCGTCCAGCGAGGGGGTTACTTGGGAGAGAGTGGGGAGGCACAGCTGGGCTAAGATTAGGACGATTTGGAACATGCCTAGGGAGGGGTTCAGACAGCTGTATGACGCCATGCCGGGGCCGAAGCCTCCCTTCGAAGAGGTTTGGAGGTGGACAGGCGGAAACCCGCGCTACCTTGAAGAGCTTTATAAGGCGGGCTGGGACGTGGGGGGTTTGTTGAAGGAGTTTGTGAAGTCCCGTGGTTTGGTTGGTAAGTTGGCTGGGCTTGGCGACGCGGCGAGGGAGGTGTTGAAGAAGGCTTTGGAAGACCCCGACGCCCTGTTTCACAGCATTCGAGACGTGCCCGGCCTCGTGGAGAAGTTAACCGAGTGGAACTTAATTACCTACGTCTACGACAAAGACCAACGCCTCTGGATAGACACGCCGCCCCCCGAGAAAGACGTCGAAATGGGAGTCGGCATATACTACGCCTGGCAGACCCCCCTACACCGCGAGGCGGTGAGAAAGGCGCTGAACATGTAAGTAGTTTTCAGTAGGGGCGGCTCGGCTAGAGGCGCGTCTGCGCCTTTCGGTTCCGCTACGTTCACCGCGCCTCAGCCTCTGGCTTTCGCCCGGGCTGTCCGCCGCCGTTCTGACGCCGGCCTGCGCCTCGCGACGTGATCCAGCGGCTCCGCCGGGCGGCATCCCCAGACGGCACGACTATGAAAACGTCTAACGGAAAACGTCGTCGAAACAGCGCCGCCTATGCCCCGGCTCTCGGCGCCGTGGCACAAAAAAGGTCAAGCACCTCGGCGCACACTCTCCACCGACGGCCGTCCGGCGGCTACTAGACGCCCTCAGCCGCAGAGTTCCCCAACGGCAATTAGGTGAATGGATCCCAGGCGGCGCCAAGCCTACGGCTACTTATCGCCTGGCGTCAAGCCTCACGGTTAATCAGCCCACAAAGCCCAGCACGCGCCGCTCTGCCCGGAGCCCAACCCCGACGCCGTGTCCACGGCACCGCCCCGACGACACAGGTGCACGAAAGCGGCGTAAGTGCCGCAACCACATACTGTAGATATAAATTGGATTGTTGACTAACACGTGAGGCGCGTCAAGCTTCTATTCGCCGGCCGCGAAGTCGAATTCGTGGATAGAGAAGCGGCAGTAAAACAGTTAAAAACATTGGCCGAGGAGGGCACCCGCTTCCCCCTAGTGGTCTACGGGCCGGAGGGGTGCGGCAAGTCGGCGTTGTTAAAACAAGCCGTCGAAGTCTTGAAAGAACACGGCTACTCCGTGGCATATGTCAGCCCCCTAGCCAAGGAGGAGAGGTTGATTTACACAGAAGAGTTGAAAGACTTCGTTAAGCAAGCAGTAAAGATGTTCGCCAAGAGGCTCCCAGACCCCCTAGGCGACGCCGACGTCCTTATCGACGTGGCCGTCGAGGCGCTGTACCGCGTGGTGAAGAGAGGGAGGAATAAGAAAATCGCCGTGTTGGCAGACGACGTCTTCCAAGCCGTTGGGCTAGACAGGGCTGAACTACTCGTAAAACAGTTTCTAAACATGGTGGAGCACCCCTCAATTAAGTACGACAAGATTGTAATCATCGTCGCCTCCAGCGAAGGCGTAACTAGGCGTAAGGTAGGCAGGCACAGCTGGGCGCTGATTAGGGCGATGTGGAACATGCCCCGCGACGGCTTCCGCCAGTTGTATGAACAACTACCCGGCGACAAGCCGCCCTTCGACGAGGTGTGGCGGTGGACTGGCGGAAACCCTCGGTATTTAGAACTGTTTTACAAGGCGGGGTGGGATGCGGAGAAGGTGGTTAAAGACTTAGCGGCCGAGCGGGGCGTGGGAGACCTCGTTGGGAGCCTGCCCGCGGGTAGAGAGGTGTTGAGAAGCGCCCTGGACGACCCCGACGTCCTACTTGAAGAAATGAGCAGGGCAGAGGCGTTAGTCAACAAGCTGATAGAACTAAACCTAGTGGCAAGAATTACAGAATACCGCGACGAATACCTCTGGATCGACGCGCCGCCGCCGGAAAAAGACCCCGAGCTGGGCATCGGCAAGTACTACGCCTGGCAGACCCCCCTACACCGCGAGGCGGTGAGAAAGGCGCTGGGCGCATAGGCGCGAGACGTCGTACGTGTTTTTAAACCACTAAATAGACGTGGACGTGTACGAGTCTTTGGAGAAGCCGCTTCCAAAGCCTTCTGCTGTGGAGTACGCCTCGGCTAGGCTGTTAGAGGCGTTGGTGGAGTCTCTTCTGGCGTTGGAGTTTCTTGAGAGGGGCTTTGTGAGAAATGCCGCGGGGAAGGCTTTCCAGGCGTGGAGGGCCGTCCTCGCCGCTCTGCTTAGGCTGGAGCTCGACAGGCTAAAAGCCTTAGCCAAAGACGAGGAAGAGAGGAAGTGGCTAGAGGAAAGGGCAGTTCCGAGGGTGCCTACGTCTAGGATGATGGCGCTGTCTTTGATGTTGGAGGGGTTGGGTTATGTAGACGTTTCATACATCACAGACCGTGCCCTAAACCTACACGACTACCAGTACCACGGCCCCGACCCAGACATGGCCCTCTCTAAGTATAGGACTAGGGGAGAGGCGGCGGCCAGCGTCAAAAGCCTCGTGGGGGCAGTCGTAAGATACGTAGAGCAACTAAGGGCCAAGACCAAGTGGACTGAGGAGCACGAGAGGGCGCTGGAAGAGGTGAAGAGGCGGGCGCGGCCTAGGTGGGCGCAAGGCGGCGGGCCCGGCGCCTAGATTACAAAGCTCCCCACGGCGAAGTTCACCTCCCACCTGTGGAGGAATCTCAACAAGTCGAGCCAGGCCAAGTCTCCGTAAAACTTGCCCTCCCCCCGGCGTACCTACCTCTCACCACGCGCGTCAGCGTAGGCGGAGGCCCCACCACCTCAAACCACGCCGGGGCAGGTATGGCGAACACCCTCTCCAGCCTCAGAGACTTGGAGAAGAAGTACCTGGCGACGCCGGGGACGTGCACAACCGGCGACGCCCTGCACTCGGCGGCCCACAGCAAGTCCGCCGGGCTCTCCAGCCTCAGAAACGTAAAGCGCGGCGTAGAAAAAGTCCCGGCGCAACCAGGCGGGAGGACTAGGTAGAACCCCCCTTCCCTGCCAGGTGAAACAGGTATATCTTCGCCGCCCATTGCTCCAACGCGCTGGCCACCTTTCTACACTCAACGCAACTCCTACTCCTCAGACACGGCGAAAACAGCCCCCGCAGAGCCTCGGGGCTGAGGTCGGCCCCCACCACGTCCCTCACCGCCGGCGGGCCGCCCCTCCTATTCCAGAAGCCAGCTTAACCAACCTCACAAACTCTCGGCGGTGAGTTCTTACCCCCGCCGCTTCACAGGCCGTCCAAGTCCCCCAACAACTCCCAAGTGCAGACCCAACCTGCCCTTCAACACATCCGCGCATAAGAGATGAAGCCTCGTATTTTTGGTCAGTAGCCCCCATCTGAACAGGCTACGGCGCCTACGCCGCCACGGACGGCGCAGAGGGGGCAGGTCGGCGTCCTAGGTGGATCCATGTTTTTAAATACTGCCGGTGTTGGCAGTATGGGAAGGGCCCTGGTCCTCGCCTCGTGGGGGTTGCCGACTAAGTGGAGGGAAGGCCTCTACATAAGGCCCAGAATCCCCCGGGGGAGGTGCCCAAGGCCGTCGGAGATGGAGTACGTAGAAGACGGCGTCAGGTCCCGCACATCTCTCGCGGCCATTGTAAAGACCCTAGTGGAGGCGGGCCACGAGCCGGACGTGGTAATAGTCGGGCTGGACACCCTCGCCTTTCCAGGCGACTACCCCGACGTCCTCCCCGACGCCAGAAAGGCGCTGGAGGAGCTCTACGCAAAGATGCGGCGGGGTGAGGCGGGGTACGGCGACGTGGTGGAGGCGGCGCGGGCCTTCCTCGGCGCATACGTGAGGGCTTACTTACAGGACTACGCCGACAGAACAGAGGTAGTGGTGGTGCCCGGATCCGGCGTGTACAAAGCCGGCAACGAGATTACGGCGTACTTCCACAGCGACTTGCAAAACGCCGAGACGGCCGTGCTGGCCGCGCTGTATGAAAAGGCCCAGCGACAGGTGTACGACGCCGTCGCCGTCGACATGACCCACGGCGTCAACTACCTAGCCGCCACTCTGTACAAAGCCTCGGAGGTCGCCGCCTTGTACATAAGCGCGGCTCAACGCAGAGAGGTCTGCTACGCAGTCTTCAACTCAGACCCCGTATACAACGACGGAGAACGCTCGAGGATAAACATAGTCAAGCTAGAGCGAATAAGCGAAGAGCCCAGCCTATTCGTCAGCAAAATGGCAGAAGAGCTGGAGGAGAGGCTATACGCCATGGCAAAGCCCGAGAGGGCACCCCAGCAGATGGAGAGGCTCAACCAGCGGTACCGGGCGCTGTACGAAAAGGCGCGGCTCCCCCAAACGGCCCAAGCCCTAGCCTACGGCTTCGGACTGTACATGGTGGAAAAAGCCAAAGCCCTTGCAGACGCCGCAAACGAGGCGCGCAGGCTAGTGGAAGAAGCCCAAGAAGCCATGCGCCGGGAGGTGAAGGTCGAGGCCCGCGGGGCGGCGAGCCCCTCAGGAGACGTGGCCATCGAGAGGAGCTACGCAGTAAACCCCTCCCCCGTCTACCTAGCCATGGCCGTAGACGTCTACACCAAACACTTCGGCCACGTCCAGACAGACGAGGAGGGAGGGACAGACCTCGACACGTTGAAAAACCTCCCACTACACGAGCCCGCCAGAACCATCCTACTCCACGAAATAAGTGACGTCGAGGAGAGGGTGGCGCTCCTAAGGGAGTACGCACCACTCCCAGAGGGGCGCTACGTCGACTACAACTACATATACGACCTCACAACACTCTCGGCAATCCAGCTAAAAAGAAAAAAAGAAGAGCCCCCGCCCTGCGAGGCCGGCGACAAATGCGACGTCAGCAAGAGAAACTACATAGCCCACGCAGGCCTGGAAAGGACGGCGATATGCGTAAAAACACAGGGGGGCAAGATATACGTCCGGTACAAAGACAAGTGCCGAGAGGTCGTCGAGGGGATGCTCGCCGGCGGCGGCTGAGGCCTACTTCACCGAAGGCCTCCAGCGTTAGAGCCCGGGCAGTTGGGCCCCCAGGCCACGACCTACTTAACCACAGAGACCTCCACCCAGCCGAAGCCCATAGAGGTGGAGCGCCCCACGCCGATGAAGCGCGCCATGGAGAAGAGAAGCGAAAGCCACCTCCACCTCTTCTCCGGCGCGTTGACCCGGTACAAGACAGGCCCCACGAAGCCGACCGCCCGGTGGGGGCCGACGTAGACGGCGGCGGGGCGCACGGCGTGGGTAGACTCCACCAAGTCAAAAGGGGCGTAGACGTAGAGAGAGGGGCGCCTCCACTCCGTAAACCCTAGCGCGCTGAAGCAGACTCAGCACAACCAGACGCGGCTGTGGGTACAGCGAGTGGACAGAAGGCGACTTCACCCCAGGAGGCTTGGGGTACTGCAACAAGGCAGGAGTGACGAACTTGACAGAAAGAAACTGCCCCCGCTCAAGAGGCTCCACCGACTCCAAAAGCACCTCCTCGAGGCCAAGCGACGCGTAGCCCCCATACAGCTGAACCCGCGAAGGCGGGCTGTAAAACCTAGCCGCCACGTCGTCCCCCACCCGCTGAAGATCCAAAACCACAAAAAACCTGTAACGAGAACCACCCTGAAGCACCACCGGCTCCACCCCCTCCCCCCACACAGGGCGGCCACCGTCAAACAAAAACGAAAACTTCACAGGCCCCTCAAACACGCCAGTCGGAAGCTCCCCCAACCAGCGAAACACCACCTGCTTAGAAACCCTAGACGTAAGAGCCTGAACCACCAAATCCGAGTCAGGCACCAAAGAATACCCAAGACGCAAAAACCTCACACCACAAAAAACACACCAAATAAAAACACACCCACCAACACGACGCCCCCCACGGCACCACACCTCAAAAGCGGCACCCAGCCTCTGCCAGAAACACGACAACCCAAAACCAACAGTGTTTCAACTCTTTCTTAGATTCTTCATACCTGTGAGGTGCCTATCTGGCTGGGCATATGTTTCATTTCAATTCTTTCTCAGATTCTTCCAAAACCTCCCGGCGAGGTCGGCCAGCACAGTCTTCTTGTTTCAATTCTTTCTTAGATTCTTCGAAGAATTTGCTAGGCTGTATGAAGCGGCACTAGAGTCTGATGTTTCAATTCTTTCTTAGATTCTTCCTCAGAATGGCGATGGAGGAGTACATGTGGTGGTTTAGCCAGTTTCAATTCTTTCTTAGATTCTTCTATATACGACGACGGTAAGGATACACTGCTGTACATATTCAGTTTCAATTCTTTCTTAGATTCTTCCTAATAAAATAAAAATTCCGAAGGAGTTGAAAATCATGATGTTTCAATTCTTTCTTAGATTCTTCTGTGGGTTTTTATCTGGGATGTTAGAATTTGTCTCTTTATAAATTTTTCTTTCGGCGTCGAACCTTTTGATAGGCGTAGTAGTATGCCCACGACGTGGGTACGGCGCGGTTTTCGTACTGTTGGGTAAGTTTATAAACATTAATTAGTTTTGTGTTATTTCATATATATTGTTGAGAGGGGGGATTTTGTAGATTAGTTTCAGTTTAGTAGATATAAAGAGTAAATTTATTATTTTTTCAATATTTTTAGATTTTGTTTGTTTATTTACCCAGCGGTACAAAATGTCTTCTCTAATCTTTGTCTTGCCATTTCTTTCTTATCTTCTTTCTTGTCTTTTGTAAAGGCAGTGTCGGCTGAAGCCGCAGGCGTGGCATCTGTTGGCGACGTATGGGGGGTCGGCGCCTTTGTATATCTTGAGTATTTGCCGGACTATGTAGAGGAGCGTGCGGCGTAGCTCTGGGGTGTTGGCCACTGTGTACGCCCTGTCTTTTATTAAGAGGCCGTATTTGACGGGGCCAAGCGCCTCTGCCATCCACATATACGCCGCCAGCTGGTAGACGTCTGCCGTGTTTGCGGGGCCGGTGGGAGCCTTGACTTCTATCGGCACCAGCACGCCGTTTTTGTCTTTGGCTAGGTAGTCCACTACGCCTCTCAGCGGGGGCCTTTCCAGGGGGACTTCGGCGCGCACCTCGGCGAACTGGGCCGCCGCCTCTGGGCTCAGCTGGCCTCTCTCTGCAAGGTACTCGGCGGGGGGCTCCGCGTGGCCTATCCGCTTTACTGCAATCGCCGCGGGGCAGAAGAGGAAGTGCTTTACGTCGGTGGGGGTTATATACACGTGTGTGCGTTGTGACATGTTTTTTACTTTTGAAGAGGTTTCTCGGCTGGCGGAGTACGCGGCGAGGATGCCTAGGCACGTCTCCGAGGAGCTAAGGGGGTGGAGGTGGGGCGAGCCGCCTCTGCTACACACCTCCTCTGTCTTTCTCACAGTGTCGGAGGCGACGTATCAAGTGTGTCCCACTGGGCGCGACGTCTACTTGAAGAGGGTGGCGAAGGTCAAGCTGGCGCCCGAGGTGGAGGTGGGCTACGTGGTGCAAGCCGCGTACTCCGCCTCTGTGGCGGCGGCGAAGATGCTCGCCCTATCCGGCGTCGCCTCGGGGCAGGACTTCCTCGACTCCATGAGGGCGAGGTTTGAGGAGTTTGTCCACTAGACGTCGAGGCAGTGGTCGCTTACGTACGACGAGCTGTTAAAGACGGCGTGGCCTGTGTGGGACCACGCCTCTGTGGGCGGGGCTTTGGAGAGGGGGGCCAAGAGGCTGTCCGGCGACTCCCTCGCCGCGTACGTAGTTCCCTTCTTCGCGGAGTTCCCCGTGGAGGGCTACAGGCTCGGCCTGGCCCCGGGGTACGTCGACGCGCTGATACCGCCGGCAATCCCGGTGGAGGTGAAGGTCGGGGCCCCCGCGCCGTGGCACAGAGCGGAGCTGGCCGCCTACGCCCTCGTCTTAGAGTCTATGTTCCACTTCCCCGTGGACTTCGGAATCCTCGTATACGTCCAGCCCGAGCCCTTCCGCTACTAATACCAAATTGTGCCCATCGGCGACTCAGCCCGCCTAGAGGCGCTTGAGCTAAGGGACAGGAAGGCCAGGCTGGTGGAGGAAGGGGCCGACCCCGGCAAGGCGGAGAAATGCTCTAAGACCTGCCCCTTCTATTACTACTGTGAAGTGGGTGGACGAGTGGGGGGAGAGGCTGTACTTCCGCAGAGGGGTCTTCGTCTTGGTGAAAAAAGAGGGAAAGGTGGAGATACCGCCTCCCCAGGTGGACTCCATAGTGGTGGCGGTGCCGGGGGTGGCGGTAAGCGCCAAGGCTCTGGTCAAGGCGGCTGAGTTTGGGATAGACGTGGTGCTCATGCCGGGGTGGCGCCCAGCCGCGAGGCTCGTCCCCGCCGCCCGCCAGTGGAGCTGTGGGTGAGGCAGGTGGCGGCTTTTGTAAAGAGGCGGGTGGACCTGGCCAGGAGGTTTGCCCAGGGGAAGCTGGAGAACCAAGCCGCCCTGCTCCGGCACTACTACAAGCTGACGAGGGACAGCCGCCTCGAGAGAGCCGCGGCGGCTGTGGAGGGCTACGCCAGGGCAATGAACACTGCTACTACAGTGGCGGAGGTGAGGCAGCTCGAGGCGGCGGGGTCTAGGGCGTACTGGTCGGCCTTCAAGACGCTGGTTCCGCCTCAGCTGGGGTTTAAGAAGAGGGTGAAGAGGTACGACCTCGGGCCGAGAGACCCGGTGAACACTGCGCTGAACATAGGCTACGGCCTCTTGAAGAAGGAGTGCTGGAGGGCCCTCCACCTCGCCGGGCTTAACCCCCACATAGGCTACCTCCATAAGCCCCGGCGCGCCCAGCCAGCCCTCGTGTACGACCTAGTGGAGGAGTTCAGGCCTGCAGTTGACAAGGCCGTCCTCGCCGCGGCTAGGAGGTCGCCGAAGGCTTTAGAAGGCCGCGCAAAAGTCCTCGAGGCCTTGGTGGCGCTGGCCACGTCGCTGAGAGGCGAGGTGCAAAGCCAAGCCAAGTCCCTCGCCGCCGCCATACGAGACGGCGTCGACTACGTCCCCTGGCGGCTGAAGGCCTAAGTCACCACAAGCCCGCCGTCCCACTCGTACCTCACGTCGCCCACAACGCCCCTGGTCTTGTAGCAGGCGGAGGTGAGCAGAAACCGCTGTATGTTAACCCCAGACCTTCCCTGGACAAGGCGCCTCAGCCCCGCCTCCACATCCCGCTTGAGGGCAGTAGAGCCCGGGCCGATAAAAGCAGACCTCTGCACTCTGACAAGGCCCCTCGACTTCAAAAAGTCGGCAACCTTAACCCTCAGCTCGTCGTCAGAAATGTCGTAGAGAACAAGCAGATACAGCTCCACGCCAAAAAACCTTCCCCACTTTAAAAACTTTTAGAACATCAACACGTAAAAAAGAGCCAAGACAAATTCTAATGGATAGATTTCGTGCCGCTGGGTAAATTTACAGAAAAAATAGAAAACTATATAAATCAGAAACGAGAAACTCTTTACTAAAGCCAAAACTACAATGGGACCACACTATGGGATTGCGTAGAGTTTGGTAAATTACTTGGGAGATTTTGATAATGTTTATAAACTTACCCAGTGGTAGGAAAACCGCGCCGTACCCACGTGGTGGATTTGCCACTACGCCTATCAAAAGGCTCGACGCCGGAGGAAAAATTTATAAAGAGACAAATTCTAACATCCCAGATAAAAACCCACAGAAGAATCTAAGAAAGAATTGAAACCCCTCTTTCGCCCCAGTGGGGCGA